>NZ_JAUHIU010000004.1:0-372795 GCF_032381555.1 Bradyrhizobium sp. SZCCHNPS1003
GCGCCTATAACCCGTTCAAACCGTCGCGCAGGGAAGGCCGGATATTGGGCTGAACCTGTGGTTCTGCCGCGTGCTTTCTGCTGCACGCGGACCGCGGGTATCAGCCGATACCCGGTCTTCCCTGCGCCTCTTCTTCGAGGAGAAGAGGACCAAAGGACGCAAAGCCCGGGTGCCATCCGCCGCGGGAGCGCGACGTCATGGCCTCGCTGTTCGACCTGTTCGGAACATGCGCGTTTGCCGGCAAGCCCGTCATCACGACGCCGCGCGGGAGCAAGGAGGTTGCAGCCATTCCGCTTGGGTGTTCGGACGGCGTCGTCTCACCCCATCGTGGCCAGCCGAACCGCCAGCGCACACGCCCGGTCGTATTCGTCCAGGTTGATCCATTCGTCGATCGTGTGCGGCTCGTTCTGGCCGGTGCCGAAGGTCACGGTGGGGATGCCGTGGCGGACCATCCAGTTGGCGTCGAGGCCGCCATTGCCGGCGCGCAGGGTCGGCGCGGCGCCGATGTCGGAAACGGCAGCCATGGCGCGCTTGACGACGGGAAGGGTCTCCTTCATCCGGAACGGATGATAGTCGGTCTCGGCCTTGAACTTGACGCGGCCGGACTTGCCCTCGCTGTTGGTGACCTGCTTGGCCGCCTTCTCGAAAGCGGCCTTGTAGGCCTTGGTGATCTCGCGGATGAATTTGGCATCGTGGCTGCGACATTCGCCGCGGACGTGGACGTAGTCGGTGACGACGTTGGTGGCGTCGCCCGCGGGGCGGCCTTCGCCGCCGGTGACCGGGCCGACATTGCTGGTGCCAAGCCTCGCGTCCTTGCCCTTGCCCTTCACCACCTTGCCGAACCAGCCGCCGGCTTTGACCTCGGCGAGCGCGAGCGCCAGGATCATGGTGGCGCTGATGCCGCGTTCCGGCGCGACGCCGGCATGCGAGGCACGGCCGAAGATCTCGACCTCCCAGCGGTCGGCGCCGACGGCACCGATGGTGACGCTGGAGGCCGAGCTGCCGTCGAAATTGAAGGCCATCTCGGGCGCGCCGAGGTCATCCGTGTTGACGTGGCGCGCGCCATGGAGCCCGCTCTCCTCGCGCACGCAGAACAGCAGGGTGATCGGCGGATGATCGAGCTTTTGCCTGACAAGCTCGGCGGCGAGCGTGACGAGGATGCCGCAGCCGCAGCGATTGTCGCCGCCGAGCGCGGTCTTGGCCTGGTTGACGATCTTGCGACCAGCGATCTTCGGCTGCGCGCCGGCGCACAGCGGCACCGTGTCCATATGGGTCATGAACATGATCCGCGGCTGATTGTGCTGGCTGCCGCGGCCGGGCAGCTCGACGATCAGGTTGCCGGTCTCGGTCGGCAGCGGAATGCGCGTATTGGCATCGTCGAGCCGCATCGCCTTGGCAGGCACGCCGGCCTGCTTCAGCGCCGCCATGATCTCGCGTCCGATCGCCTTCTCCTGTCCGGTCACGCCCTGGACGGCCAGAAAACGCATCAGACGATCGGTGGCGGCGGCGGTGTCGACGGACATGAAGCGATTCCCATGATGAACGATGTGCCCGGAGCATCCAGCCCAGCGCTCCGTTGCGCAAGGGGGGCACCGGTGGTTTCGCCGCCTGACTCTTTTCCGATGCCTCGATCGTCTTCATGTCATCTCGACATTGGAGCATCATCATGAGCCTGAAAGACAAGACGATCGTCGTGACCGGCGGAAGCCGCGGCCTTGGCCTGGGAGTCGTGGAGGCCCTCGTCGATCGCGGCGCCAAGGTGACCGTCGTCGCGCGCGGAACCGAGGCGCTGAACGCGATTGCTGCGCGCCTGGGTGTGGCCACGATCGCGGCCGACGTCACCGACGAGGCCGCTGCGCATCGCATCGTCGGCGATATCAGCCCCGACATCCTGATCTTGAACGCCGGCACAACGCCGCTCATGGGCCGGCTGGATCGGCTGACCTGGAGGGATTTCTCGGCTGCCTGGGAAACGGACGTCAAGGCGGGCTTGTACTGGATCCAGGCGGCGCTCAAGCTCCCGCTCAAGCCAGGAAGCCGCGTGCTGGTCGGATCGAGCGGCGCGGCGGTGGGTGGTTCACAGATGTCAGGCGGCTACGGCGGCGCCAAGCGCATGCTCTGGTTCATGGCGAAATATGCCAACGGCGTGTCGCAGGACGACAGACTCGGCATCCGCTTCCAGGCGATCGTGCCGCGCATGATGATCCTCGGCACGGGAGTGGGGGATACGGCCGCGGGCGCTTATGCCGGGTCCATGGGCATCACGCCGGAAGCGTTCGTCGCCCGTTTCGGCGCGCCGATGCCGCCGCGCGCGTTCGGCGATCGCGTCGCCTCCGTGCTGGAGGACCCGCGATTCGCCGATGGTGTCGTGTTCGGTCTGAATGGCGACGACGGTGTGACGGTGATGGAAGGAGCGGCAGCTTGAGTGACGGACCACAGGATCAGCAAGACGCGCGCAGGGCCGAGCTCATGGCCCTGGCAGAGAAGTTGCGGCCCGAGCTGCATCGCTATTGCGCACGGCTGATGGGGTCGGTGATCGACGGCGAGGACGTCGTGCAGGACACCCTGACGAAGGCGCTCGTCGCCGTGGGCGAGATGCGGGACCTCGCGATGCTGCGCGCCTGGCTGTTCCGGGTCGCGCATAACCGGGCGCTGGACCTGCTGCGCAGCCGTGCGATCCGGGCGGTCGAACCGATCGAGGCCGCTGACGACGTCGCCGATGACGCCGCACCGGATGCCGTGGAGGTGATGATGCGCGACGAGGCGATCAGGACGGCGGTGTCACGCTTCACGGAGCTTCCGATCCCTCAGCGGAGCGTGCTCATCCTCAAGGACGTGCTCGACGAGCCGCTCGCCGACATCGCGGCGTTGCTCGGCCTGACGTTGGACTCGGTGAAGGCGCATCTCGCCCGCGCCCGCGCGCGGCTCTCCGAGATCAACGCCGTGGCCGAGGCCCGGCCGGCGGCGAGACCGGCGTCCGATGCGGTGGCGCGCTATGCGAGCCTGTTCAACCGGCGTGATTGGGACGGCCTGCGCGCGCTGCTGGCGCACGACGTCAAGCTGCACCAGTCCACTCATCCCGTCCGTGTCGGCTCGGCCGATGTCGGGATGTTCTTCAGCATCTACGCCGGGATGGACGGCGTCTGGCTGGCGCCCGCCTGGCTCGAGGGCCGGGAAGTGATCGCCGTGTTCGAACGCCATGGCGATCCGCAGCCCAGCTACTTCATGTGGCTGAGCTGGCGCGACGGCAAGATCAGCTTCATCCGCGACTACCGCTACGTCCGCTATGTCATCGCCGATGCAGAGCTGGCACTCGTCCCGCTAGTCTGAGCACCCAGGCCGGCAAGGGCTTGATCCACGTCAACGAGGGACGGTCGCGTCAGGACCATATTCTGAAGAGAGAGGTCCGAGATGCAGCTCTTCAACTCGACGCGAAGCTACGGCGCAATTCCACAGACGTTGCATTGGTTGACGGTCGTGCTCGTGGCCGTCGCCTGGGCGCTTGGTGTCTTCGGTGACGTGCTGCCCAAGGGCGCACCGCGCGAATCCGGCCTGTTCATCCACGTGACGGCTGGGATCGCGATCCTCGCGCTTCTGGCCGTGCGCCTGGCTTGGCGGCTGGCCGATCCATCTCCGCCGCCCGAGACGACCGAATTCGCCACATGGATGGGAAAGTGGCAGGATCCGGCCGCGCGTTTCGCGCACTACGCCCTCTATGCGCTGCTCCTTGCCGTCCCTGTCGTTGGAATCGTGTTGCAGTTTGCACGCGGTGATGCCTTGCCGCTGTTTGGCATCGCCGAGATCGCGTCGCCCTGGCCCAAGGACCGCGCGTTTGCTCACAACGTCAAGGAAGTGCACGAAATTCTCGCCCACGCCCTCGTCATCGTGGCCGCAATGCATGCGGCCGCCGCGCTGATCCATCACTGGATCTTCCGGGATCGGACGCTCCTGCGCATGCTGCCTCATTCGGACGACTAGGGGAGGCGACAGGCCTGTCGGGAATGACGGATTGCGTCGTCGCTTCAGGCGCCGTGACCGAACGGTCGCGATCCGATCGATCACTCCGCTCATGGTTCGGATTGCCAATCCCCCAGGAAACACGGCCGGGAGACTCGCCAATGCTGGAGTATCGCGTCAACGCCCGACGGATCGATGCGCATGAAAGCGTCGCAGACTGCAAGGATGCGACCGTGGTGCTCGATACCGACGTCAAGGGACGGCGGGATGCATTCAACCCGGCCGAGCTTCTTCTCGCCGCGGTTGCCGCCTGCATGATCAAGGGAATCGAACGCGTGACGCCGATGCTCAAGTTCCATGTTCGTGGCGTCGAGGTGCGACTGATCGGCGTCCGTCAGGACAGCCCGCCGATGATGGCGTCGATCGATTACGAGCTGATCGTCGACACCGATGAAGATGACCGCCGGCTCGAGCTGCTTCATCAGAATGTCAGGAAGTATGGAACGATTTCCAACACCGTGGCCGCCGCGACGAGGTTGCAAGGCGTGATCAGGAGAAAGACATGAGCCGTCTTCACGTCCACCCTGAAAGCCACCTGGTGGCGCGGATCGGATGGCTCAGGGCGGCCGTTCTGGGAGCCAATGACGGCATCATTTCGACTGCAAGTCTGATCGTCGGTGTTGCTGCGGCAGCAGCGACACGAAACGACGTCCTGATCGCGGGTGTCGCGGGATTGGTCGCGGGAGCGATGTCGATGGCCGCCGGTGAATATGTCTCCGTCAGTTCGCAGTCGGATACGGAGCAGGCCGACCTTGCACGGGAGCGCAAGGAGCTGAGCGACAACCCCGCATTTGAACGCGACGAGCTTGCCGATATCTACGTCAAGCGAGGTGTGGATCAATCCCTTGCGCGGCAGGTGGCCGAGCAGTTGATGGCGAAAGACGCGTTGACGGCTCATGCGCGCGACGAATTGGGAATCTCGGAGATCACCGCAGCGCGGCCCATCCAGGCCGCCGTGACCTCGGCCATGATGTTTTCGGTGGGAGCCGCCATGCCCTTGCTGATGGTCGTCGTGTCGCCCGCCAATTTGCTGGTCCCGATCGTCTCCGCGGCTTCTCTCGCCTTTCTCGCGGTGCTGGGAGCGATCGGCGCAAAGGCAGGCGGGGCCAACATTCCGCGCGCCACCTTTCGCGTGACGTTCTGGGGGGCCTTCGCCCTGGGTCTCACCGCAGGCATCGGAAAGTTGTTTGGGGCCGTCGTTTGAAGCGCGGGCAAAGCTTGCGTGACGATCAACGGCGTTACCGCCGTCTCGTGTCGAGGTTGCGGCGGTGTCGCGGTGTCGTCGACGCCGGCATTGTTTCGAGAAATTGAAGACCCAATTCGGTCCAGGCGCCATTATCAACCGGCCCGCGAGCCGCCACATCGGCGTCACGAGCATTCGATGGGCGCGACCTTCACGTCACGAGGACGCCGCCGAGGCGGCAATGCGCCCGATGCCGTGGTCGTGAGGAGCGAGCGGTGGACGGACAGCAAGCGCCGGGCGGATCCCGGCTGACGATTCTGCATGAGGAGCGTCCCCCGGCGGACCCGCGCGCCACATCCAGGGCGTCCGTGGGACGTGCGCTGTGGTCGCTCGTCGGGCTCGGCCTGATGATCGGAATGCTCGTCGCGCTGCCATGGATGGTCGAGTATGTGACCGTCGGCCAATATCTCGTCCACACCGATGATGCCTATGTCAGGATGAACGAAGTCCCGGTCAGGTCGGCGGTGTCCGGCCTGGTCAGGGACCTGCTCGTGACCGACAATCAGGAGATTGTTGCGGGACAGGTTCTGGCGCGGATCGAGCACCGGGACGAGCGCGCCGCGACGGTCGCGCTGAACGACGTCATCGCTCCCGTCGCCGGCGTCGTGGCCGCAAGCGGTCTCCATGTCGGGGACGCCGTGACGGCAGATCGGTCGTTGATGGCGGTGGTCACGCCGGGCGAGTCCCACGTCATCGCTGCCCTCGCGGTCTCCGAGATCACCTATGTCGCGATCGGACAGGCGGTCACGATCGACGTGCCCGGTCTGCCCTCCGTCCGGCTCTATGGGCATGTCGCGGATGCCGAATTGATCGGCGCGGCGTCCGGCTCGCCAGACGGCGAAAGCCGGATTGCGCTGAAGATCAGCCTGCTGAAGGCGGCCATGCCCGCCGGATTGCGATCCGGCATGGCTGTCGGCGCGACGATCCTGACCGGCCTGACCGGGACGGAGCGGATGGTCTCGCAGATCCTGCAGAAGAGGGCGCAGAGGACCTGCCGCTGCGAGCAGGATCTCCAACCCGCGTCGGTGCAGCGGCGCATCTGACCACGGCATCCCCACGCGACGCGCGGCGCCCGCGATCAGCCGCGGCTGAGCTCCTGCACGCCGTCGTGAACCTGGTAGACGACCTTGCCCTCGCGCCAGGCGAACGCGCCGCCGGGCTCGCGGCAGACGATGCCGGCTTCCGGAATCAGCTTGTCGCAGAGCATGACGATGACGTCCTCCAGCGGTGCGCTGGTGTCGTTCTCCTCGGTCATCCGGTCGATCGAGATCTCGCCGCCCTCGACGCCGTCGTCGATGTGGACGATGAAGATCTCCTCATGGCCATGGATGCCATGCGCCGTCACCCGAAACACTTCCCCCTTGTACTCGAATTCCCGAACCATCGCGTCCGCCCATATGAGTTTGTTGATTGCCGTTTCAAGCGGGGACGGAAACTAAGAGCGTGCCGCGCGAGGGTCAAGAAAAGTCGGTGTCGGGAATCCGACAAAATACAACGGGTGCGAACGCATGCTACGGGTGTGCGCGCATGTTCGCTGCACGACGGCAATCCGTGCATGCCGCTCATGCGCGAACTGCCCGTGGAGCCGATTTGTCGTAAACTAATCAATTGCACTCGGCAAATCACCGTCACATTTCCGCGCATCCGGCTCGCCGAAGAGGGACGTTTCGCGATCGTCACGAGCGTCCGGCCGGGATCGCGAGCCCATGTGTGAGGCCATGTGTGCCGTCTGATAGTCGAGCGAAGGAGTCGCGGTGCTGCGGGACGATGCGGGCTCAGGCGCCCGCATCATGCGCTTTGATGACCGCCACGAATGCCTCGCCGTAGCGCGCGAGCTTGACCGTACCGGCGCCGGGGATGCTCGCAAGCTCCGCGACGGAGCGCGGATGGCGGGCCGCCATTTCGGCCAGCGTCTTGTCGTGGAAGATGACGTAGGGCGGCACGTTCTGGGCCTTGGCGAGCTCCATCCGCCGGACGCGCAGCTTCTCGAACAAGTCGCGGTCGAGGTCAGGAAATGTCGTCGTGGTCTGCCGCTCCCGAGCCTTGCGGTCGCGCCTGGTCTTCTTCAGCACGCGCAGGCTGAGTTGCGGCTTGTCGCGTAGGAACTGGCGGCCCTCGGGCGAGATCGACAGGCCGCCATGGCCGGCGATGTCGACGCTGACCAGCCCATGCGCGACGAGCTGGCGGACGATGGAGCGCCAGGCGTTGCGGTCGTGCTCCTTGCCGATGCCGAAGGTGGAGAGCTTGTCATGGCCGAGCCGTTCGATGCGCTCGTCCGTCTCGCCGAGCAGCACCGCGACGACGTGGGCCTGGCCGAAGCGCTCGCCGGTGCGGTGGATGCAGGACAGCAGCTTCTGCGCGGCGATGGTGCCGTCGAAGGTCTCGGGCGGGTCGAGGCAGATGTCGCAATTGCCGCACGGCGCGCAATCGTCGCCGAAATAGCGCAGCAGCACCTGGCGCCGGCATTGGCAGGTCTCGGCGAAGCCGAGCAGCGCATCGAGCTTGCGGCGCTCGGTGCGCTTGCGCGCATCGGGCGCGTCCGACTCATCGATGAAGCGGCGGCGCAGC
Source organism: Bradyrhizobium sp. SZCCHNPS1003 (assembly GCF_032381555.1). Taxonomy (NCBI): domain Bacteria; kingdom Pseudomonadati; phylum Pseudomonadota; class Alphaproteobacteria; order Hyphomicrobiales; family Nitrobacteraceae; genus Bradyrhizobium; species Bradyrhizobium sp. SZCCHNPS1003. Next base: position 7,829 of record NZ_JAUHIU010000004.1, read on the forward strand.
GCGATGTCCTCGGCGCCGTACAGCATCAGGGTTTCCGATGGCAGGCCGTCGCGGCCGGCGCGGCCGGTCTCCTGATAGTAGGCCTCGATGCTGGACGGCAGATCGGCATGCAGCACGAAGCGCACGTCGGGCTTGTCGATGCCCATGCCGAAAGCGATGGTGGCGACCATGATCAGCCCCTGCTCGAGCTGGAAGCGACGCTGGTTCTTCTCCCGCGCCTTCATCTCCATGCCGGCATGATAGGGCAGCGCCGGAAAGCCGTGGTCGCTGAGCGAGGCGGCGACCTCCTCGGTCTTGCGCTTGGACAGGCAATAGACGATGCCGCTCTCGCCCTCGCGGGATTTCAGGAAGGCGAGCATCTGCTGCATCGTGCTGGTCTTCTCCGCCGCGCCGTAGCGGATGTTCGGCCGGTCGAAGCCGGCGATGAAGCTGTTGCCGTCGCCGATCGAGAGATGCTCGACGATCTCGGCCCGCGTCGGCGCATCGGCGGTGGCGGTGAGCGCGATGCGCGGGATCGTCGGGAACAGCCCGGCGAGACAGTCGAGGGCGCGGTATTCGGGCCGGAAATCATGGCCCCATTGCGAGACGCAGTGCGCCTCGTCGATGGCGATCAGCGACAGTTGCGCGGCCTTGAGACGCTCCAGGTTCTCCGGCCTGAGCAGCGTCTCGGGCGCCATGTAGAGCAGGTCGAGCTCGCCGCGTTCGATGTCCTGCCACAGCAGGTCCTTCTCGGCGCCCCAGAGCCGCGAGTTCAGCGCCGCGGCCTTCACGCCGGCCTGCCGGAGCGCGGTGACCTGGTCCTCCATCAGCGCGATCAGCGGCGAGATGATCAGCCCGAGGCCGGGACGCGCCAGCGCCGGGATCTGGTAGCACAGCGATTTGCCGCCGCCGGTCGGCATCAGCACGAAGGCATTGTGTCCGGCGATCACGTGCTCGACGATGTCGCGCTGCCGCCCGCGAAAGCTGTCATAGCCGAACACGGCCTTGAGGATCGAGAGCGGATCGGCGGTCATGGGAACGCACTTCTTCGGCAGACGGAGGGACTGGATAAGTCCCGTTGCGGGACGCCGCCGTCAAGCGAAAGCTGCCCGGTGACGCGCATTTCAGCGGCGCGGAGAAGCATGGCGGGGACAGTGGCAGGGGCGCGTTGGACAAGCCGACGAGTTATGGCAGAATCGACTTGCATCGCATTATGTTCCGATCCTGATACGAGCATGGGCTGCCGGGGCGAGCTGGGTGCCTTGGCACCTCGCCGGGCGCAAGGTGGTGCTGGTCGATGCCGATCCGCAGTGGTCGGTGGTGCGGCTCGCCGAGCGGCAGCGTGCGCTCGCCATGCAAAGCTCGGGCGCGTGGCGCCGCGAGATCGCGAAACATGTTGAACCGTTGGAATTCGCTTCGACGTCGCCGTGTCGTATACGGTGGCGGTCGGTCGAGGCCGGTCCGCAAAGAGACGCGCGCGCAGAGTTGGTGACGAGGGTGCTTGCAGATCTGTTTGAAGGCCCGGTCGTGGTCGTGGCCTCCAGCCTCTCGCTGGCGGACGACGAGCTGTTTGCCGAGGAGCGCGCTCATATTCAAGCCGCGGTCGCCAAGCGGCGGGCCGAGTTCGCGACCGCGCGGGTCCTGGCGCGCAGGGCGCTGGCCGCGCTCGGAGCTCCGCCGGTGGCGCTCGTCCCGGCGCCGGATCGCGCGCCGGTGTGGCCGCCGGGCTATGTGGGAAGCATCTCACATTGTGCCGATCATTGCGCCGTGGCCGTAGCCCGAAGCAGGGATGTCTCGTCGCTCGGACTGGATGTCGAGGACCTGCGCGAGCTCGATCCGTCGATGCGCGACCTGGTGCTTACGCCGGCCGAGCGGCGATGGCTTCGCGCGCAGCCGGACGCCTTGCAGCCGATGCTGCCGATCGTGATCTTCAGCGCGAAGGAAGCCTACTACAAATGCCAATATCCGATCACGCACGGCTTCCTGGATTTCCAGGACGTCGAGCTCACGATCGCATGGGCGGCAGGCACGTTCGAGGCGCGCGTCGTGAGAGAGGGATGGCCGGCTGCCATTGCTCGCCTCGCCGGACGCTTCCTCATCGCTGACGGCCGGGTCAGTTGCGGCGTGACGTTGGCGAAGGGCTGATCGCGCGGATGCAGCCTGGAGTTGGGCCGAGCCTGCGTCCTGGCGGCTGCGCCGGAGAGCCGCGCCATCGCCATCCCGGCAAACCTCCGGACGACGAGCAGCTTACCGCAGTCGCTAAACATGATGCGCTGCAAACGTCGCGAAAACGCGCTTGACATGTTTAGTCATTCACAATCTACTAAACAAAATACTTAACTCGGACGGATGATCCGGGGCCATGGGGAAACGCTTGCGGCTCGCGCTGTCGTTGTGACGGCGCCGCTCGCCGCAGGCCATGCATCGCCGTCACCCACGCGAAGCGGGGACGGCGCCAACAGGGAGGGAGTGCCAGATGAAGTTGCTGCAGACATTTGCACTGACGGCGACGGTCGCCGCTGCGACCGTGCTCGGCGCATCCGCGCCGGCACGCGCCGAAGGAAAGACCATCACCTTGTGCTGGGCCGCCTGGGACCCGGCCAATGCGCTGGTCGAGCTGTCCAAGGACTTCACCGCCAAGACCGGCGTCAGCATGAAGTTCGAGTTCGTGCCGTGGCCGAACTTCGCCGACCGCATGCTCAACGAGCTGAACTCCAAGGGCAAGCTGTGCGACCTGATGATCGGCGACTCCCAGTGGATCGGCGGCGCCGCCGAGAACGGTCAATATGTCAAGCTCAACGAGTTCTTCGATAAGGAAGGCATCAAGATCTCCGACTTCATGCCCGCCACCGTGGCCGGCTACGCCGAATGGCCGAAGGGCACGCCGAACTACTGGGCGCTGCCGGCGATGGGCGACGCCAACGGCTGGACCTATCGCAAGGACTGGTTCTCACGGTCCGAAATCCGCGAGGAGTTCAAGAAGAAGTTCGGCCGCGAGCTCGACGTGCCCAAGACGCAAGCCGAGCTGAAGGACATCGCCGAGTTCTTCCAGAAGCGGGTGATCGACGGCAAGACCGTCTACGGCGCGGCGATCTTCACCGAGCGCGGCTCGGAAGGCATCACCATGGGCGTCACCAACGCGCTCTATCCGTTCGGCTTCAAGTATCAGAACCCGAAGAAGCCGTATGACATGCAGGGCTTTGTCAATTCCGACGACGCCGTGAAGGGCCTCGAATTCTACAAGGCGCTGTACAAGTGCTGCACGCCGCCCGGCTATTCGAATGGCTACATGCAGGAAGGGCTCGACGCCTTCAAGTCCGGCCAGGTCGCGCTGCAGATGAACTGGTTCGCCTTTTTCCCGGGCCTCTACAAGGACCCCAATGTCGGCGGCGACAAGATCGGCTTCTTCGTCAACCCGGCGCAGAAGGAGAAGGGCTCGCAGCTCGGCGGGCAGGGCATCTCGGTGGTGGCCTATTCGCCGAACCGTGCCGAGGCGCTGGCCTACATCAAATGGTTTGCCTCGCTCGACACCCAGAAGAAATGGTGGGCGCTCGGCGGCTATAGCTGCCACAAGGGCGTGCTCAACGACCCCAACTTCAAAAACACCGCGCCGTTCGCCGCCGACTTTCTGGTGGCGATGGACCAGGTGGTCGATTTCTGGGCCGAGCCGTCCTACGCGCAGCTCCTGCTCGCCATGCAGAAGCGCGTCCACGACTATGTCGTCGCCGACCAGGGCACCGCCAAGGGCGCGCTCGACGGGCTGATCGCCGACTGGACCAAGGTCTTCAAGGAGGACGGCAAGCTCTGATGGCCGCGGCACCTCGCGCACACGCGGGATTCGCCACGACAATCCCTCCGGCGAGCTTCGGCTTGCCGGGCGGACCAACCAGTCTCACCGCCAGCCAGAAGCAGCCAGTGAAGCAGTCCCTCGCATGACCGACCAAACCGGACTGAGCAGCCTCGTCGACCGCGCCGCCCTCGTGACGCCGCCGGTCGTGGCGGGGCGCGTGCGCGGCCTGTCCGAGCGCGCCATCGCCTGGCTGTTCATCACGCCGACCATGCTGCTGCTGCTCGCGATCAACATCTTCCCGTTGATCTGGACCATCCGGCTGTCCTTCACCAATTATCGCGCGAACCGTCCGAACGCCACCGTGCTCGATGTCGGGCTCGCCAACTACCAGTCGATCCTGACCGATCCGGACGTCTGGGCGGCGATGACGGTGACCGCGCGCTTCGTGTTCTGGACCATCCTGATCCAGACCGTGCTGGGCTTCACCCTGGCCTGGCTGATCGACAAGAAATTCCGTGGCCACGGCCTTTGGACCACGTTGATCCTGCTGCCGATGATGCTGTCGCCGGCCGTGGTCGGCAATTTCTGGACCTTCCTGTACCAGCCGCAGATCGGCCTGTTCAATTACGTCATCGCCGCCGTGACCGGCATGCCGGCGTCGTCGTTCCAGATGCTGGCGCAGGTGCCGCTGGCGCCTTGGGCCATCGTCGTCGTCGACACCTGGATGTGGACGCCCTATGTGATGCTGATCTGCCTCGCAGGCCTGCGCTCGATTCCCGACTACATCTATGAGGCGGCCGAGGTCGACCGCGCCTCGCCGTGGCGGCAGTTCTGGTCGATCACGCTGCCGATGGCGCTGCCCTTCATCATGCTCGCGGTGTTGTTCCGCGGCATCGAGAACTTCAAGATGTTCGACATGGTCAACCTGCTGACCGGCGGCGGTCCAGGCTCGACGACCGAGGTCGCCTCGATCACCTTGAAGCGCGAGGCGTTCGAAAAGTGGCGCACCGGCTATTCCTCGGCGTTCGCCATCATCCTGTTCGTCACCGTGTTCGGTCTCGCCAACATCTACGTCAAGGCGCTCAACCGGGTGAAAAGCCGATGACCGGTCTCGCAACCGCCCATTCCGTCGTTGATCCGTCGCCGCTGACCAAGCGGATCGCGGCAACCGTGGTGATCGCCTATGCCCTGATCACTTTGGTGCCGCTGCTGTGGATCTTCATGACCGGATTCAAGTCGCCATCGGACGCGATCGCCTATCCGCCGAAGCTGGTCGCCGAGCCGAGCCTGGAGGGTTACTGCAACCTGTTCACGACCCGGACCCGGCAGGCCCCGGAGTACATGGCCAAGCTGCCGCCGGCCGCCAGCCTCTGCGACAGCATTTCGCGCGGCCGCAACATGGTGGTCGCGGGTCCATCGAACTACATCCCACGCTACGTCAATTCACTGGTGATCGCGTTCGGCTCGACCGCGCTGTCGGTCGTGCTCGGCACGCTTGCGGCCTACGCCTTCTCGCGCTTCAAGGTGCCGCTGAAGGATGACCTCTTGTTCTTCATCCTGTCGACCCGGATGATGCCGCCGATTGCGGTCGCGATCCCGATCTACCTGATGTATCGCGAGCTCGGCCTGTCCGACACGCGGCTCGGCATGATCCTGCTCTATACGTCCGTCAACATCTCGCTCGCGGTCTGGCTGCTCAAGGGCTTCATGGACGAAATCCCGCGCGAATACGAGGAGGCGGCGATGGTCGACGGCTACACCCGGCTGCAAGCCTTCTTCAAGGTCGTGTTGCCGCAGGCCACCACCGGCATCGTCGCCACCGCGATCTTCTGCCTGATTTTCGCCTGGAACGAATATGCCTTTGCGGTGCTTCTGACCTCGGGCACGGCGCAGACCGCGCCGCCCTTCATTCCGATTATCATCGGCGAGGGCGGCCAGGACTGGCCGGCGGTTGCGGCGGGCACCACGCTGTTCCTGATCCCGATCGTCGTGTTCACGGTGCTGCTGAGGAAACACCTGTTGCGCGGCATCACCTTCGGAGCGGTGCGCAAATGAGCGAGTCGATCCGGAACATGCCTGCCGATGTGGCCACCACGCGCTGGCCACGGGCGCTGCGGCGCGGCCCGATGGAGACGCTGGCGACGATCCTCATTGCGGCGGGCGTGCTGATGCTGCTGCAGCCGTTCGCGCTGGTGCTCTACACCTATTCCTTCATCACCACGCTCGCTGGTGTCGTGATGTTCACCATCGTCTCCAAGTTCCCGGACTGACGCCATGGCCGAGATCCGGATCGAGAACCTGTTCAAGGAGTTCGGCGGCTTTGCCGCCGTGCGCGGCACCAGCTTCACGATCGCCGACGGCGAGTTCTTCTGCCTGCTCGGTCCTTCCGGCTGCGGCAAGACCACCACGTTGCGCATGATTGCAGGCCTGGAGCTGCCGACGTCGGGGACCATCAACCTCGGCGGCGAGGACGTCACCTTCCGGCGCGCGCGTGAGCGCGACATCGCCATGGTGTTCCAGCTGTTCGCGCTCTACCCGCACATGAACGTACGCAGGAACATCGCCTTTCCCCTGGTCTCGATGGGGGTGCCCAAGGCGGAGATCAGGCGGCGGGTCGAGGAAGCGGCGCGCATCCTGCGCATCGACCATCTGGTGGACCGTCCGGTGAGCGGGTTGTCGAGCGGCGATCGCCAGCGCGTCGCACTCGGCCGCGCCATTGTCCGCGAGCCCAAAGCGTTCTTGATGGACGAGCCGCTGGGCGCGCTCGATGCCGAGTTCCGTCACATCATGTGCGGCGAGCTGCGCGCGCTGCACGACCGGCTCAAGGCGACCACTGTGTTCGTGACTCACGACCAGCTCGAGGCGATGTCGATGGCCGACACGATCGCGGTGATGAATCGCGGTGTCGTGGAGCAGCTCGGAACGCCCCAGGAGATCTACGACCGTCCCGCCACCATGTTCGTCGCAGACTTCATCGGCTCGCCGGCGATGAACTTCATCCGCTTCGCGGGCAGGCTTGGTGCCGGCACGAACTGCGTGCGCATCGACGGCGCCGAGATCGGCGTGCCCGAGCTGCGCGAGGATGCCGAGAGCGACGAGCTGGTTCTCGGCGTGCGGCCGGAGCAGGTGGCGCTCAGCGCGGAAGGCGGGCTGCGCGGCGAGGTGTTTGGCACCGAATATCTCGGCACCACCCAGATCATCACCGTCACGACGGCTCGCGGCACCGTCAAGGCGCGCGCGCCCGCGGCGGTCCGGATTGAGCGCGCCGAGCCGGTCGGACTCAGCTTCCGCGCCGACCGGCTTTCGCTGTTCAACGCCGCCACGGGCCGTGCAATCCGCACGGCGCTGTATGAGCAGCCGGTGAGAGGAGGGCGCCATCATGGCTGAGACGCGTCTCAACGCCGTCAGCAAGTCGTTCGGATCCAAGCCGGCGGTTCGGGATTTGTCGCTGATCATCCGCGATGGCGAGCTCGTGGTGCTGCTCGGGCCGACCGGCGCCGGCAAGACCACGACCTTGCGCCTGGTGGCAGGCCTCGACATGCCGGATGGCGGCAGCATCACCATCGGCGGCGTCGATCAGACGAAAGCGACGCCGGCCGCGCGCGACGTCACGTTCGTGTTTCAGCAATATTCGCTCTATCCGCATCTGTCGGTGTACGACAATCTCGCCTTTCCGCTGCGCTCGCCGGTGCGCAAGATTCCGGAGGCTGAGATCAAGCGCATCGTCGGTGACGTCGCGGGGATGCTGCGGATCGAGGACAAGCTCGGCAACCGCGCTACTCAGCTCTCGGGCGGTCAGATGCAGCGCGTGGCGATCGGCCGTGCGCTCGTGCGCAGACCTGCGATCGCGTTGCTCGACGAGCCGCTGTCCTCGCTCGACGCCAAGCTGCGTTCCGAGCTGCGCATCGAGCTCAAGCGCATCCAGCAGGATCTCGGCGCCACCATGCTCTATGTCACCCACGACCAGATCGAGGCGATGACACTTGCCAACCGCATCGGTGTGATCGAGCAGGGCCGGCTGGTGCAGGTCGGCAGCCCGCGGGAGGTCTATGAGGATCCGGCCAATGCCTATGTGGCGACCCGGCTCGGCAGTCCCGGCATCAATCTGCTGCCGCGTGGGCTGTTCCCGGATCTCGCGGTGCCGGGCGACGTCGCGACGATCGGCGCGCGCACCGAGCACATGACGGTCCGGCGCGCCGAGACCCGTGCGGACGCACGGGTGAAATGGATCGAGCATCTCGGCGATCAGAATCATCTGCATATCACGCTGCAGGACCAGACCATCGTCAGCCTGGTCGAGCCGGATACGGAATTGAAAGTCGGCGACGCCGTCGCTATCGAGTTCACCCGGCCGCTGCTGTTCGACCGGGCGGGCCAGCGGGTGAGATAGACAATGGACCATGCGTTCAAGCGCAGGCTGATCATGGCGATGGCCGATGCCATCATCGCGCATGCCGAGGAACTGACCGCGCTCGATTCGGCGATCGGCGACGGCGATCACGGACTCAACATGAAGCGCGGCTTCGAGGCCGTTCTCGCCGACGTAGAGAACATTTCAGCCAAGCCTCTTCCCGAGGCGCTGAAGGCGGTCGGCATGGCGCTGGTGATGAAGGTCGGCGGTGCGTCCGGTCCGCTCTACGGCACGCTGGCGATGGGACTTGGCAAGGTGCTGCCATCAGAGCCATCTGCCGCTGAAGCGGCGGCGGCGCTCGGGCGTGCCATTGCGGACGTGAAAGCCCGCGGCAAGTCGGAAGCAGGCCAGAAGACCATGCTCGACGTCTTGATCCCGGTGCAGGCAGCTTTTGCGGCCGGCGGCGACGATCTCGCCGCCCGGCTGCCCGCGATCGCTGCCGAAGCTGCCGACGCGACCGTGCCGATGCTGGCGATCCGCGGCCGTGCTTCGTTTCTCGGCGAGCGTTCGATCGGACACATGGATCCCGGCGCGCGCTCCTCCAGCCTGCTCGTGCAGGCGATCTGCAGCGTATTCAATGAGGCCTGATCATGAGTGAGCAGAAGAATGTCGGCATCGTCATCGTGTCGCATTCCGCCAAGGTGGCGGAAGGCGCGGCCGACATGGTCAGGCAGATGGTCGGCGACAGCGTGCCGCTCGCGGCGGTCGGCGGCAATGCCGATGGCGGACTCGGCACCGACGTTGGCGCCATCATGGGCGCGATCGACAAGGCGTGGTCGGAGTCAGGTGTTGCGATTCTGGTCGATCTCGGCGGCGCTGAGACCAACAGCGAGATGGCGGTGGAGATGATGCCGGAGGAGCGGCGCGAGCGCATCGTGATCTGTAACGCGCCGCTGGTCGAAGGCGCGGTGATGGCGGCGACGGAAGCCTCCGGCGGCTCGCCGCTCGATGCGGTGCGCGCAACCGCCGAAGAGCTGATGGGCGGATGAGCAGGAACGAGAATGGCTGACGGTGGAGAGATCGGCATGCAGGAAGCGAAGGCGCATGCGCTGCTGACCAACGAGGTCGGGCTGCATGCGCGGCCCTCGGTCAAGCTGACCCAGCTCGCCAAGCGCTTTGCGTCGACCATCGAAGTCGCGATCGCGGTCGACGGGCCCTGGACCGATGCCAAGAGCCCGGTGAAGATCATGCGCGTCAAGGCCGCCAAGGGCGAGACGCTGTTCATGCGCGCCAATGGAACCGATGCCGAGGCCGCCATCGCCTCGCTGGTCGATCTGGTGAACCGCAAGTTCGACGAGGAGTGACGATGGAGCGGCGCATCTTCGGGCGGGCGGCGTCGGACGGGCTGGCCATCGGGCCCGCGGCGATCCTGCATGCGCTGGAGGGCGCCAGCCGGACGAAAGGGGCGATCGCCGAGGAGCATGAAGCGCTCGCCGTAGCGGTCGCGCATGCGCGCGAGGCCGTGGCCGAGCTGATCGACAGGCTCGAGGGAGACGCCGCCGAGCTGATCGGCTTTCAGCTCGCGCTGCTCGAAGACGATGCGCTGACCGAGGCGGCTTACGTCCAGATCGAGGGCGGCGTCGCTGCGGATGCGGCCTGGCGCGCGGCGATGGCGGAGGAGATGGCGGGGTATGAGTCCGCCGAGGACGAATATTTCCGCGCCCGCGCCGGCGACCTCGCCGACATCCGGGATCGCGTGCTGCGACACTTGTTCGGCTTGCAGCAGAACGGCAAGTTGCCGAAGGGGGCGATCGTCGTTGCGCGTGATCTGGCGCCATCCGCTTTCCTCGCCATCGAGTGGACGAATGGAGGGGGCATCGCGCTCGGCGAGGGCAGCCCGACCAGCCATGTCGCGATGTTGGCGCGCAGCCGCGGCGTGCCGATGGTGGTTGGGCTCGGTCACGATTGGGACAAGCTGACAGGGGATTTGCTGGTCGATGGCGGTCGCGGTGTCGTCATCGCCGATCCCAGCGCGCACTCTGTCGCCGCCGCGCGGGCGGAGGACGAGACGGTCTCGCGCCGCAGGGCGGAGGCAAGGGCGCGGCAGCACGAACCGGCACTGACGCGCGACGGCACCTTCGTTTCCGTGCTCGTCAACATCTCCGGTCCTGGTGATATGACGGCGCTGCCAGCCGCAGCGTGCGATGGCGTCGGTCTGGCGCGCACGGAGTTTCTCACCGGCAACCTGCTTCACGATGAGGAGGCGCAATATCACGCCTATGCCGAGCTCGTGCGCTGGGCCGAAGGCCGGCCGGTCACGATCCGCACGCTCGATGCGGGCGGCGACAAGCCGATTCCGGGCTACACGATCGATGGTGAGAGCAACCCGTTTCTTGGCCTGCGTGGCCTCCGTCTGTCGTTGCGTCATCCCGAGATCTTCCGTGTTCAACTGCGCGCGCTGGCTCGCGCCGCTGCGCTCGGACCGCTCAAGGTGATGCTGCCGATGGTGACCAATGCAGCGGAGCTGGACGTCGCGCGCCGCCATCTCCGCGCCGTGCTCGCCGAATTGGCCGCCGGCAACGTCGCGTTCGCCGCGCCGGCCTTCGGAATGATGGTCGAGGTGCCGGCTGCTGCGTTGGCAGCGCATGACTTCGCTGCGGACTTCTTCTCGATCGGCACCAATGACCTGACCCAATACGCGACCGCTGCTTCGCGTGACGGCGCCGAGGTCGCCGACTATGCCGACGTGCTGCATCCCGGGGTGTTGGCGATGATTGCCCATGTGGTGCGCGCTGGTCGCGCGCGGGGCGTGGAAGTCTCGATCTGCGGCGACGCCGCCGGGGATGTCAGAGCCATTCCGGCGCTGCTTGGGGTCGGCGTGCGCGCGCTGTCGGTCGCGCCGGGCCTGCTGCCGCTGGTGAAGTCGGTGATCCGCGAGCTTGACCTCGCCAAGGGCGCGGAAAAGGCCGCGGGAGAGGGCGCATGAGTGACCAGGATGCATCGGGGGGCGCAAGCCCGCTCGCCGAATACAAGGCGATCCTGCGCGCGGTGATCGACAGCCGTCCCTCCGGCACACGGCAGCGGTTGGCGGAGGCGATCGGCAAGAATCGCAGCTTCATCTCGCAGATCGTCAATCCGGCCTATGCGACGCCGATCCCGCTGCAGCATCTCGAGACCATCTTCCACATCTGTCACTTCTCGCCGCATGAGCAGCAGGCGTTTCTGACCGCCTACCGCGCCGCGCATCCGGGCCGGCTGGACGAGGCCGAGGCGCAGCGGCCGATGCGGCGACTCGTGGTCGAGTTGCCGGACTTCGGCGACTCCGCGCTCAACGCCCATGCCGACCGCATCATCACTGGCGTCGCGCGCGGCATCACCGCGCTGATCTCAGCCAATGAAAACAACGACGACGCCGAACCGGGAGGGAAGCCATGAAGAAGCTGATCAACGCCGTTTCCGACGTGCTGACCGAGAGCCTGCAGGGTTTTGCCGCCGTGCATGGCGACATCGTCACGCTGGGCGAGGACAACAAGTTCGTTCGCCGCACGAGCCTCAAACCGGGGAAGATCGCGCTGATCTCCGGCGGCGGCTCCGGCCATGAGCCGCTCCATGCCGGCTTCGTCGGGCCGGGCATGCTCGATGCCGCCTGTCCGGGCCAGGTGTTTACATCGCCAACGCCGGACCAGATGCTCGCGGCCGCGCAGGCCGTGGACACAGGCGCGGGCGCGCTGCTCATCGTCAAGAACTACGAAGGCGACGTGATGAATTTTGCGATGGCCGCGGAGATGATGGAGGGCAAGGTCGCGACCGTCATCACCGACGACGACGTCGCCGTCGAGACCTCGACCTATTCGACCGGCCGCCGCGGCGTTGCCGGCACGCTGGTCGTGGAGAAGATGCTTGGCGCCGCGGCGGAGCAGGGGCGCGATCTCGATGCGCTCAAGGCGCTCGGCGACAACGTCAACAGGCGCACGCGGTCGATGGGCGTGGCGCTGACCTCTTGCACCGTGCCGGCCGCCGGCAAGCCGACCTTCACGCTCGGCGAGGACGAGATGGAGATGGGCGTCGGCATCCATGGCGAGCCCGGCCGCCGCCGGGTCAAGCTGGCCTCCGCGGACGCCATCGCCGAGGAGATGATGGGCGCGATCCTGGCCGATCTTGCAGCGAAGCCCGGAACTCCATGCCTGCTGCTGGTCAACGGCTTCGGGGCCACGCCAGCGATGGAGTTGTACGTGATGGCCAATGCGGCGCGGCGCATCCTGGAAGGGCGCGGGCTCGCCATCGCGCGCGGGCTGGTCGGCTCCTACGTCACCTCGCTCGACATGGCCGGCTGCTCGCTCACGGTCACCGCGCTCGATGAGTCGACGATGGCGCTGTGGGACGCGCCGGTGCACACGGCCGCCCTGCGCTGGGGCTGCTGAACCGAGGTCCGCTCAGCGGATCTCGTTGGAGTAGTAGTGCTGCGCCGTCGTGGCGCGGTGCTGGCTGAGGATCGCCAGCGCGCCGGTCTGGTCATAGGCTTCCTCGTCGATGACGAGCACGGCGGCCGGCGCGGAGAGGCCGAGCAGCTTGCGGTCCTCCTTGGTGGCGACCTCGGCCGTCACCTTCTCGCGCACCGCGGCGATCCGGATGCCATAGGCCTCGAGCAGATGGCGGTAGATCAGGGCAGGGACCTTCTTCGGCTCGCGCGGAAATCCCGCCACGCGGCTCGCGACCATCGAGATCCGCGAATGCAGCACCGGCGCGCCGGCGACGCGGCGGATGCGATGAAGATGCAGCAGCGGCTCGCCGTCGGCCACGCCGAACAGCGCTGCTTCGGCCGGCTCGGCGGTGCGGGTCGTCACCGACAGCACCTCGGCTTGCGACTGCAGCAGGCTGCCGTCCGCGCCGAGCAGGCGGAAGTACTGGAAGAAGAAGCTGAGCCCATGCTGCGACGCGCGGCCCGTCACCACCGTGCCGGTCTTGCGCCGCCGCATCAGCATGCCGCCAGCTGTGAGGTCGGCCAGCGCCCGGCGGATGGTGCCGACGGCGACGCCATATTGGTTGGCGAGCGCGACCTCGCCGGGCAGCACCGTGCCCGGCGGCATGTCGCCGATCAGGATCGCCTCGGCGATCTGCCGCTTGACATGCTCGTAGAGCGGCACCGGCAGCGCGCCCGGACCCGCACCGACTCCGTCTGCCGCTTTGCTGGCCACAGCTGCCTTTTTCATGGAATTGACAAATGCCGCGTCGTGAATTCTATTTCTATATAGAATATAGGATTGAGCAGACGGCAAATGATTTCTCAGGGCATTCCAGTAGATCGGAGCCAGCCCGGCCTGGCCGGCGCCTTCGCTGCGATCGACGGCATGGCCGAGACTGCCGTCGTGGACCTGCGGAAGCTGGTGGCGGTCGATACCAGCTTTCCGCCGGGCGCCGGCTACGATGCCTTTGCCGACGTGATGGAGCAGCTCGCTAGGCCGCTGGCGCTGGATTGCGAGCGCGTGATTGTCCCGGAGGATCTATGGCGCGCACCGGGCGCGCGCGGACCGCGTACGAATCTGATCGCACGGCGCCGCTCCGGCAGACCGGTGCTCGGGCTCTATTTCCATGTGGACACAGTACCGGCGGCGCCCGGCTGGGCGACCGATCCGCTGCAACTGAGCCGCGACGGTGACCGTCTGACCGGACTCGGCGCAGCCGACATGAAGGGATCCGTCGCGGCAGCGCTGCTCGCGCTCCGCGCCGCGCAGCAGACTGGATTGTCGCTGGCCTATGATCCGATGCTGCTGCTGTGCACGGACGAGGAGGCGGGGCTTTATCCCGGAGTGCGCTACCTTGCCGAACAGGGGCGCCTCGAAGGGCATATTCTGAATTTCAACGGCAGCGCCATGCCGCGGATCTGGGCCGGCTGCTTCGGCCTGTTCACGCTCACGGTGCGCGTTCACGGCACGGCGGCCCATGCCGGCGAGCAGCGCCGTGCCGGCGCCAACGCGATCGAGGCGGCCCTGCCGATCCTCAATGCGCTCGCCGCTTTGAAGCCGCTCGTCGCGCAGCGGACATCGACGTTGCCGCCACCTCCGCAGACGGCTGGACCGCTCACCGCGAGCCTCGACATCTCGGCTATTCATGGCGGCCAATGCGGCGGACAGATCCCCTCGCTGGTCGAGATTCTCCTGTGCCGCCGCTATGCGCCCGAGGAGGACTTCGCCGCCGCGCGCCGCGAGATCGAAACGGCGATCCGGCAGGCGGCCGGCATGCTCGACGTCGAGATCATCCTCACCGGTCATCTGATGCCGACATCCGATCCCGGCGGGCCGCATTGGCCGCGCTGGCAGCAGGCGCTGTCGGCCGGTTTCGGCTACGCGGCCGAGGACTTCGCCCGATGGGGGGCGTCCGGCTGCTCCGATTTCGGCTGGGTGCAGCAGGCCACGGGCCTGCAGGAGGTGCTGCTCACGGGTCTCGGCAGGCCCGATAGCCGCATCCATGCGCCGGGCGAATCGACGACGTTCACCGACATCGTCGCATTGGCGAAGTCGGTGCTCGCCTATCTTGCGGCCGAGTTCTGTCCCGAGCTCTCTCCCGAAGCCATCACGCCCGAAAAGGACTTCGCCCGATGCCGTCCGTGACTCGTCGTCATTTCCTTGCCGGCTCCGCGCTCGCGCTTGGTGCCCTGCCGCAAGTCTCTCTCTCCGCCGAGGCGCCCAAGCGCGGCGGCGTGTTGCGGATCTCGGTCGATCAGGGTGCGGCCGTCATTCACCCGCTGCTCGCGCGCGTCAATCCGGAATACCTTATTACCGAGCTGCTCTATTCCAACTTGACCCGGTTGAAGCCGGACATGTCGGTCGAGCCGGACCTCGCGTTGTCGTGGCAGGCCGGCGCGGGGCTCACCGAGTGGACGTTCAAGCTGCGGCCCAATCTCAGCTTCCACGACGGCTCGCCGCTGACGGCGGAGGATGTCGTCGCGACCTTCAAGGCGATCCTCGATCCGAAGACCGCGTCACCGGCGCGTACCAATGTCGGCCCGATCAAGGATGTCGCCGCCGTAGATGCGTCGACCGTGCGGTTCACGTTATCGGTTGCCTTCGCCGATTTTCCGGTCGCGCTCGCCTACAACAATGCGCGCATCGTGCCTGCGAAAGTCGTTGCCGCCGATCTCGCCAGCCTCGCCACAAAGGCGAATGGTTCAGGGCCGTTCAAGCTCGTGTCCTATGAGCCGGACCGCAAGATCGTCGTCGAGCGCAACCCGGTCTATTACGATCCCGCGCGGCCTTCACTCGATCGCGTCGAGATCCTCGTCTATCCCGACCGCACCGCCGAGGCATCGGCTCTGATTTCGGGCGACATCGATCTCATGTTGTCGACCACGCCCGGCGAATATGAGCGGCTCGGCAAGGCCAGCGGCGTCAAGGCGGTGCGGATCCCCTCGGGGCAGTTTCTGAACGTCAACATGGGCTGCGACCAGAAGCCGTTCAACGACGTTCGCGTGCGCCAGGCGCTGGCGCTGACCATCGATCGCGAGGCCATGGCCGGCTTCGTGGCCGGCGGCTATGGCACGCCCGGCAGCGACACGCCGCTGAGCCCCGCCTACCGCTTCTATCAGGACAGCAAACTGAAGAAGCCCGACATGGCCAGAGCCAGGCAATTGCTTGCCGATGCCGGCTATCCCTCCGGCATCGACCTGACGATGGTGGCATCCGACAAGCCGGACACGCGCACGCAGCTTGGCGTTGCGATCCGTGAGATGGCGGCGCCCGCCGGCTTCCGCATCAACGTTCAGACGATGCCGCACGCAACCTATCTCGATCAGGTCTGGAAGAAAGGCAATTTCTACGTCGGCTTCTACAACATGCAGTCGACCGCCGACGCGATCTTCAAGCTGCTCTATACCTCGGATGCGGCCTGGAACGAGACGCGCTGGAACAATGCGCGCTTCGACGAGATCGTCAATGCGGCGCGTAGCGAGACCGACGATGCCAATCGTGCCGCGCTCTATGCGCGGGCCCAGACGATGATGAGCGAGGAGGTGCCGTCGGTCATTCCGGTCTTCTTCGACATCCTGGCGGCGCAGCGCGCGTATGTGGAAGGCTACCAGCTGCATCCGCGTGGGTCGGTGTTCCGGCTCGATCTCGTCTCGCTCGGCGCCGGCGCGCCCAAGCGCAGCTGAGGCAGGATCCGAGCGGTGTCATTCGCTTGGCTGCTACGGCGGCTGCTCCTGATGGTCTACACGGTCGTCATCGTCAGCGTGCTGGTGTTCGCCATCACGCAGGCGCTGCCGGCTGATGCCGCGCAGACGCTGCTTGGCGAGAACGCCTCGCCAGAGGCGCTGGCAGCCGTTCGCAGCCGGCTCGGGCTCGACGATCCGGTCTGGCAGCAATTCGCGCATTGGGTCGCGCACGCGGCCACGGGCAATTTCGGCGTCTCCATGCGCACCGGCCTGTCGGTCGCGCCGGAGATGCTGACGGCGCTGTCGCGCTCTCTGCTGCTGGCAGCTGGCGCGCTCGTCGTCACTCTTCTGATCGCAGTCCCGCTCGGAATCTTCGCGGCGCTCCGCAAGGGCCGGCCGACGGATACGACGACCAGCGTGATCGCCTATCTCGGGGTCTCGCTGCCGGAATTCGTCACCGCAACCGTGCTGGCGCTGCTGCTGACCGACATCCTGCCATGGCTGCCGGCGACCGGCTACGTGTCGCCGCTGGAGGATGCCGGGCTGGCGCTACGCCATCTGATCCTTCCGGTCCTGACGGTCTCGGTGATTCTCGTCGCGCATGTCATGCGCATGATGCGCTCGGAGACGCTGGACGTGCTGCAGTCCGACTACGTTCGCGCGGCGCGGCTGAAGGGCCTGCCTGAGCGGACGGTGCTGGTGCGGCACGTGATGCGCAACGCGCTGCTGCCGGTTATCACCATCGTCGCGCTCGACGTCGGCTATCTCTTGGGCGGCATCATCGTCATCGAGGAGATTTTCGCCATCCCCGGCATCGGCCGCGCATTGATGATCGCCATCACCACCCGCGATCTGCCGTCGATCCAGGCCGGCGCGATGATCATGGCGGTCACCTACGCGATCACCAACACGCTGGCGGATGTCGTCTACGCGCTGCTCGACAAACGGATCAGCTATGACTGAGCTGTTCGGCAGGATGATCCGCAAGCCGCAGGGGGCGATCAGCGTGATGCTGCTCGTTGCCCTCGCCATCGTCTGCATCCTCGGCCCGTGGCTCGCGCCCTATGGGCCGGAGAAGATGGATTTTCTCGGCCGTTTCCGCCCGCCGGGATGGCAGAACTGGCTGGGCGCCGACCAGTTCGGCCGCGACGTGCTGAGCCGCCTGCTGTCCGGCGCGCGCGCCACCGTTCCGATGGCGCTCGCGGCGACGCTCGCCGGCAGCGCGATGGGCGCCGTGATAGGCGTCGCATCGGCCTATCTCGGCGGCAAGGCCGACGAATTCATCATGCGCACCAACGATGCTGTGATGGCCATTCCCGGTCTCCTCACGGCGCTGCTGCTGGTCAGCACGCTCGGCAATGGGGCTGTCAACGCGGTGATCGCGATTGGCTTTGCGTTTGCGCCTGGCATGGCGCGGGTCACGCGCTCCGTAGCCCTTGCGGTGCGCAATCAGGACTACGTCAAGGCCGCCATCGCGCGCGGCGAGGCGGCATCGCAGATCATCTTTCGCGAAATGCTTCCCAACGTGATGGGCCCGATCATCATCGAGGCCACGATCCGGGTGTCGTTTGCGGTGATGCTGTTCGCTACGCTGAGCTTCCTTGGCCTGGGAGCGCAGCCGCCAGCATCCGAATGGGGGCTGATGGTGGCCGATGCGCGGCAATACATGCACCAGGCGCCGTGGATCCTGATCGCGCCCTCGGCGGCGATCGCGCTGTCGGCGATCGCCTTCAATCTCGTCGGCGATGCGCTGCGCGACGCGCTGCATCCGCGGGACGATCGATGAAGCCGGCGCTCGCCATCACCAATTACGGGCTGGACTACGTCACATCGGCGGGCGCCGTCGAGGTGCTGCGCGACGTGTCACTCGAGATCGCGCCGGGCGAGGTGCTCGGCCTCGTCGGCGAATCCGGCTCCGGCAAGAGTTCGCTGGCCTGGGCGCTGATGCGGCATCTGCCGGCCAATGCCCGCGAGATCTCGGGATCGCTGCGCCTCGGCGATATCGACCTGCGGTCTCTGAGCCCGAAGCAACTCACCGAGGTGCGGGGGCGCCGGATCGGCATGGTGTTCCAGGACCCGTCGACCGCGTTGAATCCGACACTGACCATCGGCCATCAGATCACCGAGACGCTGATGCGTCATCGCGGTCTGAACGCGCGGGCCGCCAGGGATCTCGCGGTCGAGCTGCTCGGCCATGTCGAGCTGCGTGACCCCGCGGCGGTGCTGCGGCGCTATCCGCACGAGATCTCCGGCGGCGAGAAGCAGCGGGTGATCATCGCGACGGCCTTCGGCTGCCGGCCCGATGTCATCCTGTTCGATGAGCCCACGACAGCGCTCGATGTCATCACCGGTGCCCGTATCATCGAGCTGTTCGCGCGCCTGCGCGCGGAAACGGGCGTCGCTGCGCTCTACATCTCGCACGATCTCGCGATGATGACCCGCGTCGCCGATCGCGTCGCGGTGATCCGGCACGGCCGCGTCGTCGAGCAGGCGGGGGCATCTGATATATTTCGGACGCCGGAGCACGACTATACCAAGGCACTCATCGCCGCGGTGCCGCGTCCGGAGCGGCGGCTCGTGAATGATCAGCCGGGCGCTGCCGTGGTGCTTGAGGCGCGTGGCATCGAGGTGCATTACGGCCGGGCCAGCCTGTTCCGCGCGTCGCCACCACCGGCAACCAAGGCCGTCGATGTCGACATCCGCGCAGGCGAAATCGTCGGCCTCGTCGGCGAATCCGGCTCGGGGAAATCGTCCATGGCGCGCGCCCTGACCGGGCTCGCCCGCTTCGACGGTACCATCAGTTTCGACGGCCGGATGCTGCGCGGGGCCCGCGACATGAATTCCGCCTATCGTCGCGATGTTCAGATCGTGTTCCAGCACCCGGATTCCTCGCTCAATCCGCGTCACCGCATCGGCGAGATCCTGTCGCGTCCCTTGAGGCTCTACGGCGGTGATGTCGCCTCAGTGCCGCGCCTTCTCGATCAGGTCCGGCTGCCAGCGTCCTATGCGATGCGCTGGCCGCACCAGCTATCCGGCGGCGAGAAGCAGCGCGTCGCAATCGCGCGGGCCTTTGCCGCGCGGCCGCGACTGGTGATCTGCGACGAGATCACGGCGCCTCTCGATGTCTCCGTCCAGGCCCAGATCATCGAGCTGCTGCTGGCTTTGCGCGCCGAGACCGGCGCGGCCTATCTCTTCATCACCCACGATCTCAACCTGATCAGGCAGATCGCGCACCGCATCGTCGTGATGCGCCACGGCCGGCTGGTCGACAGCCGTGCCGTCGATGCCTTCGGCGCAGACGACGTTCACCCTTACACCCGCGAGCTGATGGCGGCCTCGCCAGCGCCCGTTGGCTGACCGCAAGGATTGCCCCCATGGATCGCAACGACCTGCTCGCCCGTATCTCCGTCCCGGAGTCGCTCGCGCTGCTGTCGCGCATGGTACAGCACAAGAGCTATTCGAAGACCGAGGGCGAGAAGCAGCTCGCGACGTTCATGGCCGAGCAGATGAGCGCGATCGGCCTGGATGCGCTCGTCGCGCCGTTCGGTGCCGAAGGCCGCGTCAACGCCGTCGGCCGCTGGAACGGCACCGGCGGCGGCAAGAGCCTGCTCTTCAACGGCCATGTCGATACCAATCCGGTGACGGAAGGCTGGACCGTCGACCCCTGGGCAGGGAAGGTGGACGACGATTTCGTCTACGGAATCGGCGTGTCAAACATGAAGGCCGGCGACGCCGCCTATTTCTGCGCGGTCAAGACGCTGATCGAGGCCGGCGTCAAGCTGAGGGGCGACGTCATCCTGACCTATGTGGTCGGCGAGCTGCAGGGCGGGGTCGGCACCTACTCGTTGCTGGAGCAGGGGCTGCGCGCGGACTATTTCATCAATTCTGAGCCAACCGACCTCAAGGCGATGACGATGCATGCCGCGGCATTCATGTTCATCATCGAGCTCGTCGGCAACACGCGGCATCTGTCGAAGCGGGAGGAGGCGGTTGACGCCATCACTGCCGCCTGTGATCTCATTCCGCGTCTCAATGCGATGCGATTCTCCGGCGCGCGTTCGCCGGCACATGAGGCCATCAACCGCGTTCATGTCGGCGTCGTGCACGGCGCGCTCGGTCGCGAGCTGCACGAGTGGCGGACGCCGCAGGTCGCGGATTTCGTCCGTATCAAGGGCTCCGGCCGCTACGCGCCGGGCCAGACCGAGCAGGGCGCATTGGCGGACATGCGGCGCGAGCTCGATGCGCTGGAGGCGCGTTTTCCCGGCCTGAAGGCTCATCTGATGTCGGAGGATCGCGCCGGCGTACCGACCATGCCGCCGTTCGAGGTCGCGCCCGAGAGCGCGATCGTCCGTGCCGTCAACAATGCCTATCGCGTCGTGCGCGGCGCCGCCCAGCCGACGGGCCCGGTGGCGCCCAGCTGCTTCTATGGCACCGATGCCGGCCATCTTTATACCTATGGCGGCATGGAGGGCATCGTCTGCGGACCGGGCGGCCGCTACAACACGATGCCTGACGAGCGCGTCGACATTCCCGACTATCTCGACATGATCCGCATCTACATGCTGGCGATTCTCGACATCTGTGGCTGATGCCGCGTCAGGCGGCGGCTGTCGCGTGTTCCTGGAACTGTTCGAAGGCCGCGATCGCATCGGCGGCATACATGAGCGACGGTCCGCCGCCCATGTAGATGGCCATGCCGAGCGTTTCCTCGACCTCCTGGCGGGTCGCGCCGAGACGCACAAGCGCGTCGGCATGGAAGCCGATGCAGCCGTCGCAGCGGACGGCAACGCCGATCGCCAGCGCGATCAGCTCCTTGGTCTTCTTGTCGAGGGCGCCGTCGCGACTCGCGGCCTGAGCCAGTGCAGAGAAGCCCTGCATGACCTCAGGGATGTCCTTGCGCAGCGTTCGCAGATTGCCGGAAATGTCCTTGCAGAGCTCGGGGTAGTTCTTGTCCATCATCATCTCCTAGGACATCTTCGTGGTGGGTTTGCCGGGCTCGCGCAGCGCGATGTAGATCGCGGGGATCACGAGCACGGTGAGCAGGGTGGATGAGGCCAGGCCGAACAGCAGCGAGATCGCCAGCCCCTGGAAGATCGGGTCGAGCAGGATCGTCGCCGCACCGATCATCGCCGCGAGCGCCGTCAGCAGGATCGGCTTGAAGCGCACGGCGCCGGCCTCCAGCACGACGTCGCGCAACGTCTTGCCCTCGTTGCCGCTGTGGCGGATGAAGTCGACCAGCAGGATCGAGTTGCGGACGATGATGCCGGCCAGCGCGATGAAGCCGATCATCGACGTCGCCGTGAACGGCGCGCCCAGCAACCAGTGGCCGAGCAGGATGCCGATCAGGGTCAGCGGGATCGGCGTGAGGATCACGAGCGGCAGCCGGAAGCTCTTGAACTGCGCCACGACCAGAACGTAGATGCCGAGGATGGCGGCGCCGAATGCGGCGCCCATGTCGCGGAAGGTCACGTAGGTGATCTCCCATTCGCCATCCCACAGCAGCGTCGGACGGGACTCGTCCTTGGGCTGGCCGTGGAAGCCGATCACGGGCTTCGGCAGCTTGCCCCAGTCATGGGCGTCGATCCGGTCGGCGACCGCGAGCATGCCGTAGAGCGGAGCCTCGAAGCGGCCGGCGAGTTCGGCCATCACCATGTCGGCAAAGCGGCCGTCACGGCGGAAGATCGTCGGCGACCCCTCTTCCATGGTGGCCTTCACGACCTGGCCGAGTTCGACGACGGTCTTGCTGCCAGGCACCGTGTTGGCGGGCACCGGCGTCGATGCCAGGGCCTGGCTCCAGCTCTTGTCGTGCTTCGGCAGACGCACGGCGATCTCGATCGGATTGCGGTCTTCGCCGCGATGCGAGTAGCCGACCGAGACGCCGCCGAACAGCGTCTGGATCGTGTCGTAGACGTCGCGCTGCTCGACACCGAAGAATTCGAGACTGTCCTGATCGATCGACAGTCGCAGCCGCGGCCGTCGCTGACCGATGGAATCGTCGATATCGACGATGAAGGGAACGTCGGCGAAGACCTTCTTGAGTTCGGTGGTGACGGCGCGCCGAGTCGCCGCGTCCGGACCGTAGATTTCCGCCAGCAGGGTGGCGAGCACCGGAGGCCCGGGCGGCACTTCGACCACCTTGATGCTGGTGCCGGCCGGCACAGGGATGCTCTTCAGCCGCTGGCGCAGCTCGAGCGCGATGTCGTGGCTCGCGCGCTTGCGGTCGCCGCGCGCGGCGAGATTGACCTGGAGCTCGCCGAGCTCGGGCCGCTCCCGCAGATAGTAGTGCCTCACGAGACCGTTGAAGTTGAACGGCGCCGCCGTGCCGGCATAGCTCTGCACGGTCGTGATCTCCGGCAGCCCATGCGCGATGTCGGCGGCCGCGAACAGCGTGCGCTCGGTATCCTCAAGGCTCGCGCCTTCGGGCAGATCGACCATCACGGCGATCTCCGACTTGTTGTCGAACGGCAGCAGCTTGACGGTGACGGACTTGGTGGCGAACAGCGTCATCGACAGCAAGGTGGCGATACCGACGCCGAGCAGGAAGATCCAGGCGGAGCGCTTGCTGGCGACGATCGGGCGCGCGACGCTTCGGTAGATGCGTCCGAGACGGCCTTCGCCATGCGCGTCATGAGAGCCTGCCGAGGCGCTGGTCGACCTCGGCGCCAGCCGCAGCATCAGCCACGGCGCCACCACCATGGCGACGAAGAACGAGAACAGCATCGCCGCCGAGGCGTTGGCCGGGATCGGCGCCATGTAGGGGCCCATCAGTCCCGACACGAACAGCATCGGCAGCAGGGCGGCGACCACGGTCAAGGTCGCGACAACGGTGGGGTTGCCGACTTCGGCGACCGCCTCGATGGTGGCCTGCAGGCGCGGCCGGCCGTCATGCATGCCCCAATGGCGCGCGATATTCTCGACCACGACGATGGCGTCATCGACCAGAATGCCGATCGAGAAGATCAGGGCAAACAGGCTGACCCGGTTGATCGTGTAGCCCATCAGATTGGCGGCGAACATCGTCAGCAGGATCGTGGTCGGAATCACCACGAAGGTGACGAGGGCTTCGCGCCAGCCAATGGCGACCGCAATCAGCACGACGATCGAGATCGTGGCGAGGCCGAGATGGAACAGCAGCTCGTTGGCCTTCTCGTTGGCGGTCTCGCCGTAGTCGCGCGTCACCGTGACCGCGACGTCGCTCGGAATGAGACTGGCCTTCAGCCCTTCGAGGCGCTGCGCGATGTCGTGAGACACCACCACGGCATTGGCGCCGGCGCGCTTGGCGAGCGCGAGGCTCACCGCCGGCACCCGGTGCCAATCGCCCTTGTCGTTGCGGGCGTCATCCCAGACGCGATGCTCTGCGAGGTTGGGGCCGATGACGACGGTGGCGACGTCGCGCACATAGACGGGACGGCCGTCGCGCGTCGAGATCAGCAGCAGGCCGATGTCCGGGATACCGGTGAGCGTCTGGCCCGCGGCGACATTGCGCACGATGCCGCCGTCGCGAACGTCTCCGGCCATGAACGATCGGTTCGCGTCCTTTACCTTGGCGACGAGCTGCTGCAGGGTCACGCCGAACAGCGACAGTTTTTCCGGATCGGGCTCGACCCGGATCTGCTGGGCGCCGCCGCCGGAGATATAGGTCAGACCGATATTGTCGACCTTGGTCAGCTCCGCCCGCAGCTTGTCGGCGAGCTCGTAGAGGTCCTTGTCGGACCAGCGCCCGGCGGCTTCAGGCTTCGGCGACAGCGTCAGCACGGTGACGGCGACGTCATTGATGCCGCGGCCGACGATCAGCGGCTCGGGAATGCCGACGGGGATGCGGTCGAGGTTGGCGCGTAGCTTCTCGTGGACGCGCAGGATCGCGTCCTCGAACTTGGTCCCCACCAGGAACCGCGCGGTGACCATGACACGGTCGTCCTCGGTCTGGCTGTAGACGTGCTCGACGCCATCGATCGCCTTGACGATGGTCTCCAGCGGCTTGGTTACGAGCTCGACGCCGTCGGGCGCACGCAGGCCGTCGGCGTTGACCCGGATGTCGACCATCGGCACGCTGATCTGCGGCTCTTCCTCGCGCGGGATCACGACGACGGCGATGAGGCCGACCACGAGCGCCGCGAGCAGAAACAGCGGCGTCAGCGGCGAGGCGATGGTCGCCTGGGTAAGCTTGCCTGAGAGTCCGAGTTTCACGGCTGCACCAACTGGTCGCCGGCGCGCAGGCCGGACAGGATTTCGAGTCCATCGGGGAGATCGGCGCTCGGCAGAGCGCGGCCGCGCTGCACCGGAACGCTCACCTTCTGCGCCCCTTGCTGCAACTGGACATAGTCGATGCCGAACCGTGTTGTGACGTAGCGCTGCGGGATCACGTAGGCATCGCGTTGGCCGCCGGAGATCCAGACCCGGAGCCGGTCGCCGACGAAATACTGGCCGAGACCGGAGACGATCGCGTCGGCCACGACACGGCCTTCCTCGATCTGCGGATAGACCAGGTCGATCACCCCCCATTTGTTGGCGCTGTCACCGAACTCGGCGCCGTCGACCCGCACCCTGTCGCCCGCCTTGAGAAAGAGAGCGTGCCGCTCGGGCACGCGCAGTCGCAGCTTGAAGTTCTGCTGCGCCACGGTCACCACGGGATCGCCCGGCAGAACGACCGATCCGACGGCAACGAGCTTTTTCAGCACGCGGCCGTCGTCGGGCGCCAGCACTTGGCCTTCGCTCATCTGCTGGTTGACCACGGCACGCTCGGCGGTCTTGGCCCGCAGCCCGTTCTCGGCGACGTTGAGCGCCGTGCGCGTCTCGTCGAGCTTGATGCGGGGCAGGGTGCCGCGCTCGACGAGGCCCTCGGTACGCGTGAAGTCGATCTGCGCCTGGTTCGCTTGCGCCTGCAGCGCTTCGATCTGGGCGTCGAGCGATTTGATCTGCAGGGCCAGCTTTTCATCGCCGATCAAGGCGATGGGCTGGCCGCGCTTGACCGGGTCGCCTTCGCGCACCGAAAGCTGCACGATGGTGCCGCCGATGCGGCCGCGGGCAGGGACCACGCTGATGCTCTCCACCGTCGCGAACACCGCCTTCTCGTCGGCGACCTGCCGTGGCGCCACCGTCAGCGTCTCCGCAAGGGCCGGCGCCGCCTGCCACGCCATCGCGGCGACCAAGCTCAGGACCGATAATCTGCGCATCAGCCTATTCCTGTCTCTTCTATTGACCTAAATCGGGTAAAGCGAAACATCCGTGGGCGGTACAGACATCCCACCGGGATGCGGGTTCCCACTTGATGCTAGTCAAGTCGGCGGGATCGCGCCGTCATAGTCTCGGCGCAGGTTTCGGCGGCCGCGTTGCGCAATAGACCTGATAGAGGGTCTTCAGGACCTCGCGAGCCGGCTCGCTGGTGATCGAATAGTAGATCGTCTGCCCCTCGCGCCGCGCGGTGACCAGGCCGTCCTTGCGCAGCAGTGCGAGGTGCTGCGAGACGGTCGAGTCACGCAGGCCGAGGAATGCAGCAAGCTCGCCGACAGACCGTTCGTTGTCGACCAGCTGGCAGATGATCAGGAGCCGGTGCCGGTTCGACAGCGCCTTCAAGAGGTCACTGGCCTGGTCGGCCGCCGCTTCCATGATGTCAGCATTAAATTTCATAGTTGCGTATATACAGATATTCGAATATATAGTCAAGGCCAGCTCGTAAGGTCGCGGCTGGGCGAAACAATAACGAAGCAAGGCGATGGAGGACCCAATGGCGGATGTTGTCGTGATCGGAGCGGGGCTGAGCGGCTCCCTGATGGCTTATGAATTGTTGCCCCAGCTGAGAAAGGAGGATCGCGTGACCGTCATCTCGCAGGGGTCCTCCTATCATTTCGTGCCGTCCAACCCGTGGGTCGCCGTCGGTTGGCGCAAGCGCGACGAGATCGAGATCGATCTGGTCGACGTCATGCAGCGCAAGGGCATCCGGCTGTTGACGCAGGGCGCCAAGAGGGTGCACGCCGCCGAGAACCAGGTCGAGCTCACGGACGGCGCCATGGTGGCTTACGACTATCTCGTCGTCGCGACCGGTCCCGAACTCGCCTTCGATGAGATTCCAGGGCTCGGACCGGATGGACATACGCAGTCCGTGTGCCATGTTGACCACGCCGCCCATGCCAAGGCGGCATTCGACAGGCTGGCCGAGAAGCCTGGCCCGGTGATCGTCGGCGCGGTGCAGGGCGCGTCCTGCTTCGGACCGGCCTACGAATTCCTGTTCATCCTGGAGACCGAGCTGCGCCGCCGCAAGCTGCGCGACCAGGTGCCGATGACCTTCGTGACATCCGAACCCTATATCGGTCATCTCGGCCTCGACGGTGTCGGTGACACCAAAGGCTTGCTGGAGAGCGAGATGCGCGAGAAGCACATCAAGTGGATCACCAGCGCGCGCGTCACCAAGGTCGAGGACGGCCGCATGTTCGTGGAGGAGATCGCCGACGACGGCTCCGTCCGCAAGACGCATGAGCTGCCGTTCGCCTATTCGATGATGCTGCCGGCATTCCGCGGCGTCGGCGCCGTCAGAGGCATCGACAAGCTGACCAATCCGCGCGGCTTCATCGTCGTCGACAAGCATCAGCGCAATCCGACCTTCCCCAACGTGTTTGCCATCGGCGTCTGCGTTGCGATCCCGCCGATCGGGCCGACGCCGGTGCCGGTCGGGGTGCCCAAGACGGGTTTCATGATCGAATCGATGGTGACGGCGACGGCCTTGAACATCGGGGCGCTGCTGCGCGGCGAGGAGCCAAAAGCCGAGCCGACCTGGAACGCGATCTGTCTTGCCGATTTCGGCGATTCCGGCGTCGCCTTCCTGGCTCAGCCGCAGATCCCGCCGCGCAACGTCAACTGGTCGTCGAAGGGGGAGTGGGTGCACTACGCCAAGGTCGCCTTCGAGAAGTACTTCCTGCGCAAGATGAGGCGCGGGACGCCCGAGCCGTTCTACGAGAAGTTCCTGCTCGACCGGCTCAACATCGCCAAGATCAAGGAAGTCAGGACCGGGACATGAGCAACGGCTTGCAGATCGTGTGCGGCCATTGCGGGCAGATCAACCGTCTGCCCGCGGACCGGGCGCCGGCGCAGGGGAAATGCGGCAAATGTCATACGCCGCTGTTCAGCGGCCATCCGATCGAGGTCGACCAGCCCGCGTTCGAGCGTCATGTCGCGCATAGCAGTTTGCCGCTGCTCGTCGACGTCTGGGCGCCGTGGTGCGGCCCATGCCGTGCGATGGCGCCAATGTTCGCACGTGCGGCCCAGGAGCTGGAGCCGCGTGTGCAACTCCTTAAGCTGAACTCGGACGAGGCGCCGGAAGTTTCGGCACGGCTCGGCATCTCCGGAATTCCGACCATGCTGCTGCTGCAGCAGGGTCGGGAGCTGGCGCGGATTTCGGGTGCGATGGACTCGCAACGAATCGTCGCCTGGACACTGTCCGGCCTGCGGCAATAGCCGTACGGCCGGACCGGCACTTGCTTGATTACGCTCAAATGCAACCATGAGGGAGTATGTCATGAACGTCGACAAAGCAGTTCTCACCTTCGCAGGGATCGTCGTCCTGCTCAGTCTGGCCCTGGGCTGGTACGTCAGTCCCTACTGGTTCTTGCTGGCGGCCTTTGCTGGCGTGAACATGATCCAGGCCTCGTTCACGGGCTTCTGTCCGGCAGCGATCGTCTTCAAGAAGCTGGGGCTCAAGAGCGGCAACGCGTTCTCCTGAATCGGTCGGAAGGACGGCAAGATGAAGCGAGGATATCATGGCTGACTCGGACGAAACCTATATCGTCGGGCCGCTCTACAAGGCGCGCGAAAAGGTCTATCCGGCGGCCGTGCACGGCCGCTTCCGGCGCATCAAGTGGACGATCCTGTGCATCACGCTCGGCATCTACTACCTGCTGCCCTTCGTCCGCTGGGATCGCGGTCCCGGCATGCCGAACCAGGCGGTGCTGGTCGACTTCCCGCATCGCCGGTTCTACTTCTTCTTCATCGAGTTGTGGCCGCAGGAGGTCTACTACTTCACGGGGCTGTTGATCATCGCGGCGGTCGCCCTGTTCCTGATGAATGCAGTGGCCGGCCGTCTGTGGTGCGGCTACCTCTGTCCGCAGACGGTGTGGACCGACCTGTTCTACGCCGTCGAGCGCTGGGCCGAGGGCGACCGCCGTGAGCGCATGCTCAGCGACAAGCGCGGCTGGACCTTCACCCATATTCGCCAGGCCGCGCTCAAGCACTTCCTCTGGATCATGATCGGCTGGTGGACCGGCGGCGCCTGGGTGCTGTATTTCGACGATGCGCCTACGCTGGTGAAGGATCTGGCCACCTTCCAGGCGCCGTTCATCGCCTATCTCTGGATCGGCATCCTGACGGCGACGACCTACGTGTTCGCTGGCCACGCCCGCGAGCAGGTCTGCATCTACATGTGCCCGTGGCCGCGCATTCAGGCCGCGCTGACCGACGAATGGGCGCTCAACGTCACCTACAAGGGCGACCGCGGCGAGCCGCGCATGTCGGTCAAGAAGGCGGAAGCCGCACGGCTGCAGGGCGCTCCCGCCGGCGACTGCATCGACTGCCACCAATGCGTCAACGTCTGCCCGACCGGCGTCGACATCCGCCACGGCATCCAGCTCGGCTGCATCCAGTGCAGCCTATGCATCGACGCCTGCGACAGCGTGATGACCCAGATCGGCCGTCCGACCGGCCTGATCGGGTACGACACCGACATCAACGTGCAGCGCCGCAAGGAAGGTAAGCCCGAGATCTACCGGATCATCCGGCCGCGCACGGTCATCTATGCGAGCTTCATCGCGATCGTCGGCGGGATCATGCTGTACTCGCTGGCGACGCGCGGCACGATGGGCATCAACGTGCTGCATGAACGTAACCCGCTGTTCGTGCAGTTGTCGGATGGCGGCGTCCGTAACGACTACACAGTCCGTCTGCTCAACAAGCGCGGCGCGCGCGACTTCGTGCTGGACGTCGTGGGGCTTCCGAACGCCAAGGTGACGGTGGCCGGCGAGACGCGCGAGCAGGACGGTCGCATGGTGATCGATGTCGGCCAGGACCAGACCCGCGAGATCCGCATGTCGATCGAGGCCAAGGGAGCCGACCTTCCCTCCGCGCCGGTGGACATCGAGATCAAGATCACGGATCCGGCGACTGGTACTTCGGTCAGCAAGCGAGATCACTTCGTTCCAGCGACACGATAGAGCCGTGTCGTTCGATCGCCGATCATGAGGCGTCCGCGGCATTCCGTGGGCTTATCGGGACTGATCGAGGGAGGAGCAGTCGCTCCTCCCTCGATTGCTGAGTCCGGTTGTTCCAAATCAATGCCGGCTCGAAGTCGCAGGCAGAGCATTCTCGCGTCAAGGGATCGAAAGCTTTCCTACTGGCGGAGAAAGACAGATGTTCAAGGTCGCAATTCTCATCTGGGTCATGCTGGGCACCGTGCTTGCAGGCAGTGCGGTTACGGTATTGTTGACGGTGCAGGGGCTGGTTGCGAGCCCGATGAAGGACCTCCCGTTGGCGGCGTTGGTCGGATTCGTCGTCGCCATGCCGCTATCCTATCTCGTCGCCGCGAAGATCAGCCGCAATGGTGGGCGTAGCCGAACGGCGTGAGGGCCGCAGCCGGCAGGCATGTGCAGTATCCTCGGAGAGCCTGCTCAAGATCGCCGCCGACGACGGGCCGGATCATCGTGCTGTTCCGGCCTGATCGTCGTGCACGAGCCGCGGGAGCGCCAGTCTGGCGCCGTCCATGAAGAGGTCGATCGCATCACGCACGGTTTGCTCGAGGTCGGATGGAACGGGTGTCTCGTAGATGAACTTTCGGATCGCGAGATAGAAGATGCGTCCGTGCAGTCCCCAGAACATCTCCGTCTCGCGGCTGCCGAGAGGGCAGGTGGCGGCGTCTGGGAGCTGCAATTCATGCCGCAGCTCGATCGCGGCAGGCTCGATGATCTCGCGTCGGACGAGGTCGAGATAGCGACCGGTGATGCCGAACGACTTCATGCCCGAGAACACGAAGATCCGCACCCAATTATATTCGAACACGCGCGCCACATAGTCGAGATAGAAGCCGGTTAGCCGTGCCTTCAGCGGATGGCTGCGATCGCGGATCAGCGGGCCCCAATCCTGCGACCAGCGGCTCAGATAGACCTCCTGATAGACGCGCTCGATGAGGGCTTCCTTGCTGGGGAAGTGCCGGTAGATCACCGAATGCGCGATACCCATGCGCTTCGCGAGTTCCCGCGTCTGGCCTTCGAAGCCGCGCTCGGCGAAAAAGCGGATGGCTTCATCCACGATCACGCGCTCGCGGTCGGCGGCGCGCATGTTGCGGCGCCTCGCGCGAGGGCGGCCGTCGGTTCTCCGCTGGCCTCCACCAACGCGGCCGTTTGTCTCAGCGTTCGCTGTCTTCGAGGTCTTAGCCATGGTCTCATCGATTGCGGCGACAGCCTGCTTGATACCCGAAAGCAGATTTGTGACCAATCGTTCGTTTCTGGTTGACCGCGCTGCCGCCGCGTGCAACTCTTTTAAGACCAGATGGTCACAAATCTGGGACTCCGGGCTGGCGAGCCCTGGCGGCGAGGAACGGATGAAAGCGAGGGCTTTCAGCTATTTTCGTGCACACACGATCGGCGAGGCGCTCGAAGCTCATGCGGGCGCCGGCGACGATGCACGCTTCATTGCCGGTGGCCAGAGTCTGGTTCCGGCGCTGGCGTTGCGTCTTCAGGCGCCGCGTATTCTGATCGATATCAATCACATTGCAGAGCTGCGCGGCGTCACGCGGGACGGCGAGTGGTTGCGGATCGGCGCCTTGACCCGGCACTGCGAGATGCTGACCGATCCGCTGATCGCTGAGTTTGCGCCGCTGTTGCGCGCCGCAGCGCCGTTCGTTGCGCACCCTGCCATCCGCAATCGCGGGACCTTGGGCGGCAGTGTCGCGCTGGCCGACCCGGCCTCCGAATTTCCGGCGATGGTGTTGGCGCTCGACGCCGAGATCGAGATTGCCGGTGCGTCCGGCCGGCGCCGCGTCAAAGCCGATGACTTCTTCACCGACCTTTTTGAGACGGCGATCGCGTCAGGCGAGCTCCTCGTCGCAGTTCATGTTCCTCTCTTCAAAGCCGGCCAGCGCATTGCGTTCGATGAGCTGGCCCGCCGGCGCGGCGACTATGCATTGGTCGGTTGCGGCCTGCTCGCGACCTGTCAGAGCGATCTGATCGAGCGCATCCGCATTGCGTTCTTCTCGGTCGGCAATGTCCCGACCCGTGCTAGACATGCGGAGGAAGCGCTGACGGGCGGCCGGATCGATGCCGGACGGATTGCGGCTGCCCAGGCTGCGCTTGATGACGATCTCGCGCCTGCTGACAGCGACGATGTTCCGGCGGCGATGCGCCTGCATCTCGCACGCGTTCTGCTCGGCCGGCTGCTGGGACGGATCGGAGATGCCGCATGAGCGCGCCGGTCGACATCGAGGCCGACGAGCAGGTCCGCATTCGCCTCATCGTCAACGGCCGCAAGGTGGCTTGTGACGTCGCGCCTCGCGACACGCTGGTGGATTGTCTTCGCCAGCAGCTCGAATTGACCGGCACGCATGCCGGTTGCGAAATGGGCGCCTGCGGCGCCTGTCTGGTTCAGCTCGACGGCGCTGCTGTGCATGGCTGCCTGATGTTTGCCGTGCAGGCCGATGGCGCGCGGATCGATACGATCGAGGGGCTCTCGGAGAGCGGCGTGATCGCCGACCTGCAGGCCGAGTTTCATCGGCGCAATGCGCTGCAATGCGGGTTCTGCACGCCGGGCATGCTGATCACCGCTCATGAGCTGCTGACCCGTGCTGCACGGCCGAGTCGCGAGACCATCCGCGACGCGCTTTCGGGGAATTTTTGCCGCTGCACCGGATATGAAGCGATCGTCGACGCCATCGCCGCGGTGGCTGCGGCGCGGTCGGCAACGGCATCGCAGGACGCGGAGGGCTCGTCACAATGAGCGCGCCGCTGACCTCGCTGGACCGTCCGAATTCCTATATCGGCCGCTCCGTGCCGCGACCGAATGCGAAGCGGCTGCTCGCCGGACGCGGGCGCTACGTGACCGACATTCGCCTGCCTCGCATGCTGTACGCAGGCTTCCTGCGCAGCCCGTATGCTCATGCACGGATCACCCGCATCGAGGTCGATGCAGCGCGGGCGCTTTCGGGCGTGCATCTGGTCGCGACCGGCGCTGATCTTGCGAAGATCTGCACACCTTGGACCGGGACGCTCGATCATTTCAAGGGCATGACGTCCGAGCCGCAGCTGCCGTTGCCGGCGGATCGCGTCGTCTGGGCCGGGCAGGCCGTGATTGCCGTGGTCGCCGAGAGCAGGGCGATCGCCGAGGATGCGCTGGAGCTGATCTCGGTCGACTACGAGGAGCTGCCGGCGGTGGTCGATCTCGACGCCGCGCGCCGGCCGGGGATGCCGCTGGTCAATCCGGTTGCGGCGTCCAACATCTGTTTCCGCACGCAGCTCGACAGCGGCGGCGTCGATGAGGCCTTCGCGTCGGCCGCGCATGTGATCGAGGAAGAATTCAGCTTCGGCCGTCATACCCCGGTCACGCTGGAGCCGCGGGCCATCGTCGCGGATTATGATCCCGAGAGCGGCGCGCTGACGGTGCACCACGCCACGCAGACGCCCTACCAGTTCCAGGATCTGTACGCTCGCCACTACGGCATCCCGGAAGCCAGCGTGCGCGTGATCGCGCCCGATATCGGCGGCTCGTTCGGCATGAAGCTGCACGTCTACCACGAGGACATGGCGGTTGTCGGGTTGTCGATCCTGCTCGGGCGCCCGGTCAAATACGTCGCCGATCGCATCGAGTCCTTCGTGTCGGATATTCATGCCCGCGATCACCATGTCCGCGCGCGCATGGCCGTCGACGCCGACGGCCAGATCCTTGCCATGGACGTCCACGATGCCACGGCGATCGGCGCGTTCTCGACCTATCCGCGCACCAGCGTCGTCGAAGGCAATCAGGTCATCCGCCTGATCGGTGCGCCGTATGACTTCAAGTCCTATCGTGCCGCGCTCGAGGTCGTGTTCCAGAACAAGGTGCAGACCAGCCAGTACCGCGCGGTCGGACATCCCATCGCCTGCGCGGTTACCGAGCGCATGGTGGATCTCGCCGCAAGCCGCGTCGGGATCGATCCGTTTTCCATGCGCGCCAGGAATGTGATCGCCGACAATGCCTATCCGACGGCCTCGCCGAGCGGCTACAGGTTCGAGGCGCTGTCGCACGAGGTCTGCCTGCGGCGGCTGCGCGAGATCATGGACTACGACGCGCTGCGCGCCGAGCAGACCGAGCTGCATCGGCGCGGCATCTATCGCGGCATCGGCATTGCGACCTTCGTCGAGATCACCAACCCGAGCCCTGCGTTCTACGGCGTCGGCGGCGCGCGCATCTCCTCGCAGGATGGCGCGACCGTCAGCCTGACGCCGTCGGGCGAGGTGCGCTGTGCGATCTCCGTGACCGAGCAGGGACAGGGCACCGAGGCGATCATCAGCCAGATCGTCGCCGACCAGCTCGGCCTCGCCCAGGAGCACGTCAAGATCATCACCGGCGATACCGAGGTCACGCCGCATGGTGGTGCGACCTGGGCCTGCCGCGGCGCGGGCATCGGTGGCGAGACGGCACTGCAGGCCGCGCGAAAGCTCAAGGCGAACATTCTGGAGATTGCCGCGCTGGTGCTGCAGGAGCAGCCCGCCGCGCTCGACGTCGTCGACGGCCAGATCGTCAGTGTCGCGACGGGGCAGACGCGTCTGCCGGTCGCCGAGATCGCGCGCATCGCCTATTTCCGGTCCGACACCTTGCCACCGGGCACTCAGGCGCAACTGACCGTCAGTCATCATTTCGCGCCCCAGGGCTATCCCTTTGCCTTCACCAATGGCATTCAAGGCTGCTACCTCGAAGTCGATGTCGAAACCGGCTTCATCAGGCTGCTGAAGCACTATGTCGTCGAGGATTGCGGCCGGATCATCAACCCGATGCTGGTCGACGAGCAGTTGCGCGGTGGTGTCGTGCAGGGTCTTGGCGCTGCGCTGTTCGAGGAGTGCCGTTACGGTGAGACCGGCCAGTTGCTCAACGGGTCGATGGCCGACTATCTGGTGCCGATGGCGATGGAGATGCCGGACATTACCATCGATCACGTCGAGACGCCGACGGCGGACACCATTCTCGGCGCAAAGGGCTGCGGCGAGGCCGGCACCGCGGCCGCGTCGGCCTGTGTGCTAAATGCGGTCAACGATGCGCTGATGCCCTTCGGCGCCTCCATCAACACCATTCCCATCACGCCTGCGCGCGTGCTCAAGGCGCTCAACCGGTTCTAAGAAATACGAATGAGGGAGGAGATCATGCCAAACTACGAGACGAGGCTGCGACGCACAGGAATATCCCGCCGTACGGCGCTGATGGGGATGTCGGCAGGTGTCGCCACGCTCGCGATGCCGCGCCTGGGACGCGCCGCCGATGACACCATCCGCATCGGCTTTCCGACGCCGCTGACCGGCCCGTTCGCAGCCGAGGCCCGCGACCAGGTCAAATGCGCCGAGCTTGCGGTCAAGCTGGTCAACGACAAGGGCGGGATCGCCGGCCGCAAGGTCGAGCTCCTGGTGCGTGACGACAAGCTCAATGCCGGCGAAGCGGCGACGCGGACGCTCGAGCTGATCGAGAAGGACAAGGTCCACGCCATCGTCGGGGCGCTCTCCAGCGCCGTCCAGCTCGCCGTCAACGAGGTGACGCGGGCGCGCGGCGTGATCTACGTCTCGATCAGCCAGTCCGACACCATCAACGAAGCCAAGGATTTCAGCAAATACACCTTCCACGAGGCGCTGAACCCGCACATGACCACAGCGGCCGTGGCCCGCCAGACCATCAAGAAGGGCATGAAGGTCGCCCATCTCGTGGCCGACTATGCCTATGGCCATGAGATGCTGCGCGGCTTCAAGCGGGCGCAGACCGCGATTGGTGCCGAGAGCGTCGGCGAGATCCTGCATCCGTTCGGTGCGGCCGACTATTCGACCTTCATGCCGCGCCTGATGTCGCTGCGGCCGGACGTGCTGTGCATCAGCAATTTCGGTCGCGACCAGGCCAATGCGATCAAGCAGGCGGTCGATTTCGGCATCAAGCAGCAGATGAAGATCGTGGTGCCGGTGATCCTGCACAACCAGCGCCTCGCCGTCGGTCCCGACGTGTTCGAGGGCGTCGTCGGCGGCGCCAACTATTATTGGGGTCTCGAGACACAGAACAAGACCGCGGCCGAGTTCAACAAGGCGTTCCGGGCCGCCAATGGCGGTGCGATCCCGACCGACTACGGCGCCTATGGCTACTCCGGCGTCGGCTCGCTGTTGCAGGCGATGCAGGCCGCCGGCGGCACCGAGACCGATAAGGTCGTCGCGGCGCTGGAGGGACTGCAATACGATCTGACCAAGGGCCCGCAGCATTACCGCAAATGCGACCACCAGTCGGTGCAGTCGGTGCTGGTGCTGGAATCCAAGAAGAAGTCGGCGATGGCGAACGAGAACGACCTGTTCGCGATCGTGGCCAGCGATCCAGGGGCGGACGAGATGCTGCGAAGCTGCAGCGAACTCGGCCACCCGACTTGATCCTGATCGCATGGACCTCTCGCTGATCATCATGCAGCTGTTTTCCGGCATCGCCCTTGGGGCGGTGCTGGTGATCACTGCGCTCGGCCTCACCATCGTGTTCGGCATGCTCGGCGTGGTCAATTTCGCCCATGGGGCGCTGTTCATGATCGGGGCCTATGCCGGTCTGTATCTGGCATCGCTGACCGGTAGCTTCTGGTGGGGCTTGCTACTCGCGCCAATTCTGGTCGGCGCGTTCGGCATGCTGATCGAATTCGTCCTGGTCCGACGTCTGTATGGCCGCTCGATCGATGATCCATTGCTGCTCACCTTCGGCCTCAGCTACATCCTGGTCGAGGGCGTGCGCATCGTGTTCGGCAGCGACGGCATTCCGTTTCCAACGCCGTCCCAATTGATCGGCGTCGTCGATCTCGGCGTCGGCTTCTTTCCCAAATATCGTCTGTTCGTGATCGCGCTCGTGGCCGTCGTGCTGCTGGTGCTCTGGTTGATGCTGGAGAAGACCCGCGTCGGCCTGATTGTTCGTGCCGGTGCCCGTGATCCCCTGATCATGCGTGTGCTCGGGGTCGACATCGGCAAGGTGTGGCTCGCGATCTTCGGCCTCGGCGTCGGCCTCGCCGCGCTCGGCGGGGTGCTGGCGGGACCCATGCGCAGCGTCAATCCCGAGATGGGAACGCTGGTGCTGGCGGAAGCCTTCGTCGTCACCGTGATCGGCGGCCTCGGCTCGATCGTCGGTGCCGTGGTCGCGGGACTGATGGTGGGGATCTGCATCAGCATGGTCGCGCTGTTCGCGCCCGAGATGGCGACGATCGTGATGTTCGCGCTCATGGCCGCGGTCCTGCTGATCCGGCCGCAGGGCCTGTTCGGCCTCAGGGGGAGAGCGTGATGACGGTGCAGTCGACCGACGAAGCACCGCCGCTCCATCAGGCGCAGCGCCTCTTCGCTTTCCTCGCGGATCATCGCGTGCTGGTCTCGCTGGTCGCGCTGGCGCTGCTGCCCTGGCTGCTGCCGTCGAAGGCGCTCGCCGTGAACGTCCTGATCTACGGTGTCGTGGTGATGGGCTACAATCTCCTGTTCGGCTACACCGGTCTGCTGTCGTTCGGTCACGCCGCATTCTTCGGCACCGGCGCGTATCTGACCGGCATCGCCATCGGTCGCTGGGGCCTGCCGTGGTTTGCCGCGGTGCCGGTGGCGATCGCGGCGAGCACGGCGCTTGCCGCATTGATCGGAACCATCTCGACGCGAACCCGCGGCATCTATTTCTCCATGGTCACGCTCGCGCTGGCGCAACTTGTCTACTACGTGGCATTGCAGGCCTCCTCCTTCACGGGCGGCGAGAACGGACTGCGCGGCTTCACGGTCGACCACATCGGTCTGTTCGGTGCACAGATCAACTTCCTCGATCCCGTGAACAAGTATTACGTGCTGATGGTGCTCGCGGCGATCGCGATCTGGGTGCAGTCGCGCATCCTCAACTCGCCATTTGGCGCGGTCATCGAGGCGATCAGGGAGAACGAGCAGCGCGCGCGGGCCTGCGGCTACGACGTCGAGCGCTGCAAGCTGATCGTGTTCATGCTGTCGGGCGCGATCTCCGCCGTCGGCGGCTGCATGTCTGCGCTGCATCTGTCGATCGTGCCGCTCGACATCCTGCACTACCAGACCTCCGGCATGATCGTGATGATGGTGCTGCTCGGTGGCGCCCGCAGCTTTTTCGGGCCGTTCGTCGGGGCTGCGGTCTTCCTGATCCTGGAGGACGTCGTGTCATTGTGGACGCCGCACTGGCAGATCGTGGTCGGCGCCATCTTTGTCGTGTTCGTGCTGTTCCTGCCCAAGGGCATCTGGGGCACGTTCCTGGACGCGCTGCCGATCGCGAGGGAGCGGCGATGAGCACCGAGCTGTTGCGCGCGGACGGGATCGGCCGTCGCTTCGGCGGCTTCGTCGCGCTCGAAGGCATCTCCGTCGCGTTCGCGGCCGGCGAGCTGACGTCGATCATCGGCCCGAACGGGGCCGGCAAGAGCACCTTCTTCAACATTCTCTCGGGCTCGCTGTCGCCGAGCAGCGGCACCTTGCGCTTCAAGGGCCGCGAGCTGAACGGTCTGCCACAGCATCGCTTCGTACATCAGGGCATCTCGCGGTCGTACCAGATCACCAACATCTTTCCCGACCTGTCGGTCCACGAGAATGTCCGGGTCGCCGCCCAGGCGATGCGGGTGAGCTACGACATCTGGCGCAAGCGCGCGGATCTTGCCGAGCTCGGCGAACGCGCTGATGCGGCGCTCTCTGCCGTCGGCCTGATCGGCAGGCGCGGCGAGCTTGCGAAGTATCTGGCCCACGGCCAGCAGCGCGCGCTGGAAATCGCGATTGCGCTGGTGTCCGAGCCGGAGCTGCTGCTGCTGGACGAGCCGACGGCGGGCATGGGTCCGGAAGAGACCAAGGAGATGGTGGCGCTGCTGGAGCGGCTGGCGGAGAAGCGCACGGTGCTGCTGGTCGAGCACAAGATGAAGATGGTGCTGGGCCTGAGCCAGCGAGTGCTGGTGCTGCATCACGGCCGGCTGCTTGCCGATGGCAAGCCTGAGGACATCCGATCCAACCCCGACGTGCGCCGGGTCTATCTGGGACAGAGTGAAGGCTATGGCTGAGACCGCGTTGCTCGAGCTCGACGGCGTTCAGGCCTGGTATGGCGCCAGCCACGTCCTGCACGGCATCTCGCTGCGCGTGAACGAGGGCGAGGTGGTCGCGCTGGTCGGCCGCAACGGCGCCGGCAAGACCACGACATTGCGCACCGTCATGGGGCTGATGCCGAAGGCCGCGGGCCGCGTGCGCTTCGCGGGGCAGGATCTGCTGCCGTTGCCAGCGCATTGCCGCTTCCATCTCGGCCTGGCTTATGTGCCGGAGGAGCGCCGCATCGTGCCGGGGCTTTCGGTGCGCGAGAACCTGCGGCTCGGGCTCGTCGCCGCCAGCGCCGACATCGAGGAGCGCGCGGCGTTCGCCGAGGTTGCGGAGACCTTTCCACGATTGAACGAGCGGCTGGATCAGGAGGGCGTCACGCTGTCGGGCGGCGAGCAGCAGATGCTGGCGATCGCGCGGGCCTTGATCGCGCGGCCGCGGATGGTTCTGCTCGACGAGCCGTCGGAAGGCATCATGCCGGTGCTCGTCGAAGAGATGGGCGTGCTGTTCCGGCGGCTGCGCGATCAGGGCAAGACGCTGCTCCTGGTCGAGCAAAATGTCGAATGGGCGCTGCGGCTCGCCGACCGCGCCGTCATCATCGACCAGGGCGAGGTCGTGCATGAGAGCAGTGCTGCGGCGCTGCTGGCCGACAAGGATATCCAGGACCGCTATTGCGCGGTGTGATGCTTCGGACTGCGCCGGCATCATGACGCGCCATCTCCATCCGGCGCCGGCAACTGCGGCAGCCGGGCGAGGCTGACGCCGGCAGCCTGGTGACGGAACATGCGTTCGAGCAGCTCGGCGGCTTGTCTCGCCGCATCCGCCGGTGCGAGCCCGCTTTGGCGGACATTGGAGATGCAGTTGCGCTCGGAATCGACGCGGCCGCGGCGTGGCATCCAGGTCAGATAGAGGCCGAGCGAGTCGGCGGCGCTCAGACCCGGGCGCTCGCCGATCAGGATGATCGAGGCTGACGCACCGAATAGCTCGCCAACATGATCGGCGAGCGCGACGCGGCCCTGCGAAGCGACGATCACCGGCGACAGCCGTCGGCCGGTTGCAGCCAGGCGCGGCATCAGCGCATCGAGCACGGGGAGGGCGTTGACCTGCACCGCGCGGCTGCTCAGGCCATCGGCGACCACCAGCACGATGTCGGCCGGCGCGCGCGGCTCCGACAGCAGCGCTTCCGACGTGGGCGAGAGCAGGCGGCCTGCGTCGGGGCGCTGCAGATAGGTCGCGCGATCGGCGGCGCGGCTGTGCACGGCAAGCGCCGGCCAGCCATGCGCGGTGACCTCGGCCGCAAAGCGCTCGGCATCGAATGGCTTCAGCACGGCATCGCGCGCTTCGGCATGGGCAGCCTGGAAGGCGAGATGTGCCGACGTCGGCAGGCCAGGACCGCAGCGTCCCAACGCAATCCGTGCCTCGGTGTAGCGTGACAGCCAGCGCCAATCGTCCGATGACGACGTTGCCGGCGAGTCGCTCTTGTCGGTGCCGCCCATCACTTGGCCTCCAGCAGCGGCAGCGCCGGCATCAGCCGCGCCGGCTCGAAGCGCAGCTCGCCTCTGGAATCGCTGAGGCCGGTGGCCGCGAGCCAGGCCTCGAACTCCGGCGCCGCGCGCTTGCCGAGCACCTTGCGCACATAGAGCGCGTCATGGAACGAGGTGCTCTGATAGTTCAGCATGATGTCGTCGGCGCCCGGCACACCCATGATGTAGGTGCAGCCGGCGACGCCCAGCAGGGTCAGCAGCGCATCCATGTCGTCCTGGTCGGCTTCTGCGTGGTTGGTGTAGCAGACGTCGCAGCCCATCGGCAGCCCCAGCAGCTTGCCGCAGAAATGATCCTCCAGGCCCGCGCGCATGATCTGCTTCCCGTCGTAGAGATATTCCGGACCGATGAAGCCGACCACGGTGTTCACGAGCAGCGGCCGATAGCGCCGCGCGACCGCGTAGCAGCGAGCTTCCAAGGTCTGCTGGTCGACGCCGCAATGGCCGCCGGAGGAGAGCTCGCTGCCCTGTCCGGTCTCGAAATACATCACGTTGCCACCGACGGGACAGCGCTGCAGGCCTTCGGCCGCGGCGAGCGCCTCGTCGAGCAGCGACAGCGTGATGCCGAAGCCGCGATTGGCCTCCTCGCTGCCGGCCAGCGACTGGAACACGAGATCGACCGGCGCGCGGCGCTCGATCGCCTTCAGCGCGGTCGTAACATGGGCCAGCACGCAGGACTGGATCGGTGCATGCGAGGCAAGCCGCAAGGTCTCGATCAAGTCGAGCAGCCGTACCATCGTGTCGACGTCGTCGCTTGCCGGGTTGATGCCGATCGTTGCATCGCCGACCCCGTACATTAGCCCGTCGAGGATCGAGGCCGCGACGCCCTTGAGATCGTCGAGCGGGTGGTTGGGCTGCAGCCGCGTCGACATCCGGCCCGGCAGGCCGATGGTGCAGCGGAAGCGCGTCACGACCTCGCATTTCGCCGCGACCGTCACCAGGTCCTGCAGCCGCATGATCTTGCAGACCGCAGCAACCATCTCCGGCGTCAGCCCCGGCGATACGCCGCTGAGCGCATCTGCGTCGGCCGCATCCGACAGCAGCCATTCGCGGAAAGCGCCGACCGTGAGGCTTGCGATAGGGGAGAACGCCTTGCCGTCATGCTGGTCGACGATCAGCCGCGTGACCTCGTCGCTCTCGTAGGGGATGACGGCTTCGTTGAGGAAATGGCGCAGCGGCAGCTCGGCGAGCGCCATCCGTGCCGCGACGCGTTCGGCGGCATCCTGCGCGGCGAGGC
Organism: Bradyrhizobium sp. SZCCHNPS1003; assembly: GCF_032381555.1. Lineage (NCBI taxonomy): Bacteria > Pseudomonadati > Pseudomonadota > Alphaproteobacteria > Hyphomicrobiales > Nitrobacteraceae > Bradyrhizobium > Bradyrhizobium sp. SZCCHNPS1003. The sequence continues at coordinate 49,153 of NZ_JAUHIU010000004.1, forward strand.
CTGCCAGGACGTCGCCCGAGCGCAACGGCGTTGCCTTCGCAAGCAAGGTTCTGAGGTCGTCGAACCGATAGCGCGTGCCGCCCAGCGTGTGTGAAAAACCCATCGGTGCTCTCCTCAGCGGCTGCCGCGATCAGTCTCGGCGGCCCGGTCGATCACAGGGGATCGTCGGGACGGGAGAGCGGAAGAGGACGTCATATCGAGGACCTTTCTCAGCATCGCGCAGAGTGACATCATGCACGATATGTGTCCGCATCCGATGACCATTTTGCCGCGTGTCGCCGTCGATTTCGTGCGGGTTGCGTCGGCGGCGGCGTCGGCTAAGGTCGCGCGCCAAGCGACAACGCAACCCGAGAGGAACCTGACATGACGCGGATCCGCTGCATCACCGAGATGGGCATGGGCGTCGACGTCCATGGCCGCGACGCCACCAAGGCCGCCAGGCGCGCGGTGTCGGACGCGATCCGCCATTCCAGCCTCGGCTTCTTCCGCATGGTAGGCAAGACGCCGCAGGACATGCTCGTCGACGTCACCATCGGCGTTCCCAATCCGGAGGCTGTCGACACCGCCGCGGTCGCCAAGGAGCTGCCCTATGGCACGGTGACCGTGACCGCCGTCAAAGGTGGGCTGGAGATTCCGGCCGAGGCCGGCAGCGACGCCATCATCATCGCCAACGCGGCGGTGCTGGTCCATCTCGACGACGGCAAGTGACGCTCTCGCGCAGGGGTCATGCGCGTGGCGTTCTGATATGAATGTCAAACAGCATGTCATCGCGATCCCGCGGCGCGTTGCGCGCCCGGGTGATGATCGTACGGTGTCCCTCTTTGAACAGAGGGCGCAGGGAAGGCCGGGTATCCGCTGATACCCGCGGCCCCCGTGCGTGAAGAAGTGCACGGGGCAGGAACCACAGGCTCAGCCGGACGATCCCGGCCTTCCCTGCGCAACGGTTTTCCGGCTTATACGTGCTCTCCTCGGGGACCGGGCTTTGTTGCCCCCGTCGCCTGCTGATCATCTCAGCCGGCTTGACCTCAGCATCGGGAGGCCAGGACCACACGATTTCGCCGGCGCGTCCTGCCGTTCGTCCGCACGGCAACACCATGCTGCGGCAGAGCTGCGCCCATCGCATCCCGCCTCCACGTTCGTGACGATCGCGAAGCGCCCCTCATGGCGAGGCGGGACAGGCCCACTGTTTCATGAATTCCGAAAAAGCGAAAGAGGAATCTTGCCGGCTCATGACTGGCGCCGGCGAACGCATTGAGAGCGTTGGCGGAAAAGGTCTTTGCGTGAGTCCGCACGAGGCTGCTCCGACGTCGCGGCTGCGGCTGGTCGCCGCAAGTCCGGGCCTGTGAGTCGCCCGACGGGCAGCGCTGAGCTTCGCCTTGATGAAGGACCGCACCGCTCTCCGGTGACCACCGCGCGGCGTGTGATTGCAGTGATGGCGCTCAAAGCCGCGGGTCGATCGGCTCGCTCTCCAGCGCCAGCACCGCGAACACGCATTCATGCACGCGCCGCAGCGGCTCGCGGGCGACGAAGCGCGTGAGCGCCTCGTGGCCGAGGGCGAACTCGCGCAAGGCCAGCTTGCGCTTGCCGTCGAGCCTGCGCTGGCGCAGCCGGACGATGTGCTCCGGCGCATCATATTCCGGGCCGTAGATGATGCGCAGATATTCTGATCCGCGCACCTTCAGCGCCGGCTGGATCAGGCCCTTCGGGCCGCGTGCGACGAAGCTGCGCGGTTTCACCACCATGCCTTCGCCGCCGCCTTCGGTGAGTTGCTCCCACCAGGCGATGGCGTCGGCGACGGCCTGGTCGTCCGCCAGCGCCACTGTCCGCCATTGCGTGCGGGTGACGACGGATGTCGACACGGCCGCCAGCCGGTCGGCGAGGCCCATGTGCCAGACATGGTCCTGGTCGAACCAGACCCGGCCTTCGCTGGCCAGCAGGTGAAACGGCGCGACCTTGAGATCATCGACGCCCGAGACCGGCCAGATGTAGGGCGCCCAGGCCCGGCCATAGCGTATGGCACGTTGCACCCGGTCGCGGACGTGATCGCCGAGCGCTGCGACATCGAGGCCACGCGCGGCGGCGCGATCCAGCGCATCCGCCGCCGCCGAGAGGCCGGCGACCGAGGACGCCGCGACCGGGGCATACTGGCTCTCGATCAGGCTGCCGGCCTTGGCTGACCACGGCATGATCTCGGCATCGAGCAGAGCCCAGTCGGACTGCAGCTCCTGCCACAAGCCGGATTCGTCGAAGGCCAGCCGCAGCCGCGCCAGCAGCGCCTCGGCCATCGCGGCGTCGTTGAAGAAGGCGCGTCCGGTGCGGGTCCAGATCGCGCCGCGCTCGTCGCCGCCAACACCGAAGCGCGCTCTGGCCACCTCGGCGCTCCTGCACAGCGCGATCACCGCGCGCGAGCCCATGTGCTTCTCCTCGCACACGACCTCGCCGACGCCACGGTCGCGGAAATGCGCGAACGCTTCCTCGGGCCGCTCCAGCCAGCCCTCGCGCGCGCTGGTCTCGGACGGCGACATGGTCGGCGGCAGATAGGCCAGCCATTGCGGTGCCAGCGCGAACCGGCTCATCACCTCCAGCGCGGCCGCGGCGTTCTCCTCGGCCACGACCACGCGGTTCAACAAGGTGGTATCGATCCAGCGCCGGCCGCTGACGTCGGCGATATCGAGCAACTGGTCGGCCTCGGCCTGGGCCGAAGCGCTGCCGGCACGGGCGGCGAGCGGACGCACCGGCTCGCACCAGACGCGCTCGGCCTCGACATCGACGATCTCGCGCTCAGGCCAGCGCAGCGCGGTCAAGCGTCCGCCGAACACGCAGCCGGTGTCGAGGCAGAGCGTGTTGTTGACCCATTCCGCGTTGAGCACCGGCGTGTGGCCATGGACCACGCTGGTCGTCCCGCGATAGTTCGCGGCCCAGTCGGCGCGCACGGGCAGGCCGAATTCGTCGATCTCGCCGGTGGTCTCGCCATAGAGCGCGAACTCGCGCACCGCGCCGGAGCCGCGGCCGATCATCTCCTCCTTCAGCCCGGCATGCGCGACCGCGAGCCGGCCGCCGTCGAGCCAGACATGGCTGCGCAGGCCGTCGAGGAACGATGGCAGCGCGTCGCGGAAGCTGCGGTCTTCCTTCGCAAGCTGATCGATCGTGGCCTGCAGGCCGTGCGCGATCGTGATCTTGCGGCCGGCGAGCCAGCGCTGGAATTTGCGGTCGTGATTGCCCTGCACGACATAGGCGCTGCCCGCGGCCGTCATGCTCATGACGATGCGCAGCACATCCGGCGAGCGCGGGCCGCGATCGACGAGATCGCCGACGAAGACGGCCTTGCGGCCGGCCGGCGGCGTCACGGTGACCGCGCGATCGCCCCCGGCCTCGGTCCATGTGACCTGATAGCCGAGCTTCGCCAGCAGCGCCTGCAACTCATCGGCGCAGCCATGGACGTCGCCGATGATGTCGAACGGCCCGCCGTCGTGGCGCTTGTCGGTCCACAGCGGCTGCCGCGTGAGGGTGGCGGCCTCGATCCGCTCGACGCTGTCGAGCTTCCACACCTGGCGAAAGCCCTCGCGCTGCAGGCCGCCGAGGCCGCGGCGGATCTCCGACACCATGCGCTGCACGACTGGCCCGCCGAAAGTGCGCTCCGGCCGTGTCCGGTTTCTGTCGATGCAGATGTCGATGCCGGGATCGAACACGATCGCGACCGGCAGCGCATGCCATTTGCGCGCCAGCTCGATCCAGCCCTTGCGGTCCGCGGGGCGCACATTGGTGGCGTCGATCACCGCGAGCCGGCGATGCTTGAGGCGCCGGCCTGCGATCTCGCGCACGATGTCGAAGGCATCGGCGGAGACGCTCTGATCGGTCTCGTCGTCGGCGACCAGCGCGCGGCAGTGATCCGAGGAGATCACCTCGGTCGGCAGGAAATGCCTGGCGGCGAAGGTCGACTTGCCGGAGCCGGTCGAGCCGATCAGCACGACCAGCGAGAAGTCGGGGATGTCGATGTTCATGGAATTGCTCAGCGGGTGAAGACGGCCATCTGGGTCGGCGCGCCGAAGGTGTCGTCATGGTGGCCGATACCGGAGAAGGCGACCTGATAGGTGAAGGCTGCGCAGATGCGCTCGGCCCAGGCGGCGAACTCGACACGGCTCCATTCGAAGCGATGGTCGCGGTGGCGGAACTGGCCTGCGGGCAGGCTCGAAAACAGCGCATTGTAGTCGGCGTTCGGCGTGGTCACGATCACGGCGCGCGGACGCGCTGCGCCGAACACGACGCGCTCGACCAGCGGCAGCCGGTCGGGATCGAGATGCTCGATCACCTCGACCAATGCAGCAGCATCGACGCCGGCCCAGCGGTCGTCGCGATAGGTCAGCGAGCCGTGGAGAAGCGTGACGCGGCCCTCGGGCGGGCCGCCTGGCCATCCCAGCTTCAGTCGCCTGGACGCGCGCTCCAACTCATGCGCGGCAGGATCGAGCCCGATCAGCCGGGTCACCCAGCGCTCGCGCACGAGGAGCTGCAGCAGCTTGCCTTCGCCGCAGCCGAGGTCGGCAATGGCCTTGGCGCCGCTCGTGCGCAGCGCGTCGACGACCGCTTCCATCCGCAGGTCGTTGAGCCGGATCGGCCGTTCCAGCGTGTCCTCGGACTCGCTGCGCGCCTCCGGCTCCAGCGCGTCGTCCTGCGTCTCGGGCGCAAGGCGTTCCAAAGCCGCGCGTGCGAGTACGCCGCGGTGGCGCAGATAGCGGCGCACGATCAGCTCCCTCGCAGGATGCGTGTCGAGCCAGCCTTCGCCGCGCTTGAGCAGCTTGTCGATCTCCTCGTCGCCGACCCAATAGTGCTTGGCGTCGTCCATCACGGGGATCAGCACGTAGAGATGATTGAGGAGCGCGCTGAGCCGCGCGGTGCCGCGCAGCGTGAGCCGGACGTAGCGGCTCGACGCGTCGCCCTGCGGCCCCGGGATCGTGGTGAGATCGACCTGCCAGCCGAGCGGCTCGAACAAATGCCGCAGCACGGCTTCGCCGCCGCGCAGGGGCAGGGGTGTCACAACCGCTTCGAGTGAAATGGCGCTGTCGGCGAGCTCCTGGCGCGCGCTGCTGACGCCGTTCATCGCGGTCCGGAACGCCTTGTTCAGCGCGACCGACAGGAACGACGACGCGGCATAGGGCCTGTCGTTGACATATTGGTCGAGCAGCCCGTCGCTCTGGCCTTTGCCGCGGACGAGGCCGATCGGGTCGACGTCGAGCACCAGCGCCGCCTCACAGCGGCTCTCGCTGGCCTCGGGATAGAAGATCAGCGCCTTGCCATAGGTGAGCGCGAGCTCATGCCGCCTGTCGGGATGCTTGTTGAGCAGGTAGCCGAGATCGGTGGCGGGCTGGTGGGTGGTGGCGATGGACAGAAACATGAGGTCAGATACCGGATGAGGAAACAACGATCCAGTGCTTCGAAGCCAAAGTTTGGCGGTGGCCGTTCTCGCATTCGCTTTCGCATCGGCTCTGGGAGCGCTGGACAACAGGTGCGCCATCTCCGCAGGACAACTCTTTCGGGGAACGAGGGCAGGGACGCAATTCGGCTCGAATCGTCATGGAATTGACATCGCATGAGCAGGGTCCTGAAAATCGCCGGGCTGCTGGTGCTGATCTGCGCCGGCTTCATGTTCTTCAACAACGCCAATCTGCAGGTGACAAAGGAGGCTGGGCGGCTGCATCTCCTGGCTCATCGCGGTTTGTCGCAGCAATTCGATCGCACCGGCCTGGCTTCTGACACCTGCACTGCGGCGCGCATGCTGCCGCCGACGCATGAGTATCTCGAGAACACCATCGCCTCCATGCGCGCCAGCTTTCTGGCCGGCGCCGATATCGTGGAATTCGATGTGCATCCGACCACCGACGGCCAGTTTGCGGTGTTTCATGACTGGACGCTCGATTGCCGCACCGATGGCAAGGGAGTTACGCGCGCGCATGCGATGACGGCGTTGCGGCAGCTCGACATCGGCTATGGCTACACTGCCGATGGTGGGCGCACGTTTCCATTCCGCGGCAAGGGCGTCGGCCTGATGCCGTCGCTGGACGACGTGCTCGCGACCTTTCCGGACAAGTCGTTCCTGATCAACGTCAAGAGCAATGATCCGGCGGAAGGCCGGCTGCTTGCCGCGGCACTTGCGCCGATCGACGCTGCGCAACGCGGGCGGCTGATGGTGTATGGTGGCGATGCGCCGATCGCGGCGCTCAGGGCGGCGCAGCCGGAGCTGAAGGTGATGTCGCGCGGCATGCTGAAGAGCTGCCTGCTGCGATATATCGGATATGGCTGGACGGGGCTGGTGCCGTCCGCATGCCGGAACATGATGGTGCTGGTCCCGGTCAATGTCGCGCCGTGGCTCTGGGGCTGGCCAGACCGTTTCCTCGAGCGCATGGCACAAGGAGGAAGCAGCGCCTTCGTGGTTGGTGCCTATCATGGCGAGACATTCTCCACCGGACTGGATTCGCCGGACGACATCGCCCGGTTGCCCAAGAACTTCGCTGGGGGCGTGATGACGGACGAGATCGAAACGGTGGCGCCGCTCCTGAAGCGCGCTCCGCAAGGAGATCAATCGAGCCGGCCGTAACCGCGCAGCATGGGAAGGAGACCCGGGCGCGTCTGTGACGTGTCCGGGTCCGTTGTCGTCAGTGCAGGGTGGCGCCTCGCAGCGTCTCCTCCTGCGCCGCGATCCAGGCGATCACGGCCTCGGAGAAGCCGTCGACCCGCGTCCAGGGTCCGTAACCGACCCCGTGCTGGTACGACGCCACGTTGACCATGGTCCCGCGCGCCTTGGGCGACGGCACCGCATCGTGGCTCTGCTCGTCGGTGAAGACGATCAGGCGGTCTCCCTTGCGGTCGATCTCGCCGACCGCACGGCCGAGATAGGTCCCGGAATGCGGCTGCGACCCGAGGATCGCATCGCGCAGCGCAAAGCCACGGCGCGGCGGCACCTTCACGATCTTGTCGCTGAACGTGAAGATCTCCACCTCGTCGCAGACCTCGCGGGCGAGGATCGCGAGCCCGCACGCAGCCTCCGCGCGCGTCATCTCTGACTGCGCGGACAGCTTCGCGAACATCGATCCCGAGACGTCGATCAGGAGCCGCGTGCGACCTGGCAGCCGCGCGTAGCCCTTGATCGCGCCCAGCATCGCCTGCTCGAGCTCGGGCTCGAAGTCCGGCGCATGCCGCGCCGCCGTGATGAACCGATACGGCAGGATCCTGTCCGTCCGCATCGTCTCGATCGCGGCCGCGATGGTTGCCCGCGGCACCCCGACCTCTCGCATCAGGCGCAGGTTGCGCAACAGCGCCAGCGCTCCGAGCCGCTTCTCGGCGAGCAGCCGCTCGAAGCTTGCGCGCTTGTCCGCGCCCTTCGACAGCGCGACCTCCCAGGTGTCGGGCGAGGGCAGCTCGCTTGCGGCGAGCTGCTTCCACACCGCCTCCTGGGCGGCATCCCTGGGCTTGGCGTGCACCAGGAACAGGACGTCGCGGAGCCGCACCGGTCCTTCGCGGTCATACTTCGCGAGCTGATAGGCGTCGAACTTCGTGAACGCCTTCGCCAGCCCCTTCTTGACCTGCGCCGACACCGGCTGCCGCCTGCGCTGCTGCTGCGGACCCAGCGAGTCCGCCCAGTAGATCGCGAGCAGCTCGGTCATCTCGTCCGGCCGCTGGATGATGCGCGCCAGCGTCTCGGCGACCAGCGCACGGTGCTCCGGCAGCCGCGCCATCTCGCGGGCGACGAGCAGCGGCGCGTGCCGCAGCTTCATCTCCTCGCGCGCGCGGACCGCGAGCTGCGCCGCCTCGCGCGGCGCGACCTGCGGCACCAGCGCCTTGATGCGCTCGGCGACCGACACACCGTCCTCGTAGAACTGGTCCTCCCACAGCAGGCAGCTCAGCAGCGTACGCTGCAGTGCCTGCTCGGGCGCGAGCTGCCGGGACGGCGCACCCTCATGGGTGAAGGCGCGCAGGAACTTGTTGAGCCTGACCATGATGGCCTCCTCTCTGGGTTGATCTTGGTTGATGACGGGTGGAAGGAACGTCACGCGTGATCTCGTGCGGAGACCACGCGTCACAGATGACCACGCGCCAGGAACGGGCGAATGCTGAGCTCCGCTCCACCGGCGTGGAGCGGATAGTGCTCTGCCACTGAGCTACCGGCGCATGGAACGCCGGATGGGACTCGAACCCACGACCTCTCGATCCGCAATCGAAGTATCAGCACTCTTCACCACGGCGCGTGGAAGAAGGTGGCGCAGCAGACGTCTGCGCCGCAACGATCTGACCGCCTGTTCGAAGACGATCAGTTGAGATGGATCACGAGCCGGGAACAGGCGACGGCTGAGACCCGGTCGCTGATGGACCGGACAGCGCTCTGACCTCTGAGCTACCGGCATGGCGCCGGGCGGGAGTCGAACCCGCGACCTCTGGCGTGCAAGGCGAAGTAACAGTCGTCTTCACCACGGCTCGTGGATACGTTCGGCGGGGAATAGGCGATGCTGTTGCTGCCCCAATGGGGCGCTCGGTTTCAACGAAGTAACAGACATCTTCACCACCGCCTTGGCCGCCCGGCGGTCGCCGAGTGGCGTTGATGGCATGCTGGGGAACAGGCGGTCTCGGCGATCAATGACGCCAACGCAGGTCATCCGAAAGAAGAACAACCGAAACCCGCGACTCGACGGCCCTCGCATGGCCGCCTCCACGGTACGTGACGCCATAGGCGGGATTCGAACCCGCATCACCAATGGTACGAAGGAGCCGACACCTTCACCACCAGCATCTCCCGGCCGCGAACGACCGGGAATTCAAATAGCTTGTTGGCGGCGCTGCCCTGCGCCGCGTGTTGCGAGCTCCATGGAGCCCGCTCTGTCATCGGTGTCCGGCGCGCGCGCCTTCGTTCCCTCCGACAGGCCCCGCGCGCTCGGGCACGCGCATCACCTGCGCGAGCCCCGGGATCCGGGTCTCCCGTTCCGGCTGACAGCCGGGACTTCCGTTGGTTTCGCCGTGCAGGCCGCTCGCGTGAGGGCAACAAAAAACCCTCCGGAGCGGCTGGCTCGGGAGGGTCCGTGTGATGCGGACTGTTGATCTTGCCTCAGGCAAGACCGCTCCCCCGAGCATGGCGTGCGCCATCCACCGGCATGACGCCGTTGGACGTGCGGATGAAGTGTTCGTAGCCGAAGGACATCGTCTCGCTCATGTTTGTCGCGGGCGCAGTCGCTCGCGAGGCCGCGGGACATACGCCGCTTTGTTGGGGCTGTCAACAGCGTGTCTTCGAACTTTTTTGCCGGCTGCGGCGGCCTTGATCTGCAACAACGCGCCGATGCGATGCCGGCGTATTGTCATCTTTAGCTCGATTGCAGCGGAAAATGCAGGCGTGGTTGCTATGAACCGACGGACGGTATTGTTAGGAACGGGGAGCGCGATTGCTGCCGCCTCGCTCGGCGCGGCATCCTGGCGCGCGATCACGGGGACGATGCACGACTATGAGACGTATAGCGCCCGACTGCGCGCGCCGCTGTCGCCCGATATCACTTCGGTGATCCGCTACGCGACGCTTGCAGCCAACAGCCACAACACGCAGCCCTGGCGCTTTCGCGTAGCGCAGGATGCGATCGAGATCATGCCCGATCCGTCACGCCGCACGCCGATGGTCGATCCGGACGACCATCATCTGTTCGTCAGCCTGGGCTGCGCGGCCGCCAATCTCGCGATCGCCGCGGATGCGAGCGGCCGTCCGGGCGAGCTCAGCAGCGACGGCCGGACGGTGCGGTACAGCTTCACGAACGGCACGGCGCATGACGACGCGCGGCTTGCGGCAATCGTCCGCAGACAGTCGACGCGCGCGGAGTATGACGGACGACCGGTGCCGCCAGGCGATCTCGCCGCGCTGCAGGCCGCGTCAACCATGCCAGGCGTCGATCTCGCGATCATCACGGCTCCCGCCGCGATCGCCGCCATCCGCGATCTCGTCGTCGCCGGCAATGATGCGCAGATGCGCGATGCGGCGTTCATGCGCGAACTGAAGAGCTGGCTGCGGTTCAATCCGCGCAGCGCGATCGAGACCGGCGACGGGCTGTTCGCGGCTGCCAGCGGCAACCCGTCATTGCCGACCGCGCTCGGTGGCCTCGCCTTCGATCGGCTCTTCAATGCAGCATCGGAGAACGACAAATACGCGCGGCAGATTCGCTCATCGGCCGGTGTCGCCGTATTCACCGCCGAGCAGGCCGATGCCTCGCATTGGATCAGGGCCGGGCAGGCGTGCCAGCGCTTCGCGCTCGAAGCGACGCGGCTGGGCCTGAAGCTTGCCTTCATCAACCAGCCGGTCGAAGTGGCCGCGTTGCGGCCAGAGCTGGCGCGCGTGGTCGGAACGACACGGCGGCCGGATCTCGTGCTGCGCTTCGGCTACGGGCCGGCGCTGCCCTTCTCGCCGCGGCGACGCGTTGCCGATGTGCTGAGTTCATGAGTCGTTCCTGTCAATCTTGACGGATTTGCGACTCGGTGCATTGCTTCGCTGCATGTTCGAGAACACCCGATTTGCACGCATGAGCGACGGGCATTATTGCCTGGTGCGCGACCTTGGCCTGGTCAAGGGCGGCAAGGGCATGCGCCATCATGAGGTGGTGGTCGATTTCAGCTATCGCGGCATGAAGGTGTTTGCCAAGCAGGGCGCGTCGTCGCTGATGCGCCGGGTCGCGGCGAAGCTCGCGCAGCATGACGCCACGTCGAAGCTTCCGGCGCTGCTGCGCGTGCGTCTGCGCGAGCCGCAGTAGCGTCAGCGCTTCCGCCGAAGCTTACCTCTCTGCGGCGTCGCGATCGGTCGTTTCGGGTCGTAGGGGCTGTTCGGATTGACGTCGAGCTCGACGTCGGTGACGCAGTATTGCGGCTGGCGGTGGCTGCGCCCCGAATGCCAGCGCCCCTGGCGCAGCTCGACCTCGCTGATGTCAGCGACATCGAAGCACTTCCATTGGCCGCCCGGCGGCAGGCCGCTGCTCGCGCCGCCCGCGAACTGGAACGCGAGCACGCGCTCGCGGCCGGCGGTGTGGCCGAGGATGATCGGGCAGATCGCGCGGGCGAAGCCGCCATACATGCACAGCACCTGCTGGCGTGTGATCATCGCCTGCATGATCAACTGGTAGGTCGGGCTCGGCATGCTGGCTTTCTGCACGATGCAGCAACATAAGACCGTCGGCCGCATGCGGTTCCGCATCGAACCTTGCAGCGGCGGCTCACGGGCTTAGATTGAGGCCTCAGCGACAAAGCGAGCAAGAGCCACGATGTCCGATCTCTCCAGCTTTCCGATCACCACGCGCTGGCCGGCGCAGCATCCCGACCGCATCCAGCTCTATTCACTGCCGACCCCGAACGGCGTGAAGGTCTCGATCATGCTGGAGGAGACCGGCCTGGCCTACGAGCCGCACACGATCGATTTCGGCAAGGACGACCAGAAGACCCCGGAATTCCTCTCGCTCAGTCCGAACGGCAAGATTCCCGCGATCATCGATCCCGACGGTCCCGGCGGCCAGCCGCTCGGCCTGTTCGAATCCGGCGCAATCCTGCAGTACCTTGCCGAGAAGACCGGACAATTCCTGCCGAACGATCCGGCGCGGCGCTGGCAGACGATCCAGTGGGTGCATTTCCAGATGGGCGGCATCGGTCCGATGTTCGGGCAGCTCGGCTTCTTCCACAAATTCGCCGGCCGCGAGTACGAGGACAAGCGGCCGTTGCAGCGCTATGTCGCGGAGAGCAGGCGGCTGCTCGGCGTACTCGACGACAGGCTTGATGGCCGGCAGTGGATCATGGACGCCGACTACACCATCGCCGACATCGCGACGCTCGGCTGGGTGCGCAACCTGATCGGCTTCTACGGCGCGCGCGAGCTCACAGCCTTCGATGAGCTCGCGCATGTTCCGGCCTGGCTCGAGCGCGGGCTGGCGCGGCCGGCGGTACAGCGCGGGCTGGAGATCCCGCAGCGGCCGTGATCGTCAGCGAGGCCGATTTCGAACGTTGCATGGCCGAGCTGCTGTCCGCGCCGGCCACGCCGGGCGACGCCGTGCTGCCGTCCGACAGCGCGATGTGGCGCGTGCATCGCGAGGCCGCGCTGTTTCTCGGCGCAGGCCGCGCGCTGCTGTTGCAGCTCGCCCATCCCTGGGTGGCGGCGGGCGTTGCCGAGCAGTCGAAGGTGTTCGCCGATCCGCTCGGCCGTTTCCACCGCACCTTCGGCATCGTCTACACCATGGTGTTCGGCACGCGCGCGCAGGCGGTTGCCGTGGCGCGGCGGTTGTATCGGCGTCACGCCGCGGTCGACGGCGTCATGCCTGAGACGGTCGGACCGTTCGTGGCCGGCTCGCACTATCGCGCCAACGACGTCGACGCGCTGCGCTGGGTCCATGCCACCCTGGTCGAGACTGCGATGATGTCCTACGGCCTGTTGTGTCCGCCGCTTGGCGATGACGAGCGCGAGCAATATTGGCGTGAGGCGATGCGCTTCGCCGGTCTGTTCGGGATTCCGCATGAGGTGCTGCCGCCGGACTGGGGGGCTTTCAAGGCCTATGCGGCCGACATGATGGAATCGGAGACGCTGACGGTCAGCACGGCCGCGCGCGACATCGCGCAGCGCATCTTCTCGGGCGAGGCGACCTGGATCGCACCGCCGCGTTGGTTCACGGCGCTGACGGCCGAGATGTTGCCGGAGCGGCTGCGGCTTGCGTTCGGGCTGCCTTATGGCGAGCGCGAACGCCGCAGCGCCGCGCGAGCTCGAGTCTGGTTGCCGCGCGCCTATGCGGTGCTGCCGGAGAGATTGCGCACCGTCGGCCCTTATCAGGAGGCGATGGCGCGCATCGAGGGGACGACGTGTCCGCCGTTCACGCGGCTGCTCAACCGCGTCTGGATCGGACAGCCCAGCATGGCGAGCCCGTTCGAACAGCGCGCAGAACGTGCGCGGAGCGGGACGGTCTGAGCCCGGCGCGCTTGCGGCGCAGACGACGGATCATGGCCGTGGAGCGAGCTTGAGCGTGACGCCGCGAACCTCCTGCGGCGTCGGCGCGCGGCTGCCGCCGGGTTGGCTGATGCTGAGACGGATCGACAGCCGCCCGCCCTTGATCGCCTCCTTCGGCACCGGAAGCGCGTAGGTCCCGGCCTCCGCACCAGTGCGAAGGCCGAATGGCGAGATGGTCCCGAGCGGCATCCCAGACGCCGTCGTCACCGTCACCTCCTGGCCTCGCCCCAGTGCGCCCAGGCTGATCTCGACGACTGGAGCGTCGCTCGCATCCAATGGCCGCGGCAGGACCAGATCGATGGCTCTGAACGGCTCCGCCGCCAAGGACGAGGCCGGCCGCAGCACGGCACATAACAGCACGGCGCAGGCCCGCAGCGCGGCGCGCCTCCCGTTCATGGGCGCAGCGGTCCGACCGAGAGCGCTTTCAGCGTCGGCGCAGTGCCGACGCCGCCCGAGGGCACGACGCGGATGCTCAGGGGCTGGTTGGGCGCGGCCCGCAGGGCGGAGAAGGCCTCCCGCTTGGTCGGCAGCGGCACCGCGAAGGTCGCATCCATGGTCATGGCCATGCCCGGCATCATCGACCCGAAGAAGGCGATGGTGCCTGCATAATACGGGCTGTCAGCCGTGACCTTGGTGACGTTGGCGGGTGCGTTGACCAGGACGTCGAATTCGCGCACGGTCGAATAGCCGCTCGGGCGGGGCAGCGTGATCTGCGCCATCAGCGGCTGCGGCCGCGCTGCCGCCAGATGCGCTTCGAGCGCATCGCCGGGGATCCTCACCGTGCCCACATTGGCCTTGACCGAGCCCTGCTGCGGCTTGGCCTGCGGCGCCGAGGCGACCGCGGGCGGATTGACGATGTCCTCGCCGAAGCCCGGCGCATAGTCGTAGTCGAAGCGATCGGTCGAGATGTAGTCGCCGGCCTTGCTGGGGCCGACATAGCCGCCCTTGCCGTCGGCATAGAACAGGAAGGGCTCGTCGGAGAACGTCTTCAGGTCGGCGCCCTGCGGCAGGTAGGGAAGCTTGAGCCGCTGCTGCTTGCGCGTCCAGACATCCCAGAGCCGGTCCAATGCTCATCTGAAATGAATCCTGGTTGGAAAGATCTCATGATGCGGTCCCACGATTGCAATCTCAAGTGGCAATTCCGTTTGGCGGCCGTATGATGCCACCTGAGAGGTTGCCGATGAACGCGCTGACGCTGCTGATCATCCGTCATGCCGAGAAGCCTGACGGCGACGCGACAGGTCCGGGCCTGACCCACGAGGGCAAGCCGGATTCGAAGTCGCTGGTCATCTTCGGCTGGGAGCGGGCAGGGGCCTGGACGGCGCTGTTCGGCAGCGGCTTGGGCGGCGCGTCCTATCCGACGCCGCAGGCGATCTACGCCGCCGATCCCGACAGCAGCAAGGACGGCTCCGACCCGAGCCGCCGGCCCTATGAGACGGTACTCGAATTGGCTGCGCGCGTCGGTCTCGCCAAGCCGGATACGTCGTTCGCGAAGGGAGAGGAGGCTGGGCTGGTCGAAGCCTTGCTGGCGCTGTCCGGCACCGCGCTGGTGGCGTGGGAGCACAAGGCAATCATCTCCGATATCCTGCCGCGTCTGCCGGTGAGCAACGCCGGGCAATTGCCGCCCCATTGGTCGGGCAAGCGGTTCGACGTCGTGCTGCGCTTCGATCGCGCCGCCGGCGAGGCAGATTTCAAGTTCACGGAATTGTACCCCTGCCTGATGCTAGGCGATTCCAACAAGCCGCTGCAGAGCGACCCGAAGGACGAGTGAGCCACTGAGCGCCTCGCCGGAGATATCCCCAGGCTAGAAGGGGCGGCGCGATGCTGCCGCCCGGATCATGGTACATCGATCCGTGGGACGCGCGATCGCGTGCGTCAGGTCTCCATGCAATGCCGCTTCCTTTCAAAAAGCCCCAGGCCATCCGCTCCTTCTTCAGCCATGCTGCCTTTCAGAAGGCGGAGCACCTGCAGCTTCGCGGAGGCGTTCTCGATCTCGAGATCAGCGAGGACGGCCGGGAGCTGGCGGCCTCGGTGCAGGGATCGCAATCCTGGCCGTACGAGGTCGAGATCGAGCTGGCCCGGGATAAGCACGGTCGTTTGGATGTCTCCGGGAGATGTACCTGCCCGATGCAGCACAACTGCAAGCACGTCGCGGCGGTGCTGCTGGAAGCGATCGAGCCGTCCCTCGAGGACGACGTGGACCTGAGGACACCGGCAAAGACGGCGAGGAAGGCGAGCCCGCTGGTGCTGCCGCCGGAGATCGCCGCCTGGCTGGACAAGATCGGCACGGTCAGCCGTGGCGACACCTATCCTCCCGAGGTGAGGCAGAGGTTGATCTATGGCGTGCAGCCCCATTCCGAGTCCGGAGGCGCTGCCTATCCGGTCGTCCGGCTGTGGTCGGTCCGGCTGCGCAAGGACGACAGCTTCGCCGACGTGTTCTCGAAAGTCGATCAAGTGCGGGGAGGCGCCGGGCGGGCGCCGGCATTCTACCGCGACAGCGATATCGACATCACAGCGCGGCTCGGACATCAAGTCTTTCTCGACGGAGCGTCGGCCTTCCGGATCGGCTCTGCCGCGCTGCTGAAGCGCATCGTCGAGACCGGGCGGGCGTATTGGCGCGATCATGCCGGGCCGCTGCTGCGCTGGGGCGACAAGCGCGATGGCCGCATCGAATGGCAGCCGGTCGGCCTGAAAGGCATCGGCGCAAGGCTCGTGGTCGACGGCGTGCTTGCTCTGCATGCCGAGCCGCCTGTCTATGCCGAGGAGACACGCGGCATCGTCGGGGAGGTCGATCCGGGGATCGAGCCGCGAACGGCGTACCAATTGCTGAGTGCGCCAACGCTGCCGAAGGCGCTGATCGGCGAGGTCTCCCGACATCTCAGCCAGCGGCTGCCCTCGCTGGATAGCGCCCTTCTGCCGTCGCGGCCGACCGAGGTCGTCGAGATCGAGGCCAAGCCGACGCCCATCCTGCATCTGCGCCGCGGACCCTATCCGGGCTATGGCTTTCGCGGCGTCCACACCAGCGGGCTTCCACTCGGCGTGGTCCGCGCGGGCTTCCGTTACGGTCCGATCGAGATCGAGCCCGACAGCGGTGGCAACGAGGTGGAGGCGTTCCAAGACGGCCGGGTGCATCTCGTCACCCGCGCCAAGGCGGACGAACGAAAGTCGTCCAAACGGCTGAGCGAGCTCGGCCTGGTTCCACTCAGAAAGGTCCAGACCTACAGCTTCGGCGGTCACGCGGACGATCTGACCTTCGAGGACGAAGGCCGCTGGCTGCAATTCGTGCATCTCGAGCTCGATGCGTTGCGCGAGCAGGGGTTCGAGATCCGCATCGATGACGACTTTCCGTACCGGCTGGCGGAGTCCTCCGGTCTCGTCGACATGGAGATCGAGGGCTCCGGAATCGACTGGTTCGAGTTTGGCTTCAAGATCGACATCGATGGCCGGCCGCATGACTTGGCCGAGCTGCTGGCGCGGCTGCTCGCGCAGCCCGGCATTCTCGATGCGCTGTCCGAAGCCGATGCCGAAGCCAAGCACATGTATGTGCCGCTGCCCGACGGACGGCACCTGGCGCTGGCGGCCGGCCGCTTCCTGCCGGTTCTGCTGGCGCTGCAGACGATGCGGCTGAGCGGCGGCGGCTTGGATGCGTCGGGCAAGCTCAAGCTGTCTCGTGCGCAGCTCGTGCCGCTGCTGGCGCACGATCCGGGCGCATTCAAGGGCCCCGATGATCTGCGCCGGCTCGCGGATCTGGTGCGGCAGCATCGGCCGGATGAATTGAAGCTGCCGGCCGGCTTCACCGCCACGTTGCGCCCCTATCAGCGGCAGGGCGTCGCCTGGCTCGATCTCCTGCGGCAGGCCAACCTCGGCGGCGTGCTGGCCGATGACATGGGCCTCGGCAAGACCGTCCAGGTGCTGGCCCTGCTCGCGCTCGAGAAGGCGCGCGGCGCGCTGGCGAGGCCCGTGCTCATCGTCGCGCCGACCAGCCTGATGACGAACTGGTTCAACGAGGCAAGCAAGTTCGTTCCTGACCTGAAGGTCCTGGTGTTCCACGGCGCCGCTCGCAAGGAGCTGATCGCGCAGATTTCGGAGCACGACGTCGTGCTCACCACCTATCCGCTGATCGCGCGCGACCATGAGCTCATCCTGGGACGGGACTGGCACATGGCCATTCTCGACGAGGCGCAGACCATCAAGAATCCCAATGCCGCCACGACGCGCTGGCTCAATGCGATCAAGGCCAGCCACCGCTTCTGCCTGACGGGCACTCCGATGGAGAACCATCTCGGCGAGCTCTGGTCGATCATGAGCTTCGTCAACCCCGGCTATCTCGGCGACAAGACCGCGTTCACGCGCAACTGGCGCACGCCCATCGAGAAAGAAGGCAATGCGATGCGGGCGGCGGCGCTGACCCGCCGCGTCAAGCCGTTCCTGCTGCGGCGGACCAAGGAGGAGGTTGCGTCCGAGCTGCCGGCCAAGGTCGACATCGTGGAGACCGTCGCGATCGACGGCAAGCAGCGCGATCTCTATGATTCGATCCGCGCGGCGATGGCGAAGAAGGTGCGCAAAGCCCTTGACGAACGTGGTCTCGCGCGCAGCCACATCGTCGTGCTCGAAGCGCTGCTGCGGCTGCGCCAGGTCTGCTGCGACCCGCGGCTGGTGAAGCTCGACGACAAGGTCGAGCGCCCCTCGGCCAAGTTGGACCGGCTGATTGAGATGGTCGAGGAACTGCTCAGCGAGGGGCGCAAGATCATCATCTTCTCGCAGTTCACCTCGATGCTCTCCCTGATCGAGGAGCGTTTCGAGGCGGCTGACATCGCCTACGAGCTGCTCACGGGCGACACCCGCGATCGCAAGCGGCCGATCGAGGCGTTTCAGAGGGGAGACAGCCCGGTGTTCCTGATCAGCCTGAAGGCCGGCGGAGTCGGCCTCAACCTGACGGCAGCCGATACCGTCATCATCTACGATCCCTGGTGGAATCCTGCCGTCGAGGCGCAGGCGATCGACCGGGCGCATCGCATCGGCCAGGACAAGAAGGTCTTCGTCTATCGCCTGGTGACGGCCGGGACGATCGAGGAGAAGATCGGTGAGCTCAAGCTGCGCAAGCAGGCGCTGGCTGATTCACTGTTCGATCGCGAGGGCAATATCGGCAAGGCGCTGACGGAGGAGGATATCGCTGCTCTGCTGTCTTGATGTCGGGTGGAGATGCGTGGCGGCCAGCATCCGTCAACTTGAGTGCGGTCAAGCCAGCGCGATACGCTCGCGCGACTCCTCGACCCAGGCATGGGCGGCGAACCATTCATGGTAGATGCGGCAGTGCGGGCAGTAGGCACGCGAGAAGAACACGGGCATGCGCTGAAAGCGCGCGGCGTCCATTTCCATCCCTGTCTCGATGCTACGGCCGGTCTGCGGACAACGTACCATGATCTTGCCCATTCGCGGTCTCCTGTTCGTGGGCCAGATACGCCGGGGATGCGAAGAAAATGTAATGCTCAGCCGACAGTTTCGTGGCAAAGGTCGGAGTGAATTCCGACCGCGGAACGAGTGGCGTCCGCCGCATCAAAAGCGGGTGAATCGCACGGCAAAATGCACGGCCGATTGTCGCAACGTGGGACATCCGCCGCGGTCGGACACGATTGTTTGAGGACGCGTGGCATGAGCATCACGATCTACGGAATCAAGAACTGCGACACGATGAAGAAGGCGCGCGCCTGGCTCGACGATCACGGCGTCGCTTACCAATTCCACGACTACAAGACCGCCGGAATCGACAAGGCTAAACTCAAGGCATGGAGCGACGAGCTCGGCTGGGAGGTGCTGCTCAATCGCGCCGGCACGACGTTCAAGAAATTGCCCGACGCGGACAAGGACGGACTCACCGAGAGCAAGGCGATCGCGCTCATGCTGGCGCAGCCTTCGATGATCAAACGCCCGGTTCTCGATCTCGGCGGCCGCCGCGTGGTGGGCTTCAAGCCGGATCTCTATGCAAAGGACGTGAAGGCCGCGAAGTAGTTGGAGACGATCATCGCTGCGCCGTCTCGCGGGCCGCGCCGCCGCCTTGGCAGCGCGCGCGTGCAGGAAAATGCCGGTGGTATGATTTTCTATGTCAGCGGGAAATCGTAGCTGATTTCAACGCAAGGTGCGTCGGCCGCCTTGCGACGTCGTTGCCCAGCTTTCCGCCTTGCCTAACTCCCTCGATTGACGGCATATTCCGGCGCGAAGCGGTCGCGGGTGGCGGCGAGGAATCGTCCAGTCGTCCGGCAGAGCCGCCGTACAGGAAGAAGCGAGGGCCAGGCGCTGAAGGCGCCGGCTTGGGGGGAATCTTTGGCTGACGAGTTCATTCTCGAGACCCACGGATTGACGAAGGAATTCGCGGGATTTTTTGCCGTTCGCGATGTTTCGCTCAAGATCCGCCGGGGCACCATTCATGCGCTGATTGGCCCGAACGGAGCCGGCAAGACGACGTGCTTCAACCTTCTGACCAAGTTCCTGCGGCCGTCGGCCGGCAAGATTCTCTATAAGGGTCAGGATATTACGGCGACGGCGCCGGCCGACGTGGCGCGTCTTGGCCTGGTCCGCTCGTTCCAGATCTCGGCGGTGTTTCCGCATATGACCGCGCTGGAGAACGTCCGCGTCGCCCTGCAGCGCCAGCATGGCTCGTCGTTCGATTTCTGGCGCTCCAAGAGCGTTCTGAACCGCTTCAACAATCGGGCGCTTGAGCTTCTCAACGACGTGGGCTTGAGCGAATTCGCCAACATTCCGGCGGTCGAGATGCCGTATGGGCGCAAGCGTGCGTTGGAGATCGCGACCACGCTGGCGCTCGATCCGGAGATGATGCTGCTGGACGAGCCGATGGCCGGCATGGGCCACGAGGACATCGACAAGATCGCCGCGCTGATCAAGCGCATCTCCGCCAAATACACGATCCTGATGGTCGAGCATAATCTCAGCGTCGTCGCCAACCTCTCCGACACCATCACCGTGCTGACGCGCGGCCAGGTGCTGACGGAAGGGCCGTATTCGGAGCTCGCCAAGGACGAGCGCGTCAAGGAAGCCTATCTGGGGGCCGGACATGCCTGAGGTGATGACGGCCAAGACGCCCACCGCTGACGCTGTGACCAGCACCATTCTCGATGTCAAGAATCTCGAGAGCTGGTACGGCGAATCCCACATTCTCCACGGCATGAACTTCAACGTGAATGCCGGCGAGGTCGTCACCCTGCTCGGGCGCAACGGTGCCGGCAAGACCACGACCCTGAAGTCGATCATGGGAATCATCGGCAAGCGCACCGGCTCGGTCCAGTTCAACGGGCGCGAGCTGATCCGCATGACCTCCGACAAGATCGCGCGGCTCGGCATCGCGCTGTGTCCGGAGGAGCGCGGCATCTTCGCCAGCCTCGACGTGCGCGAGAACCTGCTGCTGCCGCCGGTGGTGCGGCCGGGCGGGCTCACGCTCGACCAGATCTTCGAGCTGTTCCCGAACCTGAGGGAGCGGC
Organism: Bradyrhizobium sp. SZCCHNPS1003; assembly: GCF_032381555.1. Classification (NCBI taxonomy): domain Bacteria; kingdom Pseudomonadati; phylum Pseudomonadota; class Alphaproteobacteria; order Hyphomicrobiales; family Nitrobacteraceae; genus Bradyrhizobium; species Bradyrhizobium sp. SZCCHNPS1003. Next base: position 69,637 of record NZ_JAUHIU010000004.1, read on the forward strand.
TGAAGAGCCAGGGCACCAAGCTGTCGGGCGGCGAGCAGCAGATGCTGGCGATCGCGCGCATTCTGCGCACCGGCGCCAGCTTCCTGATGCTGGACGAGCCGACCGAGGGTCTCGCGCCAGTCATCATCCAGCAGATCGGCCACACCATCGCGCGGCTGAAGAAGGAAGGCTTCACGATCCTCCTGGTCGAGCAGAACTTCCGTTTCGCCTCGACGGTCGCCGACCGCTACTACGTGGTCGAGCACGGCAAGGTCATCGACGGTTTCGCCAATGCCGATCTGTCGGCCAACATGGATAAGCTGCATACTTATCTCGGCGTCTGATCGGCGACGTTGACGTTGACTTGGCAGTTTCCTCCCGCGGTTTTCTCTACGGTTTTCTTGGCAGTCTTCTTGGAAGGTTCTGGAAGTTGGAAATGAAGAGCAAATTCATCGCGTCATTGCTGCTGGGAACGGCACTCACTCTCGCCGCTGGCAGCGTCGCTTCTGCCGGCGACAAGACCGTCAAGATCGGCGCGCTGTCCGATCAGTCGGGTCTTTATGCCGATCTCGGCGGCCCCGGCTCGACGCTCGCCGCGCAGATGGCGATCGAGGATTCCGGCCTCGCCGCCAAGGGTTGGAAGATCGACGTGATCTCCGGCGATCACCAGAACAAGCCGGATATCGGCACCGCGATCGCGCGGCAGTGGTTCGATGTCGAGAAGGTCGACGTCATCGTCGACGTGCCGAATTCCGGCGTCGCGCTGGCCGTCAACAACGTCGTCAAGGAGAAGAACGGCGTCTACATCAACTCGGGCGCTGCGACCTCGGATCTCACCAATGCGCAGTGCTCGCCGAACACGGTGCACTGGACCTACGACACCTACATGCTGGCGCACACCACCGGCCAGGCGCTGGTCAAGGCGGGCGGCTCGACCTGGTTCTTCCTGACGGCCGACTACGCCTTCGGCGCCGCGCTGGAGCGCGATACCACGGCGGTCGTCACCGCCAATGGCGGCAAGGTGATCGGCGGCGTCAAGCATCCGCTCAACACCTCCGACTTCTCGTCCTTCCTGCTGCAGGCCCAGTCGTCGAACGCCAAGGTCATCGGCCTCGCCAATGCCGGCGGCGATACCACCAATACGATCAAGCAGGCGGCCGAGTTCGGCATCAATAAGGGCGGCCAGAAGCTTGCCGCGCTGTTGCTGTTCCTGACCGACGTCAAGTCGATCGGGCTCGACATCGCGCAGGGCCTCAACTTCACCGAGACTTTCTACTGGGACATGAACGACCAGACCCGCGCCTTCTCCGAGCGGTTCGCCAAGCGGATGAAGAACGGCGCGCCGCCGACCATGGTCCAGGCCGGCGTCTATGCCGGTCTCGCGCATTACTTCAAGGCGCTGGACGCGCTGGGCGAGAACCCGCACGACGGCACCAAGATCGTCGACAAGATGAAGTCGATCCCGACCGAGGATACGCTGTTCGGCAAGGGCGAGATCCAGCCCAACGGCCGCACCATCCACACCGCCTATCTGTTCGAGGTCAAGAAGCCCTCGGAGTCCAAGGGCCCGTGGGATCTCTACAAGCTGGTCGGCTCGGTGCCGGGCGACCAGGCCTTCACGCCGCTCGACAAGAGCGCGTGCGCCTTGTTGAAGAAATGAACCGCTGTGGCTCCGGCGGCTGACGTCGCCGGGGCCGCCATCTTCTGGGAAACGCCGAGAGAAAACAGAACAAGACGATGCAGGCCCTCTACGCACAGCTCCTGGTCGGACTGATCAACGGCTCGTTCTACGCGCTGCTCAGTCTCGGGCTTGCCGTCATCTTCGGCATGCTCAACATCATCAATTTCGCCCATGGCGCGCTCTACATGATGGGCGCGTTCTGCGCCTATTTCCTGCTCAACCTCGGCGGCATCAATTACTGGTGGGCGCTGCTGCTGGCGCCGATCATCGTCGGCGTCTTCGGCATGATCCTCGAGCGCACCATGCTGCAATGGATCGCCGGGCTCGACCATCTCTACGGACTGCTTCTGACGTTCGGACTGGCGCTGATCATCCAGGGCGTGTTCCAGAACTTCTTCGGCTCGTCCGGCCTGCCTTATGCGATCCCGGATCAGCTCCGTGGCGGCATGAATCTCGGCTTCATGTATCTGCCGGTCTATCGCGGCTGGGTCGTCATATTCTCCCTGGTCGTCTGTCTGGCGACCTGGTTCCTGATCGAGCGCACCCGGCTCGGCGCCTACCTGCGCGCCGCCACCGAGAATCCGACATTGGTGCGGGCGTTCGGCATCAACGTGCCGCGCATGATCACGCTGACCTACGGCCTCGGCGTCGGGCTCGCGGCCCTCGCCGGCGTGCTGTCGGCGCCGATCAACCAGGTGCGGCCCCTGATGGGCGAGCACATCATCATCGTGGTGTTCGCGGTGGTCGTGATCGGCGGCATGGGCTCGATCATGGGCTCGATCATCACCGGCTTCCTGCTCGGTGTGATCGAGGGACTGACCAAATATTTCTATCCCGAGGCTTCCAACACCGTGGTCTTCGTTCTGATGGTCCTGGTGCTGCTGGTGAAGCCGACGGGTCTGACCGGACGGGCGGCCTGACATGACATCCATCACCGACACGACCCTGCCGATCACCCCGCGCGCGATGCGCGACGAGATGATCGTGTTCGTCATCATGGCGGCGCTGCTGGCGATCGTACCGTGGACCGGGCTGTACCCGTTCTTCGTCATGCAGGCGCTGTGCTTCGCGCTGCTCGCCTGCGCCTTCAACCTCTTGATCGGCTATGGCGGCCTGCTGTCGTTCGGCCACGCGATGTTCCTGGGAACGGCCGGCTACTGCAGCGCCCACGCGCTGAAGGTGTGGGGGCTGCCGCCCGAGCTCGGCATCCTCACAGGCGTCGCCGGATCGTTCGTCCTGTCGGTGATCACCGGCTACATCTCGATCCGCCGCCAGGGCATCTATTTCGCGATGATCACGCTGGCGCTGTCGCAGCTGCTGTATTTCATCTATCTGCAGGCGCCGTTCACCCATGGCGAGGACGGCATCCAGGGCATTCCCCAGGGGCGGATGTTCGGCATCCTCGACCTGTCCAGGCCGACGGTGCTCTATTACGTCGTGCTGGTCGGCTTCCTCGCCGGTTTCCTGCTGATCTTCCGCACCATCAACTCGCCGTTCGGCGAAGTGCTGAAATCGATCCGTGAGAACGAGCAGCGGGCGATCTCGCTGGGTTACAAGACCGACCATTACAAGCTGCTCGCCTTCATTCTGTCCGGGACGCTGGCCGGCTTGGCTGGCGCGTTGAAGGTGTTCGTCGCCCAGAACGCCTCGCTGACCGACGTCGAGGTGGCGATGTCGGGGCAGATCGTGCTCATGACCCTGGTCGGAGGGCTCGGCACCGTGTTCGGCCCCGTCGTCGGCGCGTTCGTGATCGTCGGCATGCAGCAATATCTGTCCGGCTTCGGCCAGTGGGTGACGGTGATCCAGGGCGTGATCTTCGTCGCCTGCGTGCTCACCTTCCGCCGCGGCGTGGTCGGCGAAATCGCCCATCTGTTCAAACGATCCCTTTAAGCCGTTGATCTGAAAAGAGATCGTCGAAAGGGCAGAAAGCGGTGGATGAACCGGCCACCGCTTCTGCTGGTGCGCGATCCGGAGTATGACAGTTCTGTGACGGGCCGGCCCTGGCCCGTTTCGGAATGGATGGATCTCGTCCCATGCTGCACTGGTTTCGCGCCGTCCTCCCGCGGGAGGAGCGGTTTTTCGATTTGTTCGCCCGCCACAACAAGGTGGTGATTCAGGGCGCCCATGCGCTGCAGGACATGCTGCAGGGCGGTGACGACATCCTCGCCCACTGCCAGCGCGTCAGCCAGTTCGAGAACGAGGCCGACAACATCACCCGCGAAGTGCTGACCGCGGTCCGCCGCACCTTCATCACCCCGTTCGACCGCGGCGACATCAAGAACCTGATCACCTCGATGGACGATGCCATCGACCAGATGCAGCAGACCGCCAAGGCCGTGGTGCTGTTCGAGGTCAAAGAGTTCGAGCCGACCATGCGCGAGATGGGCACCTTGCTGGTCGATTGCGCCAATCTGATCGGCCGCGCGCTGCCGTTGCTGCAGGCGATCGGCCAGAACGTGCCGATGATCACCGCGATCACCGAGGAGATGACCAAGCTCGAGGGCCGGGTCGACGACCTCCACGACATCGGGCTGAAGGAGCTGTTCCTCAAGCACCGCAAGGCCAATACCATGGACTTCATCGTCGGCGCCGAGATCTACGACCATCTGGAGAAGGTCGCCGACCGCTTCGACGACGTCGCCAACGAGATCAATTCGATCATGATCGAACAGGTCTAGGGTAGGGCCGCGCCGTGGACGCTCAACTCGGCCTTCCGATCCTGGTCGGCCTCATCGCCGTTGCGCTCGCCTTCGATTTCCTGAACGGCCTGCACGACGCCGCCAACTCGATCGCGACCATCGTTTCGACCCGCGTGCTCCGGCCGCAATATGCGGTGTTCTGGGCCGCATTCTTTAATTTCGTCGCGTTCGCGGTGTTCGGCCTCCACGTCGCGCAGACCATCGGTACAGGGATCATCGATCCCGCCATCGTCGACGCCCAGGTGATCTTCGCGGCCCTGGTCGGCGCCATCGTCTGGAACCTCGTCACCTGGGCGGCCGGCATTCCCTCGTCGAGCTCACACGCGCTGATCGGCGGCCTGGTCGGGGCAGGGGTCGCCAAGGCCGGCATCTCGGCCGCCGTCTGGAGCGGCCTGTCGAAGACCGTGCTCGCGATCGTGCTGTCGCCGCTGGTCGGGCTGGTGCTGGCGATGGTCCTGGTCGCGATCGTGTCCTGGGCCTCGGTGCGCTCGACGCCGTTCGCGGTCGACCGCGCCTTCCGCATCCTGCAATTCGCCTCAGCCTCGCTGTATTCGCTCGGCCATGGCGGCAACGACGCGCAGAAGACGATGGGCATCATCGCCGTGCTGCTGTATTCGCAGGGCCATCTCGGCAACGAGTTCACGGTGCCGTTCTGGGTCGTGCTGTCGTGCCAGGCGGCGATGGCGCTGGGCACCCTGATGGGCGGCTGGCGCATCGTCCGCACCATGGGCCTGCGCATCACCAAGCTGAACCCGATGCAGGGTTTCTGCGCCGAGACCGGCGGCGCGATCACGCTGTTCCTGGCGACCTTCCTCGGCGTGCCCGTCTCGACCACCCACACCATCACCGGGGCCATCGTCGGCGTCGGCGCCGCCCGCCGTGCCTCCGCGGTGCGCTGGAACGTGGCCGGATCGATCGTCTATGCCTGGGTCTTCACGATTCCGGCCTCGGCGATCGTCGCGGCGCTGACGTTTTGGCTGGTGTCGGTGCTCCGGCACTGATCCGGATCGGCCCGGCCGGGCTCAACTCGCCGGTTGGAGTTGCGGTGCAAAACGCCTATATGGAAGGCGCGCGGCGGCCGAGATCCCGCGCCTTTCCCGTAAATCGCCCGCTCTCTGGCCTGAAACGACGCTTGCCGCCTCATGTCCGATACCGCCGTCACGACCGAACAGCCTGTCCGCACCGCCTTGTCCGACGAGGTGGCGCGCCGGCGCACCTTTGCCATCATCTCGCATCCGGACGCCGGCAAGACCACCTTGACCGAGAAGCTGCTGCTGTTCGGCGGCGCCATCAACCTCGCCGGCCAGGTCAAGGCCAAGGGCGAGCGCCGCAACACCCGCTCGGACTGGATGAAGATCGAGCGCGAGCGCGGCATCTCCGTCGTCACCTCGGTCATGACCTTCGAGTTCGAGGGGCTGGTCTTCAACCTCCTGGACACGCCGGGCCACGAGGATTTTTCCGAGGACACCTACCGCACGCTGACCGCGGTCGACTCCGCGGTGATGGTGATCGACGCCGCCAAGGGCATCGAGGCGCGCACGCGAAAACTGTTCGAGGTCTGCCGCCTGCGCGACATCCCGATCATCACCTTCATCAACAAGATGGACCGCGAGAGCCGCGACACCTTCGATCTGCTGGACGAGATCGAGAAGACGCTGGCGCTCGACACCACGCCGATGACCTGGCCCGTGGGCCGCGGCCGCGACTTCATCGGCACCTATGACATCCGCGACGGCGGCGTGCGCCTGCTCGAAGGCGGCGGTGCCAAGACCGGCGCCGCGCAGCAGATCGCGATTTCGGAGCTCGGCAAGTTCAACGCCAATCTCGACATGAGCCAGATCACCGACGAGCTCGAGCTGGTCAAGGAAGCCTGCAAGCCGTTCGACCTCGAGGCATTTCGCGAGGGCCACCTGACGCCGGTCTATTTCGGCAGCGCCTTGCGCAATTTCGGCGTCGGCGACCTGCTGGAAGGCCTCGGCCGTTACGCGCCGTCGCCGCGCGCGCAGGAGTCCAACTTGCGCAAGGTCGACGCCGCCGAGCCGCGCATGAGCGCCTTCGTGTTCAAGATCCAGGCGAACATGGACCCCAACCACCGCGACCGCATCGCGTTCGCGCGGCTGTGCTCGGGCAAGCTCAATCGCGGCATGAAGGCGAAGCTGGTGCGCACGGGCAAGACCATGCCGCTGTCGAGTCCGCAATTCTTCTTCGCCCAGGACCGCTCGGTCGCGGACGAAGCCTTTGCGGGCGACGTCGTCGGCATTCCCAACCACGGCTCGCTTCGCATCGGCGACACGCTGACCGAGGGCGAGGACCTCACCTTCGTCGGCGTGCCGAGCTTCGCCCCGGAAATCGTCCGCCGCGTCCGTCTCACCGATGCGATGAAGGCCAAGAAGCTCAAGGAAGCCTTGCAGCAGATGTCGGAGGAGGGCGTCGTGCAGGTGTTCCGCCCGCGCGACGGTGCGCCGGCGCTGGTCGGCGTGGTCGGCCCGCTGCAGCTCGACGTGCTCAAGGCGCGGCTCGATGCCGAGTATTCGCTGCCCGTCGAATTCGAAATCTCCGAGTTCTCGCTGGCGCGCTGGATCTCCTCCGACGACAAGAAGAAGCTCGAGGCGTTCATCGCCGCCAACAATTCCGGCGTCGCCGACGACGTCGACGGCGATCCGGTGTTCCTGGCCAAGAACGAGTTCTATCTCGGCTACACCAAGGAGCGCGCCGAAGGCATCGTGTTCTCCAACGTCAAGGACGTGAAGAAGAAGGCGTAAGCATCGCTGTCTCGTCATTCCCGGGCAACGCGCAGCGATGAGCCCAGAAATCCATTTTCCCTCTCGTTCTAAAGCCCGATGGCTTCCGGGCTTGCCCTGCGGGCGCCCCGGAATGACGAGCGGAAAGACATGCTCTGCCTCATCGTGAGCCTCGCTCCCGCTGTGGGATGATATCCGTGGCGCCGCGTACTTTGCGTCGGGTGATCGGCGCGCTAGTCTTCCTCTCATCAACAGGCGAGGGAGATGGACATGCCGGCGGGATCGATTGGCCGTCTTGTGCGGCGACAGATGATTGCACTGTTCGCTGTGTGTGGACTTGCGTCGGCGACGATCGCAACGGCTGATGCGGCCGAGGTCGTCGCGCTCGGCGCCAGCAACACCTACGGCAAGGGCGTCAATCGCGGCGAGGACTTTCCGGCCCAGCTCGAGGCCATGCTCCACGGCAAGGGCGTTCGGGTGAGCGTCGCCAACGCCGGCATCAACGGTGATACGACCGTCGGGATGCTGTCCCGCTTCGACAGCGCGGTCGATGGATCAACCCGCGTGCTGGTGCTGCAGCCCGGCGGCAACGACGCCCGCAAAGGTGCCGGCGACCAGCGCGCCGGCAGCATCAGCGCCATCATGGCCAAGGCCGCGCAGCGCCGCATCAAGGTCGTGATGGTCGAGAACGGCATGTTCCGTGGCCTGCCGCATCAGGTCGACGGTGTGCATCTGACCCCCGAGGGCTATCGCATGCTGGCCGCATCGCTGCTGCCGCGCGTGATGAGCGGCTTGCGGAAGTAGCTCGCCGCGAGGTCGTGAAGCGCGCCGCGCCGGCCTGCGGTCTCACAGCTCGATGATCCCCCGCCTTGCCGCATGCGCGACCGCATCGGTGCGGCCGGTGGCGTCGAGCTTGTCGAGCAGCGAGCCGACGTGGAATTTGGCGGTGTGCACGGAGATGCCGAGGCTGCGCGCGATCTCCTTGTTGGAGCAGCCCTCGGCCATCAGCACCAGCACGTCGCGCTCGCGCGCGGTGAGCTGAAAATCATCGATCGCCTGGCCGTCGATCCTGTCGTCGCCGCTGCGAGCCTCATCACTGCCACGCAACGGCGCGACGGCGACGTCGGCGCTCTCGCCGGGCGCGACCAGCGTCAGGCCCGTGACATCGCCGAGCAGCGCCGCCAGCCGGTCGGCCAGTTCGGCATCGTCGACCGCGATCGCGATCCTGATCGGCGCGCGCGCCTCCTCGCTCACGCCGGCCTCTCGCCGATGGTCAGGGCGAACTGCACCGGCTCGCCGGCACGCAGCGCTGCGACCTCGACGACGGCGCCGACGCTGTCCGGACCGAGTTCGCGCATCATCGCGCGCATGCCCCTGAACGGCTCCTTGTTGAGAGCGGTGATGACGTCACCCTGGCGCAGGCCGGCGGCCGCGGCCGGGCCGCTCTTGTCGAGGCTCATGATCATCGCACCGAGTCCGTCATCGAGCCGGACCGGCTGCAGGCCGGCGCCGAGATAGCCGCGAGCGATGCGACCATGCGTCTCGAGCTTGCTGGCGACCCGTTCGATCGTGGCCGCGGGAATGACGAGCGTGCGGCGCGGGCCCCGCACCGCCATGCCGATCGCATGACCGTCGGCGTTGAGCACCAGGCCGCCTTCGGCGCTGTGCCGCAGCCTGGTGTCGAGCTCGATGCGCGCATCGATGTCGCCGCCGCGCAGGCTGCGCCAGGGACCGGCGGATTTCGACACCATCGCGAGCGCGGCCGTTGGCGTGCCGTGCTCGGCAGCGGCGATGACCGCGAGCGAGCCGAGCGCGGGCATCTCGCCGGAGAGTTGGGCCGGTCCCGCAGTGCCGCCATCGAAGCGGAGCAGGGCGATGTCGGTGGTGTGGTCGCGGCCCGCCACCGTGGCCGGCCTTTGCGTGCCATCGGCAAAGACGAGCACGATTTCGCCTTCGTCCGCCAGCGCCTCGTCGGCGGTGACGACAAGGCCCGGCTTCCAGACGAAGCCCGTGGCGCGGCTGCGGTGCGAGGAGACGGTGAGGACCACAGGCGCGGCTTGCGCGACGGCGGTCGTCAATGCCGACGATAGCGAGACGAGGGCGGACGGATCGGACATGGGACGCTCCAGAATGGGTCTGGTCCCAATTTGGCGTCTCCGAAGCGGTTTCGAAACTACCCGATCAGGTAGTCGACCGGCTTCAGAGCGTCGTCCGCACCTTCGGCAGTGGGAAGGCGAGATCGCCGTGCTTCGAGGTCTTCAGCCCGAGCCCGACCAGCGCCTCGGCAAAGCGCACCGCGGCGGCGACGCCGTCGATCACGGGAATGCCGAGCTCGGTGGAGAGGTCGTGCGCGAGATCGGCCATGCCGGCGCAGCCGAGCACGATGGCGCCGATACCGTCCTCGCGCAGCGCCGCCCGGCATTCGCCGAGCAGCGTGCCGCGGACATTGGCCTCGGGCTTGTCGAGATCGAGCACGGCAACGTCGACCGCGCGCACCCTGCGGCAATGCTGCTCCATGCCGTAATTGCGCACGAGGTGCTCGGCGATCACCTTGGTGCGCGACAGCGTGGTCACGATGCTGAAATGGGTGGCGACGAAGCTCGCCGCATGCATCGCCGCTTCAGCGATGCCGAGCACCGGCACAGCCGATAATTCGCGCGCGGCAAGCAGGCCGGGATCACCGAAGCAGGCGATTACATGGGCGTGGCAACCTTCTGCGTCTCCGGCCTCGACCTCCTTGAGCATGCCGACCGCGGCAATCGCCTCGTCGTAATGGCCTTCGATCGAGGCGGCGCCGAACCGCGCGGTGCGGCCGACGATCCGCGTCGACGGGCTTGCGCTGGCCTGGGCCGCTTTGGCGATCAACTCGGTCATCGTCACCGTCATGTTCGGGTTGATGACGTTGATCACGGTCTCGCTGTGGCTCATCGTCGCGTCCGTTTGTTGTCGCATCCTGCCGTGTTCTAGCCGAGTTCCGCTGTTACGGTCGAGGGCCGTTCGCGATGCGGGAACGCGCAGACGTGAACGGGATTGAGCTTGCGAGTTCTGCGATCGGGATCCAACTTGGATTTCATCCCACTCCGAGAGTCCCATGCTCCGTGTCGTCGTGCTCCTCCTGCTGATGGTGGCCGCTCCGGCCGCCGCCGACGCGCGCCGCCAGCAGATCAATCCGGTGCCGTTCGCGCACACGCCGTGCAGCGTGCTCGACGAGCAGCCGTGCACGCCGTCGTTCTGCAGCGTCTTCGGGCCGTGGCCCTGTATTCCCGAGATGAACTATCCCTATGGCCAGAACCTGCAACTCACGATCGAGAGCCGGCCCGCCAAGGATCAGGAAGCCAAATATCAGAAGCCGGATCACGATCTCGACACGATCGGCGATCTGTTCGCAGCGCTGCGCGCGTGCTGGACGCCGCCGCCGGAGGACAGCGCCCGCGCGGGGATGCAGGTGACGGTGCGCTTCAGCTTCAAGCGGACCGGCGAGATGATCTCACCGCCGCGCGTGACCTTCGTGACCTCAGGCGCGCCGGCCGACGCGCGCGCGACCTATCTGAAGGCGATCAATGCCTCGCTCGACGGCTGCCTGCCGCTGAAGTTCACAAAAGGCCTCGGCGGCGCGCTGGCGGGGCGGCCGATCGCGATCCGCTATGTCGACAACCGGGATTTGAAGAACACGTCGGAGCGGCAATAGCGTCCCGCCGCGCCGTCTCGCACGGCGCGAACCCCACCCACCGATCATTCGGGACGGACGCAACGCGTGCGAACCTCAGCTGGGCGATTGCGCAGCGGGGAATCTCGATATGGTTGCGAAGAACGCAAACCAATCTCGGGGTTCCGGGTTCGACGCTGACGCGTCGCCCCGGAATGACGATGTGTGATGGCGAATCGGCAGCGTGCGGCTTGCAGACGGTCTCCGCGCCACGTTGCGAGGCCGCCCCCGGAAATGATACCGATGCCCACGCACAAGTCGCGTGCAAGCAAAGGGGGACGCCGTGGGACTTCTGGTGATGGTGGTGGGGCTGGTGCTGTTTCTCGGCGCCCATGTGTTCACGACCCGGCGCGGGGCGCGCGCGCAGGTCATCGCGCGGCTGGGTGAGAGCACCTACAAGCTCGTCTACACCGTCGTGGCGCTCGCCGGCCTCGCCCTGATTGTCTGGGGCTTTGCCGAGTACCGCCATGGCGGCGGCTGGATCCAGGTGTGGACGCCGCCGAAGGCGCTCAAGCACATCAATCTCGCCCTGATGCTGCCGGCGATGATCATGATCGTCGCCGCCTATATCCGCGGCCGCATCTACACCGTGCTGAAGCACCCGATGCTGGCGGGCGTGAAGCTGTGGGCGTTCGGCCACCTGCTCAGCAATGGCGACCTCGGCGGCATCATCCTGTTCGGCTCGATCCTGGCCTGGGCCGTGTTCGACCGCATCTCGCTGAAGCGCCGCGCTGATGCCGGCGGACCGCCGATTCCGGTCGGCGGCATCGGCAACGACGTCATCGCGGTGGTGGTCGGCATCATCGTCTATGCCGCGCTGGCCTTCGCGTTCCATCCTGTCGTGCTCGGCATTCCTGTCATCGGAGGTTAGCGATGTCGGTGCAGTCGACCGTCCGCCGCAAGACGGCTCCCGAGATCCGCGCCCGCAAGGGCGGCGAGCCGATCGTGATGCTGACGTCCTACCACGCCCATACCGCGGCGCTGGTGGATCGCCATTGCGATGTGATCCTGGTCGGCGATTCCCTCGGGAATGTGATGCACGGTTTCGAGACCACCGTGCCGGTGACCCTGGAAATGATGATCCTGCAGGGCTGCGCCGTGATGCGCGGCTCGCGCCAGGCGCTGGTGGTGGTCGACATGCCGTTCGGCTCCTACGAGGCCACGAAGGAGCAGGCATTTCATGCAGCGGTGCGGATCCTGAAGGAGACGCAATGCGGCGCGGTCAAGCTCGAGGGCGGCGCGCGGATGGCCGAGACGGTGGCCTTCCTCAGCGAGCGCGGCATTCCGGTGATGGGCCATATCGGCCTGACGCCGCAATCGATCAATACGCTCGGCTCGTTCCGTGCCCAGGGCCGCGATGAGGCGGATTGGGCTGCGATCGAGAACGACGCTGCGGCGATCGCACAAGCCGGCGCGTTCTCGGTGGTGATCGAGGCCGTGGCCGAGCCGCTGGCGCGCAAGATCACGCAGCAGATCGCGATCCCCACCATCGGCATCGGCGCCAGCGTCGCCTGCGACGGCCAGGTGCTGGTTTTGGAGGACATGCTCGGCCTGTCGCCGCGGGCGCCGAAATTCGTCCGCCGCTACGGCAATCTCGGTCCGGCGATCGACGAGGCGATCGAACGCTACGCGGCCGACGTGCGTACCCGTGCGTTTCCGGCGGCGGAACATGTCTACGGAATGAGGTCAAAGACCTGATGGGCGCCTCTCGCTTGGTCGTCCCGTTGGCGCCGTGGTGCGCGCGGCGTCACGGGATGAATCTCCGGCGCTGGCGGAGATAGCCAAGCGCGTCATCCCTTGGTTATGTTTCAGGCTGGTCCGCATCGCGGCGAACAACGACAAGAAGCCAAGCTCGGGGAAACTCCATGGACTGGTCGACCTATGTAACGCCGCCGATGCGGCGCGAAGCCCGTTTCGGCGATCGCGTGGTTCCGTTGTTCACGGAGCGGCCCGCGAACATCTGGGCCATGGTCGAAGAAGCGGTGGAGCGCAACGGCGACGGCGAGGCGCTGGTCTGCGGGGCCGTGCGGCTGTCGTGGCACGAGGTCGGCGAGACCGCCGCGCGGATCGCCGGCGGGCTGCAGGCGAGGGGATTGCAGAAGGGCGACCGGCTCGCGGTGCTGCTCGGCAATCGCATGGAATTCGTGCTCACGCTTTTTGCTGCGGCCAAGCTCGGGCTGATCACGGTGCTGCTGTCGACCCGGCAGCAGACCCCGGAAATCGCCTATGTGCTGAACGATTGCGGCGCCCGGCTGCTGCTGCACGAGGCGGCGTTGGCGGACCGGTTGCCGGCCGCTGCGGAAACGCCGGAGCTGGCGGGGCGCATTGCCGTCGACGATCGTCCGGCGCGGTCGGATTTTGCAGCGCTGGCCGATCATGCCGCGCACGAAAATCACGTCGAGGTGACTGAAGATGACACTGCGATGATCCTCTACACCTCCGGCACCACTGGCCGGCCGAAAGGCGCGATGCTCGCCCATTGCAACATCGTGCACTCCTCGATGATCTACGAGGCGTGCCTGGGGCTGACGCCCGCCGACCGCTCGATCGCCGCCGTGCCGCTCGGCCATGTCACCGGTGTCGTCGCCAACATCACCAGCATGGCGCGCTGCGCCGGCACCTTGATCATCATGCCGGAGTTCAAGGCCGGCGAGTATCTGAAGCTCGCGGCGCGCGAGCGCGTGACCTACACGGTCATGGTCCCGGCGATGTACAATCTCTGCCTGCTGCAGCGCGACTTCGACAGTCATGACCTGTCGTCGTGGCGCATCGGCGGCTTCGGCGGCGCGCCGATGCCGGTCGCGACCATCGAGAAGCTCGCAGCCAAGGTCCCCGGCCTGCGGCTGGTCAACGCCTATGGCTCGACCGAGACTACCTCGCCGGCGACCCTGATGCCGCCTGATCTCACCGCCCGTCAGATCGACAGCGTCGGGCTGCCGTGTCCGGGCGCCAGCATCCTGGTGATGGACGGGCAGGGGCGAGAGCTGCCACGTGGCGAGATCGGCGAGATCTGGATCGGCGGCGGCCAGGTCATCAAGGGTTACTGGAACAATCCCAGGGCCACCGCCGAGAGCTTCACTGCCGGCTATTGGCACTCGGGCGACCTCGGCTCGATCGATGCCGACAATTTCGTCCGGGTGTTCGACCGGCAGAAGGACATGATCAACCGCGGTGGGTTGAAGATCTACTCGGCCGAGGTCGAATCGGTGCTGGCGAGCCACCCGGCGGTGGTCGAGAGCGCGATCATCGCCCGGCCATGTCCGGTGCTCGGCGAGCGGGTGCACGCGGTGGTCGTGACCCGCGAGCCGATGAGCGCCGAAGCGCTGCGCAGCTGGTGCGCCGAGCGGGTCTCGGATTACAAGGTCCCGGAAACCCTGACCGTGACCGCGGACCCTTTGCCGCGCAACGCCAACGGCAAGGTGATGAAACGGCAGTTGCGCGAAGCCTTGACGGCGTGATAGCCGCGTTCGGACCTTGTGGCAGAACCGGGGAGTAACGCCTTGATTCGGCTGGACTCGCCTTGCCACCGCCATGCCGATGCGGTATCGGCGCCGGCGCGCGGGCAACGGGCCGCTCGCGCGGCACTTCAAACCCATGCGCGCGCGCTCGCAGCGAACCTGACGGGATGTCCTTAGGTGTCTGAATTCATTGATGAAGTAGACGAGGAGGTCCGTCGGGAACAGCTCAAGAAGCTGTGGGACCGCTACTCGATCTTGATCATCGCCATTGCCGTGCTGATCATCGCCGGCGTCGGCGGCTGGCGCGGCTACCAGTATCTCGAGGGTCAGAAGGCGGCCGAAGCGGGCTCGGCCTTCAACAAGGCCCTCGAACTCTCCGAGCAGAACAAGCATGCCGAGGCGGAGAAGGCCTTTGCGGATGTCGCGGCCACGGCCCCATCGGGATACCGCATGCTGGCCCGCTTCCACCAGGCCGCCGAGGCCGCGATGCGCGACAAGGCGGCTGCCGTGAAGCTCTATGACGAACTCGCCGCCGACCGCAGCATCGGGGCCGAGCAGCAGTCGATGGCGCGGCTGCGCGCGGCCGGCCTGCTGGCCGATACGGCGCCTTACGCCGACCTCAAGCAGCGCCTCGAAGGCGAAACGGCGCCTGGCGCGCCGTTCCGCCACGCCGCCCGCGAATTGCTGGCGCTGTCGGCGTGGAAGGCCAATGATGCCGCGGCGGCCCGTCAATGGCTCGACATGATTGCGCTGGATGGTGAGACCCCGCCGGGCCTGCGCTCGCGCGCCGAAGCGCTGCAGGCGCTGTTGCCTGCAGTCGCCAAGAGCTGATCGCGGACCTCGCGACGGCGAAACCGAGTTGATTGGAACGACGATCATGCGCCGCCCCCAACGTGCCATTGCCCTGACGGTCCTCATTGCGCTTTCCGGCGTGCTGGGCGGCTGCGCGAGCGGGGGAAGTTTCGACCCCTCGGACATGCTCGACTTCCTGGACACCAAGAAGAAGCTGCCGGGTGACCGCAAGCCGGTGTTCCCGGAGGGCGTGCCGGGTCTCGAGCAGGGCGTGCCGAAGGAACTCTACAAGGGTGCCCAGCAGCAGCCGATGACCGACCCGGGCGCTCAGGCGGCTACGCCGCCGGCGCCTCCGGTGGAGGAGCCCAAGGGCAGAAAGGGCCGGCGGCAGGCGGCCGTGACCAACCCGACGACGGCCGATCCGCAGGATGGCGAGGCTGCCGCGGTCGAGGAGGGCGCTGCCGCCGTTCCGCCGGCACCGAAGCCCAAGAAGATCGTGCGCCGCCGCACCACGGCACCACCGCCGGATGATGCTGCCCCGGCGCAGCAGCCGACGGCCCAGCGATCCGGCGGCGGCTTCCCGGCGCCGATGCCGAGCGGCTCCTTCAGCCGTTAATCTCACCTGCGAATCGGCGGATCGCCCGTTCGGTTTTGCGGCCGAATGCGCTAAAGCTGCGCGCTCACGCGCACGGATCATCATGCCCTTCACCATCGCCATCATCGGCCGGCCCAATGTCGGCAAGTCGACCCTGTTCAACCGTCTGGTCGGGCAGAAGCTGGCGCTCGTCGACGACATGCCGGGCGTCACGCGCGACCGCCGCGAGGGCGAAGCTAAGCTGTTCGATCTCAACTTCACGATCATCGACACCGCCGGCCTCGACGAGGGGCCGAAGGGCTCGCTGACCGCGCGCATGCAGGAGCAGACGGAGACCGCGATCGCGCTCGCCGACGCGCTGTTCTTCGTGATCGATGCCCGCATCGGCCTGACGCCCGCCGACCGCGCCTTCGCCGATTTCGCCCGCCGCGCCGACAAGCCGGTGCTGTTGCTCGCCAACAAGAGCGAGGGCAAGCATGGCGAGCTCGGCGCCATGGAGTCGTATGCGTTGGGACTTGGCGATCCCATCCAGATCTCGGCCGAGCACGGCGAGGGCATGGGCGAGCTCTATGACGCCGTCAGCAAGCTCGTGCCGCCCACGGACGATGAGGAGGACGAGCACGAGGAGACCGACGAGGAGCGCGCCAACAGGCCGATCCGGGTCGCGATCGTCGGCCGTCCCAACGCCGGCAAGTCGACCCTGATCAACCATCTGCTCGGCGAGGAGCGGCTGCTCACGAGTCCCGAGGCCGGTACGACGCGCGATTCGATCGCGGTCGAAATCGAGTGGAAGGGCCGCGGCTTCCGCATCTTCGACACCGCAGGTCTGCGCCGGCGCTCGCGCATCGAGGAGAAGCTGGAGAAGCTGTCGGTGGCCGATGCGCTGCGTGCGGTGCGCTTCGCCGAGGTGGTGGTGCTGATGATGGATGCGCAGAACCGCTTCGAGGAGCAGGATCTGCGCATCGCCGATCTGATCGAGCGCGAGGGGCGTGCGCTGGTCATCGCCGTCAACAAATGGGACCTGATGGACGGCAACCCAGGCCAGATCTCGATGCTGCGCCGCGATGCCGACCACTGGCTGCCGCAGGTCGCGGGCGCACCGATCGTGGCGGTGTCGGGCCTGATGGGCGAGGGCATCGACCGGCTGATGCAGGCGATCGTCGAAGCCTACGCGATCTGGAACCGGCGCGTGCCGACCGCGGCGCTGAACCGCTGGTTCGAGCAGGCGATCGCCGACAACCCGCCGCCGGCGGTGTCGGGCCGCCGGCTCAAGCTGAACTACATCACCCAGACCAAGGCGCGACCGCCGAGTTTCGTGCTGTTCTGCTCGCGGGCCGACGCGATCCCGCAATCGTACCTGCGCTATCTCACCAACTCGATGCGCGAGACCTTCGAGCTGCCGGGCACGCCGGTGCGCATCACCCTGCGCGAGAAGGCCAACCCGTTCGCGCACAAGCGCAAGCGGCCGAACTGATCAGTTGCGTCAGCGGAAGCGGTCCGGCCATGGAAGCAAGCCCGCCGAGCGTCGCGACAGAAGATGCGCCGGCCCCACGCCGCGGCGCCGTCGCCTTCATCTTCGTCACCATCCTGCTCGACATGCTCGCGCTCGGGCTGATCATGCCGATCCTGCCGAAGCTGATCGAGAGCTTCGTGGGCAACGACACTGCGCAGGCGGCGCGCATCTTCGGCCTGTTCGGCACCGCCTGGGCGCTGATGCAGTTCGTGTTCTCGCCGGTGCTCGGCAGCCTGTCCGACCGCTTCGGCCGGCGGCCGGTGATCCTGCTGTCGAACTTCGGCTTGGCCGCGGACTACGTGCTGATGGCGCTGGCGCCGTCGCTCGCGTGGCTGTTCGTGGGGCGCCTGATCTCCGGAGTCACCTCGGCCAGCATCTCGACGGCTTTCGCCTACATCTCCGACCTGACGCCGCCCGACCGGCGTGCGGCGATCTTCGGGCGCATCGGCGCGGCGTTCGGCGCGGGATTCGTGCTGGGCCCCGCCACCGGCGGCCTGCTCGGCGACATCGACCCGCGGCTGCCGTTCTGGGCTGCAGCCGCGCTCAGCTTCGCCAACGCGCTGTACGGACTGCTGGTGCTGCCGGAATCGCTGCCGTCAAAGCGGCGCAGTCCGTTCCGATGGCGAGCCGCGAGCCCGCTCGGCGCGCTGCAATTGCTGCGCTCGGATCGCATCCTCGGCGGACTGTCGGTCGTCAACTTCATCACCCAGCTCGCTCATGTCGTGCTGCCGTCGACCTTCGTGCTCTACGCGACCTATCGCTATGGCTGGGATACGCGCACGGTCGGGCTGACGCTGGCGATGGTCGGCATCTGCGCCATGGTGGTGCAGGGCGGGGCGGTGGGGCTGATCGTCCGCCTGCTCGGCGAGCGCGGCGCGCTGATGCTCGGCCTGTCCGCGGGGACGGTGGGCTTCCTGATCTTTGGCCTTGCGCCGACCGGGCCGTTGAGCTGGCTCGGCATTCCCGTGATGGCGCTGTGGGGCGTCTCGGGCGCGGCCATGCAGGCTTTGATGACCCGCCTCGTCCCACCGGACAGGCAGGGCCAGCTACAGGGCGCGACGTCGAGCGTGCAGAGCGTGGCCCAGCTCGCAGGTCCCTTCCTGTTCACGCTGACCTTTGCCTATTTCATCGGAGCGGCCGCGCCGGCGCATCTACCCGGCGCGCCGTTCCTGCTGGCGTCGGCGTTGCTGATCGTCGCTCTCCTGATTGCGGTGCGGACGCTGTCCTCGGCAAAGAGCAGCTAGAGTAGCGCGCCGGCCTGAAGGTTCTCATCCCCTGACCCCACCGATGCAGCTTTCGCGCTCTCGCGGGACGGGGATTGCACACGCTTCAAAATAGGTCAATAGTGTTGACATAAATAGCCGGATCACGGGAGGAATATTGGTGAGCTGGAAGCCCGTCTACGCGCGCCGCGCGGATCGCATGAAGGCATCGGAGATCCGCGAGCTGCTCAAGGTGCTGGAGCGGCCCGGCATGATTTCGTTCGCCGGCGGCATCCCCGATCCCGCGCTGTTTCCTGTAGCAGCGGCGGCGCAGGTCTATGCCGATGCGCTGGCATCGCCCAACGCGGCTTCCGCTGCTCTGCAATATGCCGTCAGCGAGGGCTACGGTCCGCTTCGCCAGTGGATCGCCGAATACATGACCGCGCAGGGCATAGCGGCCTCGCCAGACAACATCCTCGTCACCGCGGGATCGCAACAGGCGCTCGATTTTCTCGGCAAGCTGCTGCTCACGCCCGGCGATACGGCGCTCGTCACCGTTCCCACCTATCTTGGCGCGCTGCAGGCCTTTTCGGCCTACGAGCCGCGTTACGATTCGATCGGTCCACGCGCTGCCAACCGCACCCCGGCCTCCTACGCGGACGAAGCCGCGAAAGAAGCTGCGGGGGCGCGCGTGAAGTTCGTCTATGTCGTGCCGGACTTTGCCAATCCGACCGGTGAGACGCTGTCGCGTCCGGCGCGCGCCGATGTCCTGGATCTCGCCGGCGAGCTGGACGTGCCGGTGTTGGAGGACAGCGCCTATTCTGCCTTGCGTTTCGACGGCGACGAGATGCCGTCGCTGCAGTCGTTGGACGTCCGTCGCCGCGGCTCGCTCGATGCTTCCCGCGTCATCCATCTCGGAACGTTCTCGAAGACGGTCGCGCCGGGCCTGCGCATCGGCTGGGTTTGTGCATCGCGCGCCATCATCAGCCGTCTCGTCCTCATCAAGCAGGCGAGCGACCTCAACGTGTCAGCGATCAATCAGATCGTGATGCACAGGCTCGTGAAAGACGGAGGGCATGCCGGGCTGATCGCACGGGCGCGCGCGCATTATCGGCTCAAGCGCGATGCGATGCTGAGGGCACTCGAGGCACAGATGCCGTCAGAAGCGAGGTGGACGCGCCCCGACGGCGGGTTCTTCGTCTGGCTCACCCTGCCGGACGGCGTGTCCGGTGCCGCCTTGCTCGACCGGGCCGTGAATCAGGCCCAGGTGGCGTTCGTTCCCGGGGCAGCCTTCTTCCACGACGGCAGCGGCACCAACACGATCCGCCTGTCCTATTCGCTGCCCGAGGAAGCCGTGATCGAGGAAGGCATCGGCCGCCTCGCGAGTCTGCTGCGCTGACGATGACGTGATTCTGCGCAGCGAATGTCGTATCGTCTGCGCAGCGGCACTGGCGGGACGCGATGCTAATCCACCGCATCCCGCATCGGAGCTATCGGCTTACTTCTTCACCAGCGGGCACTCGCTGGCCTCGAGCGGCTTGGCGGCATCCTCGGGCGCGATCTTGGCGATCAGCTTGTAGTAGTCCCACGGATATTTGGACTCTTCGGGCTTCTTGACCTCGAACAGATAGGCCGGGATCAGGCGGCGGCCGTCGGCGCGCAGCGGGCCCTTGCCGAACAGCGGATCGTCGGTCGGAATCTCCTTCATCTTGGCCACGACCTTGGCGCCGTCATGCGGATTGCCGCCGAGTGCCTCGAGCGTCTTCAGGTAGTGCAGCGCGCCGGCGTAGACGCCGGCCACCGTCATCGACGGCATCGTGCCCTTCGGTGACAGCTTCTGGAAGCGGTTGGACCAGGTGCGGGTCTGCTCGTTCAGGTCCCAGTAGAACGACTCGGTGAAGGTCAGGCCCTGCGCGACCTTGAGCCCGAGCGCATGCACGTCGTTGACGAACAACAACAGCGCGGCGAGCTTCTGGCCGCCCTGGACGATGCCGAATTCGGAAGCCTGCTTGATCGAGTTGGTGGTGTCGCCGCCGGCGTTGGCAAGGCCGATGACCTTGGCCTTCGACGATTGCGCCTGCAGCAGGAAGGACGAGAAGTCCGCGGTATTGAGCGGATGCTTGACCGAGCCGAGCACCTTGCCGCCACTGCTGGTCACGACTGCGGAGGTGTCGCGCTCCAGCGCATGGCCGAAGGCGTAGTCGGCGGTGAGGAAGAACCAGGTGTCGCCGCCGGCCTTGGTCAGCGCCTTGCCGGTGCCATTGGCGAGCATGTAGGTGTCGTAGGTGAAGGAGATGGTGTTGGCGTTGCAGGCCTTGCCGGTGAGGTCGGCAGTGGCCGCGCCGGAGTTCAGGAGGATCGAGTTCTTCTCCTTGACCAGATTGGAGACGGCCAGCGCCACGCCGGAGTTCGGCGTGTCCATGATCACGTCGACCTTCTGGGTGTCGATCCACTGCCGGCCGATGTTGACGCCGACGTCGGGCTTGTTCTGGTGGTCGCCGCTGATGACCTCGATGGTCCAGCCCTTGGCCTTCAGGCCTGAATCCTCGACCGCCATGTTGACGGCTGCGACCGAGTTGGGCCCGCCGATGTCGGCATACAGGCTGGACATGTCGTTGAGCACGCCGATCTTGACGACCTTGTCGTCGGCGAAGGCGGAGCCGGCAAAGCTGAGCGTGGTGGCAGCAAGCAACGCGGCCATCCGCCGCGTATGAGACGTTGTCATCGAAGTCCTCCCTGGTGTCGTGTCACGGCGGGGCTTCTTGGGCGCCCTTTGCCGTCGGTCTCCCTGGATAGCCGGTCTTGTGAGTTGCGGCAATGCGCCAAAAGGCGCGAGACGCGCGCAAGGTTTGTGCGTTTCGCTTGAGCGTTAACGCAGGGCGTCCGAGGTCAGCCGGAATTTCTGGATGCGCTTACCGGTGTCGACCTCGGCGGTATAAACGTTGCCCTGCCGGTCGACAGCCATCGCGTGCACCCAATGGAATTGGCCGGCATTGCGGCCATTGTGGCCGAAGCTGCCAACCACGCTGCCGTCATCCCGCCTGATGATGCGGATCTCGTTGTTCTCGCCATCGGCAGACAGCAGGTAGGTCTGCTTCGGATCCGGCCAGATCGCGATGTCCCACACCGCGCCATTGCCGAGCGTGTTCTTTTCGAAGAACCATTCGGTCACGAATGTCCCGTCCTTCCTGAACACCTGGATGCGGTCGTTGATGCGGTCGCAGACATAGACGAGACCATCGTCGGCGATCTTCACGCAGTGCACGGGATTGCCGAACTGCTGGGCGACCGGTGCCTTGGGATCATACGGTGGCTGCTTGGCATCATCAGGGACATGGCCGTAGGCTCCCCAATGCCGCTTGTAGGCGAGGGTGGTGGCATCGAACACGATGACGCGGCGGTTGCCGTAGCCGTCGGCGACGTAGATCTCGTTCGCCTCCTTGTCGATCGCTGTCTCCGCGGGCTTGCCGAGCTGGGTGGTGTCGTTGGAGCCCTTGCTCGGCGCCATCGTTCCGATCTGAGCGACGAACTTGCCATCGAGCGTGAACTTCAGGATGGCGTTGTCATTGTCGGCATTGCCGCCGATCCAGACGAAGCCGCGTTCGTCGACCTCGATGCCATGCTCGCGGCCGACCCATTCATAGCCCGGGCCCGGGCCGCCCCAGGCGCGCAAGAGATTGCCGTCGGTATCGAATTCGAGCACCGGGGGCGCCGGCATGCAGCATTTCGATCGCGGCGGATTGAGCGTGGCGCCTTTCTCGTCGTCGGTCAGCGAGCGCGGCCGGTGAATGACCCAGATGTGGCCCTGGTGATCAACCGTGATGCCGCCGACCTGGCCGAGGATCCAGTTGTTGGGGAGCTGCTTCGGCCAGGACGGCTCGACCGCGAACGCGGGCACCTCCGCTGCGGCGCTGGTGCTGCGAGAGAAGAGGACGTTGCCGGCCGCAACGGCGAACAGCAGAATGACCAGGGCAGGCCTTGTCGCGCGTCCGCGTCGTGCTCGCGTCATACCGTCCTCCCCGATATGTGCTGCCGTCATCCGCTTATGAGCGCAGTCAATCGCGAGCATGGCGGAGTGTCAATCGCGCGGGGGGACGCCGATCGGCAGGCTCAGACGGGCGCCTGCTCCACAGCTTCCTTTTTCGGCGGCGTCGGCAACGTGGGCGGCCGCAGAAAGCGCGTCAGCATGAGCCGCAGATGCTCACTGCTCTGCTTGATATCGACCGCCGGATTGCGGATCGGCAGCGCACGTGCACCGTCGACGATCACGAACAGGATGTTCGCGGTCGCCTCGGGATCGAGGCGGGGATCGACCTCGCCGCGGCCCTGTGCCTTGGTGAGGAAGTCGACCAGCAGCGCCCGCATCGCGCGCGCATGCGCGTGGACGATGGCGGCAAAGTCGGCATTGCGACAGGCCTCGGCCAAGGCCTCGGCGCTGAGGACCTGGGCCTGCGGCTGGTGAATGCTGGCGCTCTCGAGCTCTTGCACCAGGGCGTCGATCACGTCGGGCGAGGCCAGGATTGCCTGGAGGCGCGATGCAGCGTGGCTCAGATTCTGCTCGACCAGCGCCTGGATCATCGCCTCCTTGCTGGGAAAGTAATGATAGAGGTGGCCCGGGCTGATCTTCGCCGCAGCGCAGATGTCGGTGGTGCTGGCGCCGTGGAATCCGTTCCTGACGAAGCACGACAGGGCGGCCTGGAGAATCCCCTGGCGCTTCTGCTCGTGCTTGACCGGATCGACCTTTCTCATCGCGCGTCCCGTCGGGCCAACTCTCGCCACATTCGTCGTTTCCGCCAACTGCTTGTAATATAAAATAATATTTCTCGCCGCTCTAATCTAGAGAATTTGATCTAGTTTAGTTGGACAAGCGCTGCTGCTTGTGAGACTTAATTAGAGTGAGCTATCTATCAATGGGTCTCCCCGCTACGATGCGTCTCGCTCCGCTGAAGTCGACGGCCCTGATTTCCCTGGCGCTGGCAACGGCCGGCTGCGCCACTGCTCCGCTCGAGCGGGCCGGCTCGCTCAAGAATTACGATCGCCTCGCCGATGCCAACGGCCTGGTGACGCGCGCGCAGATCAAGGCCAACAAGAAGGAGCTGCTCGAGGCCAAGACGATCCGGATCGAGCCGACCGCGTTTCCGCCGCGTCCCGACATCGCCCTCGACGAGAACGAGCGCAAGCTGGTGGCCAACGTCATCAGCCGCGAAATGTGCCTGCGTCTCAGCGAGCGATTCCAGATCGTCGGACCCCGCGAGGAGGCGGATCTGACGGTCAAGGCGACCGTCACCCATGCCACGGCGACCAACGCGACCGCATCGGCAGCCTCGCAGGCGGCGTCCATCGCCAAGAGCGTCGCGCTGCCGGGCGTTCCCGTGCCGGTGCCCCGGCTGCCGGTCGGGCTCGGCACGCTGTCCGTCGAGGCCGAGGCGCGCGACTTTGCCGGCTTCCAGAAGGCCGCGATGGTGTGGGCGCGCGGCGCCAACTCGGTCTCCAATGCGCGGATGGCCAATGACGGCGACGCCTACGACCTCGCTTCCGAGTTCGGCGCCGACTTCGCCAAGCTGGTGTCGACCGGCGAGTCGCCGTTCTCAGGCGTCCCGTCGCTGGCCTCGCTGCCTTCGGTGTCGAGCGTGCCGGCCAAGCTGGGTGGCGCTCCCAAATATGCCGCATGTGAGCAGTACGGACGCTTCCCCGGCCTGAAGGGCTTTGTCGGTGCCGGTCTGGGCCTGCCGCCGGGCTGGACTGACAAGGGCGCCGACGAGGCCAGGCCCGACGCGCCGCAGCCGGAGATCGCAAGCGTGGAGCAGCAAGCGTCGCGATGAAGTCTGCCGCCTCGTTCCGCGCGCTTGTCCCGCGCATCCTGCTCGCGTTCGCCGCGTCGCTGCTGCTGGCGGCCTGCGCAGCCATCATGCCGCGCAACGCGCTGCCGGAAGCGGCTGCCGTCAGCGCCGACCCGGTCGGCTTCCGCAACGTCCGCTACTGGGGTGATGAGCCGGCGCCGCGCTTTGCCGAGGCCGCGATGTCGCGCGCGTCGGCCGAAATCCCGATCTCGCGTCCGCTGAATTTCCTCGCGATCTCCGGTGGTGCCGAGAACGGTGCGTTCGGCGCCGGGCTTCTGGCCGGCTGGGGCGAGGCCGGGAACCGGCCGTCGTTCGACATGGTGACGGGCGTCAGCTCCGGCGCGCTGATCGCGCCGTTCGTCTTCCTGGGGCGCGAGCACGACGACAAGCTGCGCGAGATATTCACCGCCTACGAGCGCAAGGACATTTTCACGGTCAACATTCCCGGCCTGCTCCAGGGCTCGGCGCTGGCCGACAACACGCCGCTGTCGCGGCTGATCGAGAAGTATGTCGATCGCGAGTTTCTCCGCGACGTCGCGCGCGAGAGCAGCAAGGGCCGGGTGCTGCTGGTCGGCACCACCAATCTCGATGCGCAGCGTCCGGTGCTGTGGGACATGGGCCGCATCGCAGCAGCCGATACGCCCGAGGCGATCGCCCTGTTCCGTCAGGTGCTGCTGGCCTCCGCGACCGTGCCGGGCGCCTTCGCCCCGGTTCGCATCAAGGTGCGGATCGGCGACAAGGACTACGACGAGCTGCATGTCGACGGCGGCGTCACCCGGCAGGTGTTCATCGGTCCCTCGGTGCTGCGCCTCGTCTCCGGCCGCGGCCCGCGCAGGAGCGTGAGCGGCGCACATCTCTACGTCATCCGTAACGCCCGCATCGATCCGCAATGGGACAGCGTCGGCGCCGACGTGCTCTCGGTGACGCAGCGCTCGCTGTCGACCCTGATCAAGAACCAGGGCATCGGCGACATCTACCGCATCTACTCGGTGGCGAAGTTCAACGGCATCGACTTCAACCTCGCCAGCGTGCCGGCCGATTTCCAGGTCAAGGCCGACGGCCCGTTCGATCGCACCTACATGACTGCGCTGTTCGATCGCGGCCACGACATGGGCCAGCGCGGCTATCCCTGGGTGAAGAGTCTGCCGGGCCTGCAGTCCAACGAGCATGGCATCACGGCGCAGGGGACCACGCGCACCATGGCCGCGGCCGCGCGATGAACTTCCGTCAGACCTGCTTGCCATTTGCGCGACACGTGACCTTGCGTTCGGCGCTGGGGAGTGCGTCGCTGTTGACGTCCGTGCTGCTCGGCGGCTGCGCGACCTCGGGCACGACGCCATCGTCCGACACGGCGCAGTACGGCAATACGTACAACTATCTCCCGGTGAACGACGTGCCGCATGACGACCAGCGCCCGGTGCTGACGCCGGAGCAGCAGGAGAAGCTGCGCAAGGAGCTGACGGCAGTGCGCGATCGTCAGGCGCCGGCTGCGGCGAAGGCGTCTGCGGACAAGGCTGCGGCGGCCAAGCCTTCCGCGGCGAACTCTGCTGCCGCCAATCCGACCGCAAGATAGTAGCGAGATTCCGGATTCAAGGCCTGCGGCCTTGCCCCGGAATGACGGTGGTTGCGCAGGGCTACGCCGGCGGCTGGAAGCTCTTCAGGGTGCGCGTCTTGTACTCGTAGAGCTTGCCGGTCTCGGTCCACGACGGCAGGCACATCGGCACGATGAACTCGGCGACCTGCTCGGGCGTTTCGAGCGTCATCGGATCTTCGCCGGGGAACACCGTGGCGCGCATGCGGGTCCGGATCGGGCCCGGGCTGAACAGGTTCACGCGCAGCGGCGTCCGCTCGGTCTCGTGCGCCCACACCCGTGCCAGCGTCTCCAGCGCGGCCTTGGTGACGGCGTAGGGGCCGAGATAGGCCTGGGCCTTGTGGGCGGCGCCTGACGTGAGAAACACCGCGCGGCCGGCGTCGGAGGCCTTCAGCAGCGGCTCCATGCAGCGGATCAGCTGGAAGTTGGCGGAGAGGTTGACGGCGACGACGTCGTTCCAGGGCTTCAGGTCGATATGGCCGAGCGGCGACGACGGGCCGGGCACGGCGGCATTGCCGACGAGAATGTCGAGCTTGCCGTGGCGCTCGTGCAGCGCGGCGCCGAGCCGAGCGATGCCGTCGCTGTCGGTCATGCTGAGCGGCACCAAGGTGGCGCCGTTGCCGGTCTCTTTCCGGATCTCGTCGTCGAGCTCCTCCAGCCCGCCCTGGGTGCGGGCGACGGCGACGACATGCGCGCCGGCGCGGGCGAGCGCGCGGGCGGTCGCATGGCCGATGCCGCGCGAGGCGCCGGTGACGAGGGCAATACGGTTGGCGAGGGGAAGGGTCATGGTCGCAGATCTCTGACGTCGTCGTCCCGGCGAAAGCCGGGACCCATACTCCGCGGCGGTTATGAGGGAGTTGGCTGTCTGTGGCTAGTCCTGCCCGCCAAGGACGGCTGCCGATGATGGATCCCGGTTTTGGCCGGGACGACAGCTCACGACGCATCGTCATTCCCGGGCGAGGCCGCAGGCCTCGAACCCGGAATCTGGAGATGATACGGGGATCAGCAAGCTCGGGATTCCGGGTTCGATGCTGCGCATCGCCCCGGAATGACTGCGTGTGGAAAGAACCTCAGCTCGCCTCGGCCAACAGCGACAGCTGATGCTGGGTCGACTCGACCATCGCCTGGTCCGTGAGGTGGGTGGGATAGCTCCCGGTGAAGCAGTGGTCGGAGTATTTCGGTGCGGCCGGATCACGGGCCGGCTCGCCCATGGCGCGGTACATGCCGTCGATCGACAGGAACGCCAGCGAATCCGCGCCGATCAGCTCGCGCATCTCCTCGAGCGAATGCGTCGCCGCCAAGAGGCCGCCACGGTCCGGCAGGTCGATGCCGTAATAGTCGGGGTAGAGGATCGGCGGCGAGGCGAGGCGGAAATGCACCTCCGTGGCGCCGGCGTCGCGCATCATGCGCACGATCTTGCGCGAAGTGGTGCCGCGCACCAGCGAGTCGTCGATCAGGATGATGCGCTTGCCCTCGATCGCGGCGCGGTTGGCCGAGTGCTTCATGCGCACGCCGGATTCGCGGATCGCCTGGGTCGGCTGGATGAAGGTGCGGCCGACATAGTGGTTGCGGATGATGCCGAGCTCGAACGGCACGCCGGAATGCTGGCTGTAGCCGATCGCCGCCGGCACGCCGGAATCCGGCACCGGCACCACGACGTCGACGTCGGGATGGCTCTCGCGCGCGAGCTGCGCGCCGAACGCCTTGCGCACCTCGTAGACCGAGCGGCCGCCGACCACGGAATCGGGCCGTGCGAAATAGATGTATTCGAACACGCACGGACGCGCCGGCTTCGGCGGGAACGGCTTGTGGCTGTGCGCGCCGGTCTCGTCGAAGATCACGACCTCGCCCGGCTCGATGTCGCGGATGTAGCGCGCGCCGATCATGTCGAGCGCGCAGGTCTCCGAGGCCAGGATCGGGCAGCCTTCGAGCTCGCCATAGACCAGCGGACGGATGCCGAGGGGATCGCGGGCGCCGATCAGCTTCTTGTTGGTCATGCAGACCAGCGAGTAGGCGCCTTCGAGCGCGCGTAGCGCCTCGATGAAGCGATCGATGAAGTTGGTGCGGCGGGAATGCGCGACGAGATGCAGGATCACCTCGGTGTCGGTGGTTGACTGCATGATGGCGCCGGCGCGCACCAGCTCGCGGCGCAGGGTGAGGCCGTTGGTGAGGTTGCCGTTGTGGCCGACCGCGAAGCCGCCGGCATTGAGCTCGGCGAACAGCGGCTGCACGTTGCGCAGGATGGTCGCGCCGGTCGTGGCGTAGCGGACGTGGCCGATCGCGGCATTGCCGGGCAGGCGCTCGATCACCTCGCGGCGGGAGAAGGTGTCGCCGACGAGACCCAGGCGGCGCTCGCTGTGGAAGCGCGCGCCATCGTAGGAGACGATGCCGGCTGCCTCCTGGCCGCGATGCTGGAGCGCATGCAGGCCGAGCGCGGTGATCGCGGCGGCGTCATTGTGCCCATAAATGCCGAACACGCCGCACTCTTCGCGCAGCGTGTCTCCGTCAAGGTCTGGGTCTCTGAGGTAGGCTTGAGGTCCGAAGTCCAGATCCGCGTGGGAGTCCATTTGGGCTTCGCCGGAAGAATCGTGGTGCTGGTCCATCGCGCCTCTCTTCTGGGCTAGGCTCACTTGGCCGCGGGTTTCTCGATCAGCTTCTTCAAGCTGTCGCGGGCAGGCTTGCTGTACCCATCGCCGCCCACTCCGGGCGACTCGGTGTCAGTCTGGTCGTCGTCCGGCTTGTTCTTCTTGAATTTCTTTAAAATGGTGTTCTCGGGATCATCAGGCAAGAGCGACATCAGCCAATCCCCGGTTCCCTGCAGGACCACGCGGGACTTGGCCCCGGTGACCCAGTCCGGACGCTGCTTGTCCGGCACCAGCCAGCTGAAGAACAGGAAGGCGACGACCACGATCAGGAGGCCACGGCCCAGTCCGAACAGGAATCCCAGGGTGCGGTCGAGCGCGCCGATGCGCGAATCGAGGATCATGTCGGAGATCTTGACCGTGATCACCGAGACGATGAGCAGGGTGCCCACGAAAGTACCGGCGACGACGACGACGCTGGCGACGGTATCGTTGTTGAAATAGGTCTTGGCGGTCGGCAGCAGCTTCGAGAATGAATAAAGCGTGACCAGGGCCGCCGCGCCCCACGCGGCGATCGACAGGATCTCGCGCATGAAGCCGCGGACCATCGCGAGCAGCCCCGACACCAGCATCACGCCGAGCAGGATGAGATCGAGGATCGTTATCGGCATCGGCTGCTCAGGTCCGCTTGTCAGGTCCAAGGTTCGCTTCGAATTGACGGAGAACCGCCCCTCCAGGCGGAGGAGAGCAGGGTTCCCCGGCAAGTCCGGACGCTGCACCATCCCGCGTGGGCGCCCGGTTGCGGCGTTGTATAGCGGCGAGTCACGCGAACGTCACGGTCCGGCTAGCCGTCCTGGCGGCGGAATCTCGCTGGTGTGGCATTTTTTTCGGCATGGCTGGGGCCACGGCGGCCCTGCTCACCCTCGTCCCGGCTGCCGTCGTGGCGGGCGCGGGGCGTACCGCGCGCGGCGATGTCGGCGACCAGGCTGGTCAATCCGCCGACGGTATTGAGGCTGAGCCCGGCATCGCCGCCGGCCTCGCCGCGGGCGCGCTCCGGCAGTACGACGCGGCCGAAGCCGAGCTTGGCGGCCTCCTTCAGCCGCGCCGAGGTCTGCGCCACCGGGCGGACCGCGCCCGACAGCGAAATCTCGCCGAAATAGACCGCATCGGGCGGCAGCGGCGCGTTGACCAGCGAGGAGACCAGAGCTGCGGCCGCGGCGAGATCCGCCGCCGGCTCGTTGATGCGCAGGCCGCCGGCGACGTTGAGATAGACGTCGTGGCCCGACAGCTTGACGCCGCAATGCGCCTCCAGCACCGCCAGCACCATCGACAGCCGGCTCGGATCCCAGCCGACGACGGCGC
The DNA here is from genome assembly GCF_032381555.1 of Bradyrhizobium sp. SZCCHNPS1003. Classification (NCBI taxonomy): domain Bacteria; kingdom Pseudomonadati; phylum Pseudomonadota; class Alphaproteobacteria; order Hyphomicrobiales; family Nitrobacteraceae; genus Bradyrhizobium; species Bradyrhizobium sp. SZCCHNPS1003. The sequence goes on from NZ_JAUHIU010000004.1 coordinate 99,378, forward strand.
GGCGCGGCGTGCCGAGCGAGGTCGGCGCCACCAGGGCCTGGATTTCGACCAGCACGGGGCGGGTGCCCTCGATCCCGGCAAAGACCGCCGTGCCGGGGCTGCCGAGATCGCGCTCGGACAGGAACAGCTCGGAGGGGTTGGTGACCTCGCGCAGACCCAATCCGGTCATTTCGAACACGCCGATCTCGTCGGTCGGGCCGAACCGGTTCTTGACGGCGCGCAGGATGCGGAACTGCTGCGAGCCCTCGCCCTCGAACGACAGCACCGCGTCCACCATGTGCTCGACGACGCGGGGGCCGGCGATCTGGCCGTCCTTGGTGACGTGGCCGACCAGGATGATGGCGGCGCCGGATTTCTTGGCGAAGCGAATGAGCTTCTGCGCCGAGGCGCGCACCTGGGTCACCGTGCCCGGCGCCGATTCGACGGTGTCGGTCCACATCGTCTGGATCGAATCGATCACGATCAGTCGCGGCACGCCGCCTTCCGACAGGGTCGCGATGATGTCCTCGACCGAGGTCTCTGCCGCCAGTTGTACCGGCGCATCCGCAAGCCCGAGGCGCTCGGCGCGCAGCCGCACCTGGGCGATAGCTTCCTCGCCGGAAATGTAGACCGCGCGATGGCCGGCGCGCGCCAGCATCGAGGTCGCCTGGGTCAGAAGCGTCGATTTGCCGATGCCGGGATCGCCGCCGACCAGCAGCACCGAGCCGCGCACGAAGCCGCCGCCGGTGACGCGGTCGAGCTCGGTCATGCCCGACGACAGCCGCGGCGCGTCGATGGTCTTGCCGGTCAGCGATTCCAGCTGGAACGTGCGGCCCTTGCGCTTGGAGCGCAGCGACACCGGCGCGGAGGTCGCGCCCGTCGTGTCTTCCTCGGCCAGCGTGTTCCACTCGCCGCAGGCCTCGCATTTGCCCTGCCAGCGCGAATAGGCCGCGCCGCAGTTCTGGCAGACGAAGGAGAGCGTGGTCTTGGCCATGGAGGGAGAATCGATGTGCTCAGGAGTGGGTGGCGTTCCATAGCATAGTTAGGCCTGCGGCCAGCATGATGCCATCCATCACCAGCCGGAACATGTCGGGCTTCATGTGCAGCACGAAGCGCTTGGCGACGAAGGCGCCGGCCATCAGCGAGCCGCCGGCGATCAGCCCCTTCAGCAGAATGTCCGGCGTCAACGCGCCGAAGCGCTGGAAGGTGATGGATTTCGAGACATAGAGCCCGAGCGAGCTCGCAGCCTCGGTGGCGAGGAAGGCGCCCTTCGACAGCCCATAGAACAGGAACAGCGGCACGCTGAGCGGCCCGGTCGAGACCACGATGCCGGTGAGGAAACCGATGATCGCGCCGCCGAGTGCGAGATGCCAGAGGTTGGCCTTGAGGTCGTGCCGCGTCAGCCAATGCCGTACCGGCACCATCGCCATCAGGAACAGCCCGATCGTGATATCGACCGCCTGCGACGGCAGGATCAGCAAGGTGCGCGCGCCGAGTGCGGCGGCCGGAATGCCGGTGACCGAATAGGCCGCGCAGGCGCGCCAATCGACCTCGCGCCACCATGCCAGGATGCGCGACAGGTTCGCCATGACGGCGGCCACCGCCATGATCGGCACGGCCTCCTTCGGGCCGTACTCGTAGGCCAGCACCGGCATCAGCATGATCGACGAGCCGGTGCCGACGATGCCGGACAACGTGCCGGCAACGAGGCCTATCGCAAGCACGAACAGGAAGCCCAAGATTGTTGCCTCCAGCAGACGAGCTCTATCCCCACGTCATTGCGAGCGGAGCGGCGGAGCGAAGCCATCCCGACTGTCTCCGCGGAGGGATTCTGGATTGTTTCGCTCCGCGCGCAAATGACGGGGACAAGCTGCGCCGTGTGGTTAATCGGCGGTTCGTGCCGACTCGAAATCGGCGATGATTGTGCGTCCGCATCATTAAAAGTTGAAGCGTATTCGTCGCGTGTCCGCTGATGTTCTCGGACGATGACGATGAGCAAAACCCCGATGTCCTTGCAGATGCGGCCGTCCCTGACGGCAACCGCCGATGCGGAGTTCCCCTGGTTCACGGCCGCGATGCTGGCCATGGAAGCCGGCGAGGTCATCCGGCTGCGGCTGGAAAAGTTCGCGCGCGGCGAAGCCGATGCGGGCCAGGAGGCGGAGCTGATGGTCAGCGAAAAGATCGCCGCAGCCCTGGAGGCGACGGCGAAGCTGATGGCCGGCGCGAGCCCGGCCGCGGTCGTCGATCTCTATCGGGAATATGTCGCGGCCAACGCCGAGCGGCTGTCGGCGTAAGCACGCGCAGTCCGGCTGTCTTTGGGCTGGCTCGGGGCTGCGTGCCGCCGCAGACGAATGTCGAGCAACCCAGGGCGGACAACCTCGTCATAGCGCCGGCGACCGGGCCGCCTCGTGCCTTCACGTGCGGTGTTGCCAACGAAGAGAAGATCGGACACCCTATCGAAAACGCGATTGCTGATCACCTCGTTTTCACCGGACCGATCCAGTGCGACTGCTCTTACGCCTCATGCAACGCGTGCTGGTCGCCGGGCTCGGGATCTTCACGGTCTGGCTGATCGTGTTCGTGGTGTTCGAGACGGCGGACCGCAGGCTGCCCTGGATTGCCGCCGTCGGCGTCAGCTACGCAATCGCGGCCTATGTCGTTCTGCCACGCGTGATCCGATTGAGTCTCAGGATCCTTCAGAGTCGGAGGGTGCCCAGCTACACGATCACCGGCGATGGATTGCCCGGCGACCCCGTCAATCTCGCCCTGATCGGCACGCTTCGACAGCTCCGCGCGAGCTTTGCTGCGATCGGTTGGTGCGAGGCGGACCGATTGGGGCTGGCAAGCTCGTGGGCCATGGTCCGCGCCTTCGTCCTCGCCAGGCCGTACCCCACTGCTCCTTTCAGCACCCTCTATCTGTTCGGTCGCGGCCAGGATATCGGCTTTCAGAAAGCCATCGGCAATAGTCCGCGAAAGCGTCATCACGTCCGGTTCTGGGCCGTTGACCTCGCCCACGCCGAGAAGAGCTGGAACGCTGGCGATTTCTGGTTAACGACCGACACGCCTGCGGCCGATGAGTCCGTCCTCTGGGTCGGTGCCGGCACGAAGGATACGGGCCTGTCGCTCACCCGACTGACCTTTCAGATCACGCACGCCACCGATCCGGATGCCAACGCGGAGCGGGACTACATCATGGCCGAATTGATCAGAACACGATCGATCGAGACCGTCGAGCTCTATAAGGCCGGCCGGAGTCTGCCCGAGCGGGTCAATCACTACGTATCGGACGGCGACATCGCGTTGGCGAGCGTGGTGATCGCCGCCAATGCCGACGCGCATGAGGGGTCTTCGACGCCGGCCTAGTGGACTTGCTGACGAGCCGCGTTCGAGGTCGTTCCCTCTGCTCGAGGCCGGACCAGGAAGGCGGTGCCGAGCAGGACGACCATCGCAACGCTGACGACAGTCAGGAACGCCTGATCGAACGCGCGATGAGCGTGCGAGGCGACGATTGCAGCGAGCTCGGTCGGCAGCCGCTCGGCGGCGATCAGCGCCTCGTCGATGCTGTCGCGCGCAGCGGCGGGAATGCCGAGGCCGTCGGGCAGAACCATGAACGCCGTATAGACTCCGGACAGAATGCTTCCGAAAATGCTGATGCCGATTGTGCCGCCGAGCTCGAACGACACCTCCTCGATCGACGCGGCCATGCCTTCGCGGCCTTCAGGCGCGTGATTCATCACAGCGTTGGAGGCGGCGGCGATGGATGCTCCCAGCCCTAGACCATTGACCGCGATGCAGATCAGTTGCAGCGCCAGGCTGGCATTGTAGCAGAGCAGGTAGCCGGCCGCGCCGATGCCTGCGATCAACAGCGCGCCGGACATCGTGGTGGCGGCTCGGACGCGACGGAGCATCAGGCTCGCGAGCGGCCCGCCGATGAAGGCACCGAGCGGGGCCGGAAGGATGTACAATGCCGCCTGCAGCGGCGAATAGCCGAGGACGAGTTGCAGGCGCTGGCTGATCGCGAGCTCCGTCCCCGCAATGGCGAGTGAAGCCACGATCGCGGTGATCACGCTGAGCGTGAACTCGACGTTTCGGAACAGGGTGAAGTCGAGCAAAGGATCCTCGAGACGCAATTGACGGCGTACGAACACCGTCAACATGATGACCGTCGCGACAGCCGTGCCGGCAAGGACGACATAGGAAGACTGGCGACTGCCGAGCTCCTCGACGACGTAGGCGAAGCCGATCAGCCCGGCCATCACCTGCACTGAACCGAGGAGGTCCCAGTCGCGCTCAGCACGATCGGCCGGTGCAGGAATCAGCAGCAGGCCGGCGACCAGCGCCAGCACGACGAGCGGCACGTTGATCAGAAAGACCGAGCCCCACCAGAAATATTCCAGCAGGACACCGCCGACCAAGGGGCCGACGGCCGCCCCGCTGGACGCAACGGCTCCCCAGATCGCGATGGCGAGCGCCCGTTCGTGGTCATCGGAGAAGGTGATGCGAATGATCGACAGCGTCGCCGGCATCATCAGCGCGGCGCCGATTGCGAGCAGGACGCGTCCGCCGATCAGGGCCATGGCGGTCGGCGAATAGGCGGCCACGACCGAGGCCAGTCCGAAGACGATGAGGCCGACAACGAATGTCCTCTTGTGCCCGACGCGATCGCCGAGCGAGCCGAAGCCCGGAAGGAGACCGGCAACGACAAGCCCGTAGGCCATGACGATCCACAGTTTCTCCGAGGCCGTTGCAGCCAGCTCATGGGTCAGGCTCGGCAGCGCCGTATAGAGCACCGTCATGTCGATCACGACGAGCGCCAGCGCGCTGGAGACGGTCAGGAGGATGAGCCAGCGATTACGTTTCGACATCGGCGCGCTCGCCTGCGCAACCCGTTGTTCATTCGGCGCGTTCGTCGTCTCGAGCACGTTCACCGCTCCCGCTCAGATTCCACTACGATGCGTGATCCGGCCGTTCATCATCGTCAGCTGAATATTGACCTTGCCGATGTCGTGCGGCCCGACATCGAACAGATTGTTCTCGAGCACGATCAGATCGGCCAGCTTGCCGACCTTGATGGAGCCGATCTTGTCCTCCATGCGAAGCTGGTAGGCTCCGTTGATGGTGTAGCCTCGGATGAGGTCCGGCAGGCCCAGGCGTTCGGTCGCGGGCGGATGGACCAGGCCGTCGGGCTTGCCCGGCTCCTGACGTGTATGGCCGGCCTGCAACGCCTCGAGTGGCTTGACGACGACCTTCGAGCCGGTCGCCAGCGCATCCATGCCGAACGACACCGTGACGCCTTCGTCGATGAACGTCTTGAAGGTGTACATGCGGCTCCAGCGCTCGTCGCCGTAGATCTCGCGGACGCGACGCTGGCTGGCATCCGGCACGCCCCATTGGATCTGCGTATTCGCGATCACGCCGAGCTTTCTGAAGCGCGCAATGTCCGATGGCGCGGTGAGGAATGCGTGGCAGATGGTATGACGGCGGTTGCCGGGGCCGTTCTTGCCAAAGGCGGCTTCGTATCCATCCAGGCTCATGCGGACGGCGGCATCGCCGACGGCGTGAAGGTGCGTATCGATTCCCTCGGCATGGGCTTCGCGCAGTATCCGATTCAACACGGGCGATGGCAACAATGGTTCGCCGCGCCAATCCGGGCTTCCGGCATAGGGATCCAGCAGATAGGCGGTGCGGCTCAGCTCGGTGCCATCGACGATCAGCTTGAGCACCTCGGCCTTGACCAGCGGAGTGCGATAGCGCTTCCGGTAGGCCCGAATGATCGGCAGCGGATCGACGCTGGGATCATTGTGATACAGGCTGCCGATCACGCGCTGCAGCAGCTTGCCGCGCTTCTCGAGCTCGACCAGCATGTCGAAACCGTGATGCTGCTCGGTCGGCCAGGCGCTGAAGCCGGCATCGAAGAAGGTGGTGATGCCGGCGGCTGCCAGCCTGGGCTGCCATTCCTCGATCGCGGCGGCGGTCGACTTCAGGCCGAATGGTTCGATGCCGTGCTTTTCCAGCGCCTTGAGCACCGCGAACAGCGCAGGCACTTCCGAGATGAACCCGGTCGGCAGGCCATTGGGATCCTTTTCGTACCAGGAGGAGCCGGGCACGACGTCGCGCGGGGTATCCTTCGTAATGCCGGCCATCTCCAGCAGCTTGGAATTGACCCAGTAGCCGTGCAGATCGCAACTGACGAGCAGGACCGGTCGATCGGGGAAGATCTCGTCCAGCGGCTCCTTGCGCGGACCCGAGGCGGGAAACGCGCTAGCGATCCAGCCGAAGCCCAGAATGAACTTTTCGTCGGAATGCGTCTTCGCGTAATCGCGCAGGATCGCGTAGATGCGCTCCGGATCCTCCTCGTTGACCCAGGCGCCGCGGGCGAAGGCCAGCGTGCAAAGATGCCAATGCGCCTCGACGAAGCCCGGCATGAGCATCCGCCCCTTGAGGTCGATGACGTCAGCCCCGCGTCCGGCAAATTTCATCGCGCCTGCGTCGTCGCCGACGTAGACGATCGTGTCTCCCTTGACGACGACGGCCTGGGCCCAGGGCAGGGAGTCGTCCACCGCGTAGACGCGCCCGCCGCGAAAGATGGTCGTGCTGCTGGAGGCGGCCCAGGCCGGAGCCGAGGCAGCGGCGAACGCTGCGGCCGCAGCCGAGGTCGCGACCATCTGGCGACGGGTCAGTCCGCCGCGCTCCGACTTAGATGCCGCAAACAGCGAACCGATGGCGGAACCGCATGCAATGCACATTGTCCTGCTCCGAAGTCCTGCTCCGAAAATTCCGCGCTCCGGGTGAGCTGCACGATTGCCGAGTCAGACGCTGAAACTACTTCACTCAGCACCCGCCAAGATTGACAACGATCAAGTCAATCTCGGCGGCGTCGAGCGCCAGCACGCATACTGAAGTCTTCGTTTCCTGTTGATGGATAAACTTCAAATCGAATGCTTTCAGACAGAGAAAAGGAGGACCGCCGCAACGACTCATCGTCTATGCGTCGCCCGAGCGCGAGGGTGTCATTCATGCCGTGGAGGTCATCGATCCCACCGATGCCTGGTCCCGAGCACCGTCACTTCGGGAACAGGAAAGCCAGGCTGGCGCGAAACTGCCACCGCGATGCCAGGTCCGGCCTCAGCACATTGTAGTAGACACCGATCTCGGCGTTGACCGGCTGCTTGTCGACCATGAAGAGCTTGCCTATTCCCGCGCCGACCGGAACGTCAGCCGTCTGCCGGTACGCACCCGTGTTCGGCATGGCGATATTCTCCAGCCCGACGCTGATCGTATCCGCGATCGGGTTTTGCGCCGCCTTGGCGAGATCTTCGAGCGATGGCGTCCTCTGCTGTGCCGAGGCGCCGGCGCCTGGGTACAGCGCTGAGATCAGGAACAGGAGAACCGCTCGTCGAAAAATTCTCGGAGTCATGGCCGACCTCACTGTCGAAGCGCTGCTCTCGCATCCGTTGTCTCGCATCTGCACCGTTCCGGCCGCTATGGAGTCAGGCGAAGGTCGGAAATTGCCCGCCGGCGAACAGTGACGGCCGCAGGCGAGACCAGTTCGACGCGAACTGGAACGTGTCGAGATCGGTGTAGGTCTGGCCGATCACCTGCATGCCCGAGGGCATGCGGTCCTCGACCACGCCGAGCGGGACATCGACGACCGGATAGCGGTTGAGCAGATTCCAGTGCCACGTCAGCGCCAAGCCCAGACCGGTGCCCACCCACGGGTCGACCTTGTTTTCCTTGCTCTTGAACATGTCGGCCCCGACCAGAGGCGTTGCCATGGTCGGCATGAGCAGGATGCGGTAGCCCTTGCCGAACACGCGCTGCTGCACCTGGCGGTGCAGCCGCTGCAGCAGCTCTTCGGCTTCTTCGGCCTGGCGCGGTCCGACCGCGCCGACCTGGTCGAGCATTTCGGTCATGTAGGGCGACAGCTGATCGCGATGCGCATTCGAGATCTCGATCGCAGTGCCGATGGACGTCGACATCAGCCCACGGATGAAGACCATCTTGTGGGCCTTCGTGAAGCCGCAGTCGACCTCGTCCACAGTGCACCCCGCGGCGCGCAGCGCCTCGATTCCTCTCAGCATCGCAGCCTTCACGGACGGTATGACGTCCGCAATGCCGGCGCCCCAATCCACGGCGATGCGCCACCCGGAAAGGCGCGGATAACGGGTGGGGTAGTCGAGGCGAGGGCGCATCGCGGCCATCACCCGCTCGGACGGACCGACGATCGCGTTCTGGAGGCGGACGAGGTCGTCGAAGCGCCGCGCCATCGGGCCCGAGGTCGAGAACGGGATTTCCCCACCAGCCACGCGTCCGAACGGCGGCCTGAAGCCATAGAGACCACATTGTGAGGCGGGAATTCGGATCGAGCCGCCCATGTCCGAGCCCATGGCGAGCGTCGTGAAGCCTGCGGCCAGCGCCGCGCCCGATCCCGCCGACGACCCGCCCGGAGAGTATTCGAGATTCCACGGATTGCGTGTCGTGCCCCAGGCGCGGGTGGACGCGCCGAGGAAGAGGTAGAATTCCGGCACGGTCGTCTGGAACGGCATGACTGCGCCGGCGGCCTCGAGCAAGTCGGTGATGGCCGAGTTTTCCGTTGCCGGCGGCGAATCCTTGTAGATGAGCGATCCCTGTGTCGTCCGCCAGCCGGTCCTGGAGAATTCGTCCTTGATGGCCACCGTGATCCCTTCGAGCGGCCGCGGATTGCCGCGCCGATACCGGTCTTCGGACTGCTTGGCCTCCTTCATCGCCTGGTCGAAGTGCGCGTAGGTGATACAATTGACCTTCGGGTTGTAGGCTTCGATCCGCTTGATCTGCGCCTTCAAGAGATCGACCGGCGACGCCTTGCGGGCCCGGAACATGGCGATGAGATCGGCGACCGACGCATAGCAGAGCGGATCGGCGGACTCGGCGCGCGCGGCCGGCAAATCGAGTCCGGACGCGACCAACGCCGCTCCCGCGCCTTTGATGAGCGTTCTTCTGTCAATCATATACGCCTCCGTATTTCCGGGAATCGGTCTGAGTTTGTCGATGTGGCCCTGAAGGTGACGGTCCGAGAAGTCGCTGGATTCAGCTTCGCTGTTCGTGCCTGACCTGACCGTTCATGACGGTCATCAGCACCTTTGTGTTGTGGATGTCGTGCGGGGCGACTTCGAACAGGTTTCTTTCAAGCACGATCAGATCGGCGAGCTTGCCGACCTCGATCGAACCGATCTTCTGGTCGAGTCCGAGCTGATAGGCCGGTCCCATGGTGGCGGCGCGGATCGCCTCTTCGAGGCTGATCCGCTCGTCGAGCGGCACCAAGGCCGGCTGATCCGGCTTGTTCAACTCCCGCCGCGTGGTCGCGATCTCGATCGCATCCAGCGGCTTGTAGGTGCTGTAATAGCCGGCGGCCGGCCAATCGGTGCCGAGCGAGATGTTGGCGCCATGACGCAGGATCGAGCCGGTGCGAAACGCCTGCTCGGCGCGCGCGCCGACGCGCGGCCGCATCACGCCCTGCCAATAGGCGTCCGCCACCGACCATTGGGCGGAGAATTGCGCGGTGACGCCGAGCTTGGCGAAGCGCGGCAGATCGTCAGGTGAAACAAATATGAGATGCGCCAGCGTGTGCCGGCGATCGCGCGGCGGATTGACCTTGATCGCGGCTTCGAACGCGTCAAGCGACAGGCGGTTGGCGCGATCACCGTAGGAATGGATGTGAATGTTGAGGCCCGCCCTGTCGGCGCGGCGGATGATGTCCTTGAACTGGTCCGGCGGGACAAGCGTCTCGCCGCTCGTGCTCGGATCGTCGCTATAGGGGGCCAGCAATGCGGCGGTCCGTTGGGCTTCGCCGCCGTCGATGTTGAGCTTGAGAACGGGGGCCTGCACCAGTTCGGAATTGAAGCGTCGACGCAGGGCCTTCGCGATCGGCGCGGGGTCGATCGCCGGATTGTTGTGGTAGGTCGATCCGACCACACGGAACGGCAGTTTCCCTTTGCGCTCCAGGTCCTGATAGAGCTCGTAGCCGGTCTCCTCGGGGAGAACGAGCAGTCCGGCATCGAACACGCTGGTGATGCCGGCCGCCGACGCCTTCGGCAGCCACTGTGCGAGCGAGTCCGCAATATAGCCGGTCGTGAACGGCGAGACCGCGTTGAGGACCGGAAACATCGCCGGTGGCTCGACCAGATAGCCGGTCGGCTCTCCCTCGGCCGGGTCCCGCTCGAAGTAGCTGTAGCCGGGCAACGGATCCTTGGTCGCCTTGGTCACCTTGGCAATCGCCAGCGTCTTGGAATTGACCCAGGCTGAATGGCCATCGATCCCGACGAGAAAGACGGGCGTGTCCGGCCAGATCTGATCGAGATCCTCCTTGCGCGGGCCGGTCGGCGGAAAGGCGTTATAGCGCCAGCCGAAGCCGCGGACGATGCCGGCCTGGCCCAGCTTGGCGCGATAGGCCTTCAGGGCGTCGAGCATCTCCTCCCTTGTGTCGTATTGAAGATCGACACCCCGAGTCACGACAGCGCCCGCTATCGGATGGATGTGTCCTTCCACGAAACCGGGCAGCAGCATCCTGCCGGCGAGATCGACGACGCGGGTCTTGGGGCCGATGAAGGACCGGACGCCCGCGTCATCGCCGACATAGACGATGTGTTTTTGCATGACGGCGACCGTGCGGGCCCATTCCCGGCCGCCGTTCACGGTGTAGACCGGGCCGTTGCGAAACACGATGTCGGCCTTGCCGCCGCCGGTTCGCGCCTCGGCGTTCGTCGGAGCGGACACCGAGGCAACGCCGGCTGCGGCGAACGCCGCGCCTGTCTGCAGGAGCCTGCGTCGTGACGGCTCGGCCTCGTTGACGGAGCCAAAATCAAGCTTGAGCAAACCACGGAATCTTGCCCAGTTGCATGCGATGCACATGCATTCACCTTTGCACGCTCTGCGGGAAACCGCATTCTTCCCGATTCCGAGGATTGTATGAACTCGGGGGAACTACGTAGCCCTTTGCGTGCGAAGCGTTCGCATGAGCTGCTCGTGTTCGAGACGATTAGATTCGAATGACTGTCATTTCGGTGGACGCCGGCCTGAGCATCGACCAGTTTGCGATTGGGTCACGAACTCATCCGAGCTGCAGAGTTCAGTTGATGGCAGCGAAATCGATGTAACCTGCAAGTGCACGATTCTGGCCGTAATGCTCCAACCGAGGGGTAACGGCAGACCGACGGAGTGAAGAATGTTCACACTGGTACATGCAGGGACTTGGCTCGTCGTCGGCTTGATTGGCGGCGGCCTTGCCGGAATCCTGGTGAAGCGCCGCCGAGCAGGTTTCGGGCTTCTGACCAACATCGGATTGGGATGCGTCGGCGCCCTCATTGGTGGTGTCCTGTTCAACCTGTTTGGGCTGTTTCCAGGCATGGGCAGCATCGTCATTTCGCTGCGCGACGTCGTCGCGGCGTTCGTCGGCTCGCTCGTCCTGCTGGCGGCAATCTGGTTGTGGGGCGCGGCCCGCGAACGGAGTCCGCGCTGACCGCAGGCGGTGGTTAGCCGGAGTGACGCGCGGTCTCCGCCCGCCAGTCGCGCGGGCCGACGCCGAAGCCCATGAGCTGTGCTTCTCCGATCCGGCGCGGCTCGCGCACGCGATCATGGATGCGGGACGGGACTGACGGTGCGCGGCGTAACGCTCCCATTCGACGTCACATTCACCGGGAGGCGCGATCGGCCAGAGTGATCTCCGATGAACGCAGCTCGCGGGGCATCCTTCTCGACCTTCGGACTATTTCAGCACGATCCAGGCCGGCGCGTGATCGCTGGCGCCGTCCTCGCCGCGGATGGCGCGGTCGACGCCGGCTTTGGCAAGGCGCGGCGCGAGTTGCGGGCTCAGCAGCAGGTGATCGAGCCGCAGGCCGGCGTCGCGCGGCCAGCGGTTGCGCTTGTAGTCCCAGAAGGTGAACATCGGCGCGTCCGGATGCAGCGTGCGGATCGCATCGCACCAGCCTTGATCGACCAGCGCCTTGTAGGCGGCGCGGCTCTTCGGTTGGACCAGCGCATCCTTGTCCCATGACTTCGTCGGGTAGATGTCGAGCGTATCAGGCGCGACATTGTAGTCGCCGGCGAGCACGACCGGCAGGTCGTCCTTGATGAAATCAGCCGCGTGCTTGTGCAGCCGCTTGAACCAGGCGAGCTTGTGGTCGAATTTCGGCCCCGGCTGCGGATTGCCGTTCGGCAGATACAGGCAGCCGATGACGATGCCGCGCACCGCGGCCTCGATGTAGCGCGCCTCCTCGTCCTTCGGATCGCCCGGCAGGGCGGTGCGCGTCAGCACCGGCTCGGCCTTGCGCGCGAGAATCGCGACCCCGTTCCAGGTCTTCTGCCCCTGCCACACCGCGCCGTAGCCGGCCTTGGCGATCTCATCGACGGGGAAATCGGCCTGGGTGCATTTCAGCTCCTGCAGGCAGACGACGTCGGGCCTGGCCGCGCCCAGCCAGCGCAGCAGGTTCGGGAGACGCCGCCGGACATTGTTGATGTTGAAGGTCGCGATCTTCATGATGCCCGTTGCATTGAGGGGAAGGCCCGATGTCCAAGCTCGCAATCGCCATTTTGTTCACGCTGTTGCCGGGCCTTGCGGATGCGGCCCGCGCGCAGCTGCTGCCGACCGACGAGCAGCGCGCCACCTGTCAGGCCGACTACGCAAGGTTCTGCAGCGATGTGCTTCCCGGCGGCGGCCGCATCATCGCCTGCCTGACGCGCAACTATGCTCAGCTCGCCGACGCCTGCAAGAAGGTGCTCGACGCCGCGAAGAAGGGCTAGCCGCGGGGACGTCGCGCTTCCGCGCATCCCCCGGCCGACGCTGGCGAGCGAGGCGCGCGAGCCGAGTGCGGTTGTGTGGCTATTTCGGTCGTGACGTCACGAGCGCGCGGATCTTGTCCGCATCCGCCGGCGTCGCGGGATTGTAGATCACCATGGTGAGGTCGGGCCGGCCATCGACGGCGAAGCCCGAAAATTCCAGCGAGAGCGATCCGGCGATGGGATGCTGCAGGACCTTCACGCCATCGCCATGCCGTCCCTGCACGTCGTTGTCGCGCCACATCGCCGCAAATTCCGGGCTCGTCGCGCAGAGCTCATCGACCAGCGACTGGACATTGCGGGCCGCACCGGCGCGCGCCACGTCGGCGCGGAAGGACGCGACCACATAGCGCGCCACGGCCTGCCAGTTGGGCTGTGCTGCGCGGACACGGCTGTCGTGGAACATCATGCGCAGAACATTGCGCTGGTCCTCCGGCAGGGTGCTGTAGTCGGTGAGGACAGCCGCAGCCGCCCTGTTCCAGGCGAGGATGTCCCATGTCGCCGTGCGAACGAAGGCGGGACTGTATTCCAGCGTGTCGAGCACGCGTTGGAGACGGGGTGAGATGCCGTCGATCGCGTGATAGCGGGCTTCGGGTGGCCGGCCGAGACCGAGCAGGAACAGATGCTCGCGCTCGGCGTCGGTCAGCATCATGGCGCGAGCGATGCGGTCAAGCACGTCGGCGGAGGGCGCGCCGCCGCGCCCTTGCTCGAGCCAAGTGTACCAGGTGGCGCTCACATTGGCGCGTTGCGCCACCTCTTCGCGCCGAAGCCCCGGCGTTCGCCGCCGCTGCAGCGGCAGGCCGAAGGCGGTCGGATCGAGCTTGGCGCGGCGATCCCTGAGATAGGTCCCGAGAGGGTTAGCGTCCGTCATCCTGTTAGCGATTATACCCGTATAAAGTCACGACTTTACCCGCATGAGCAGCCTAGCAATATTCCGGCGGTCTGAACAGGGAGTGTGTCTCATGCGCGTATTCGTCACCGGCGCCGCCGGATTCATCGGCTCCGAAACCACCAGGGAGCTGATCGCCGCCGGGCATCAGGTCATCGGCCTCGCGCGCTCCGCCGAGAACGTCCGCACGCTCGAGCAACTGGGCGCGCAGGTTCATCGCGGCTCGCTGCAGGACCTCGACAGCCTGAAGCGCGGCGCGAGGGATGCCGACGGCGTGATCCATCTCGCCTTCATCCACGACTTCGCGAAATTCGCGGAGAACGGCGCCATCGACAAGGCCGCCATCGAAGCCATGGGCGATGTGCTGGTGGGCACGAACAAGCCGTTCATCGTCACCTCTGGAACGGGGCTCGTTGCGGCCAACGTGGTGGTCACCGAAGACATGCGGCGCGAGTCGTCAGCGCATGTCCCGCGCGTGTCCGAGCAGGCCGGCCTGGCCTATGCATCGCGTGGCGTGCGCGCGATGGCGATCCGCCTGCCGCAGGTGCACGGCGCGCCCGGAAGGGCCGGGCTGATCTCCTATCTGGTGGAGCTCGCGCGGCAGAAGGGCCGCGCCGCCTATGTCGGCGAAGGCACCGAGCGCTGGGCGGCGGCGCATCGATCGGACGTCGCCCGCCTCTACCGGCTGGCCCTTGAGAAGGGCGTGGCAGACGCGATCTACCACGCCGTCGGCGAGGAAGGCGTCGCGATGCGTGAGGTCATCGAGGTGATCGGTCGCGCGCTGAACGTGCCGGTCGTTTCGATAGGTAAGGAGGAGGCGGGCGACTACTATGGACCACTGGCGATGTTCGCGGGCCTGCACATGCCGGCCTCCAGCGCCCTGACACAGCAGCGCCTGGGCTGGAGACCGGACGGGATCGGCCTGATCGCCGACATCGGCCAGCCGGGTTACTTCAAGGCGTGAGCGGCGGCCGCGAACGTGGGAAGTGCACGAGCCAAGCGCAGGGTCGCGCGAGTCTTGTGCACTGCCACCGGCCTCATGCGATCGGCACGACGCCGGCACTGTGTCGTCCGCGCGCCCCGCAATGACGGCGACGCGGAGATTGGGGCCTTCGGGCGCGAGGCGACTGAACGTAGCGCTCCTGCCGTCATCGCTGCTAGTCTGGTTCATCCCTGCATGAGCCCGCCATGGCAAAACAGCCCATCCCGCACCCGATCCTCTCGACCGCCCGCCTGCGACTGCGACAGTTCGATCCCGATGACACCGAAGCAATGCACCGGTGCTTCAGCGATCCGGATGCGATGCGCTTCTGGAATCATCCGGTTCACACCAAACGGATCGAGAGCGAACGTGCCGTCCGCCGGTTCATCGATTGTACGCCGTCCTACTACCGGTTCTGGGCGGTGGCAGAAGCCGAGACCGACCGCTGCATCGGCATGGTGAACTATCACGACGGTCACATGCGTGCGAAGCGCGTCACGATCGGCTACATCGTCGATCCTGCCCGGCAGCGCGATGGCATCGCCACCGAGGCGGTCGGTGCGATGCTCGATTTCTGCTTCGGCGAGCTCGGCCTGCACCGCGCGCAGGCGCTGATCCATCCCGACAACGCCGCGTCGCGCAAACTGGCCGAGAAGCTCGGCTTCCGCTGCGAGGGCCGGCTGCGCGACCACCTGCGCGTCGGCGGCGAATGGCGCGATGACATGCTGTATGCGTTGCTGAAGACCGATCCGCGCGGGTGGGGGCACAATGCGTAGCCCACATGAGCGTAGCGACATGCGGGACCCATGGCGCGGCACATCCGCAACGGTCTCGTGATCCCGGATGTCGCTACGCTCATCCGGGCTACGCTTGCTGTTTCGAGCCTTGAAAGGGACGCCGCAAATTCAGTACAGGCGGCGTCCCAAACTGTGCTGGGACAAACTATGAGTTGGTTCGGGGCGGTATTCCTACTCGTCCAACGAGGTGTGATAAGAAGATCGCGAATAGGAGCAGATCCGTAGCAATTTGCAGACCTACGACCGTGTTTGCACCGGGCGGATAGCCGAGCGTGCCAAGAACCGTAATCGACGAAAACAGGGCGTCTTCCTTGCGTACGTTGGTTCCGACAATTTGATACCAAATAGCAAACATAAAAACGATCTGAGCGACGTTACAGATAAATAGGATAAGTGATCGCTCCGTAGATTCGACGCTCCCCAAGACTTTTGAGAGAAAGACCACGTCCAACAATGCGACAACCGAGCTTGTCGAAAAATAAGCGCAAAGGGCGCCTGCCCATTCTCTCGGCGTAAGCCAGAATGGGATCACTAGCTCAATCGGTCTAAGCCAGAACCAAATCGTCAGTCCCAAGCAAATTGATACATAGATCTCGATCGCAATATCGGGGCGTCGGCGAGCAACGGGTATTTTCTGAAGATAGAAAGAAAGGGACAAAGGCCAGATCCAATAGAGACCAGTGGCGAGGATGGCTTCAAACCCAGCTAATGACCTCCATACTTTCGAGCCTTCCGCGGGCCATGGCAATTTTCGTTGCATATGGGTGCCCTCGACGACTCAAGATCGTGTGGTGTTTCAAACCGGGAGAAACTTGGCCGAAAATCTGGAAGAGTCCAGATAAAATAGAACTCACCACGCGAGTGCCGGGGGAACGCTAGCGACCCCTCGTGAGAGTCATAGAGCGTTATGGATTGGCTTGAGCGTTAGTCCCCCCGCGTTGGTCGGTAGACCGCGCCCAAGTCCCGGGCGGCCACCCGCCCCAGTGGGTGTGCGGTCGGCGGCTATGCCGCCAGCCCCCCGTGCGCCCAGCCGAGCACCGCAAAGCCGCTAGACTAGGGCTTGCGGTCCGCAACCTCCGCGTTCTGTGGGGCGGTGACGCTGCATTAAACGTTGCAGACCACTTGGTCGCTCGTTGTGAGTTTTATACAGTTTAGCACTGTCACCTTAATACCCATCCACCCGCTCATTGCGGGGACGTTGCCGCTGCGTTCCAGCTGATTTCTTAATGATTGGATCATATCGATGATCCTGGTCCTCAGGCGGCGATCATGCGTGGAGGTTAGGCATGAGTGACGATGTGCCTTGGTACGTAAGTCTCATCATAGCCTGGTTGCCATTGATCATGTTCGTCTCAGCCGTTGTATGGAGCACGCGCCGGCTTCGGACATCTCTGATGACCGACGACGGTCGCTCGCTGGTGCAGGTCGTCGGTGATGTGGCGGAGGAGATGAAGCGCGTGAATGATAGAAGATGGTAGCCCGCCGCGCGGATCATCTGAGCCAGACTGATTGATATCGAAGGCAATCGTAGGGAAGAGCTCGGGTATGGCTAATGATGTGCCTTGGTATGTAAGCCTGATCGTCTCCTGGCTTCCCTTTATCATGTTCATTGCCGCGATTCTATGGAGCTCACGGCAGCTCCGGAAATCGCTGACCACTAGCGATGGACGCTCGCTGGCACAGGTTGTTGACGATCTGGCGCGAGAGATGAAGCGGACGAACGACATCCGTGACGAGGGGCGATCATAGGACTTGGCTCGCGTCTTGCTGTACCCTCCATTCGGCGAGGCGCAGGAGCGATTGGCCGGACTAGAATCACCTCCGCCAAAGCACGATTTTCTCCAGCAATCTCAACGCGACTCGCCCTGTCCAGTCCTGCCGCGAAAAATATTCGACTTCCGTTTATCAGAAAATCATGTTTCACTCTCTCCGTCCCGCCTCGGCACGAGGGGCGTATCGCGATCGTCACGGCACGCGGGGTGGGATGCGGTGGGCGCTTTGGGTCGCAGCATGGCTGATGCTGTGCGGACGAACGGCTTAAGGCGCACGTTGAAAACGTATGGTCCTGGCATCCCGACGCTGATGCTACGCCGGTGGTGATGATGATCCGCCGGTCACGGGGGCAAGACAGCCCGGTCCCCGGGGAGAGTACGCATAAGGCGTAAAGCCATCGCGCAGGGAATGCCGGTTGACCGGCTGGACCTGTGGTGACTGCCGCCTGCTTTTTTTCTGCAGGCGGGCCATGGGTTGCGGCCAGCACCCGGCATTCCCTGCGCCCTCGTCTTTCGAAGAGGGTGAAATGAGATGCAAGCCTCGGGCGTTACATGCCGCGAGAACGATGGCTCATGTCAGTTCACCGTCATTGCGAGCGCAGCGAAGCAATCCAGGGTGGTGTGCGGGACTCTGGATTGCTTCGCTGCGCTCGCAATGACGATGTGGCAGCAGCTGTGTGCACGTCAGACAGAGAGCGTTGCTGCGCGCGATCAGCTTTCCGCTGTCGCCGCGCCGCCCTTGTAGATGCGATGATAGCGCCGGCCGAGATTGGTCAGGACTTCGTAGCCGATGGTGCCGAAATGATGCGCGAGCTCGTCGACCGTGATGCCCTCGCCGAGCAGCGTGGCGAAGTGACCGCGGCGGGCGGCCTTCGGCGGCAGGTCGGTGACATCCACCGCGATCAGGTCCATCGAGATGCGCCCGGCGATCGGGCAGCGTTGGCCGGCAATGATGACGTCGGCGCCGCGGGTGCCGTCGTTGGAGCTCGCCGCGCGGAAATAGCCGTCGGCATAGCCGGCGGAGAGGATCGCGATCTTCGTCGGGCGGCGCGCCGTCCAGGTGCCGCCATAGCCGACCGTGTCGCCACGGGCGAGGTCGCGCAACTGCACGATGCGCGCCTTGATCTCGGCCACCGGCTGCATCGGATTGTCGGCCTCCGGCGTCGGATTGACGCCGTAGAGCGCGGCACCGGGCCGCACCATGTCGAACTGGAAGGCGGCGCCGAGGAAGATGCCGGAGGAGGCGGCAAGCGCGGCGGGCACGCCGGTGAACACGCTGGCGACCTCGCGGAACGCAGTGAGCTGGCGTGCATTCGACGGGCTGTTGATCTGCTCGGCGGAGGCCAGATGGCTCATCACCAGCGTAATGCCATGGTCGCCGCTCTGGATGCGTGGGATCATGCCCTGCGCATCGATCGGGCTGAGGCCGAGCCGGTTCATGCCGGTGTCGATATGGATCGCCGCGCCGCCCTTCCAGCCGGTGCGGCGGCAGAACATGTCCCATTCGGCGAGCTCGTTGAGCTCGCCGATGACAGGACGGCAGTTGATCGCCGCGTAGTCTTCGCCGGTGTTCTGGAAGAAGCCGTCGAGCACGTAGAGCGCGGCCGTGTCGGGCAGGGCCGCGCGGGCGACCTTGGCCTCGGCGAGCGTCGCGACGAAGAAGGTCTTGCAGCCGGCGGCCGCGAGCGTGCGCGCCACCTGCGGGATGCCGCAGCCATAGGCGTCGGCCTTGATCACCCCGGCGCATTCGGCCGGCACCGCGGTCTTTTCCAGCTTGCGCCAATTGGCGGCGAGCGCGTCGAGATCGATCGTCAGCACGCCGGTGGCGCTGGCGGGCACCTGGACCTCCTCAGGACCGAGGGCGGGCTGATCAGCGGCGGGTTTCAGATCGGGAACGCTCATGCCGCGCTTTTACGCGGTGCAGCGTCCCGGTTCAACAGCACACGGTCAATAGTCGTGATGCTGCGGCGGCAGGCCGTCATGGGCGAGGTCGCCGAAGCGGGTGACCGAGGCGTCGAAGTGCAATTCGACCGTGCCGGTCGGACCGTGGCGCTGCTTGCCGATGATCACCTCGGCCTTGCCGAGCGCCAGATCCATTTCCATCTGCCACTTCTGGTGCTCCTCGGTGCCGGGGCGCGGCTCCTTGGCGGCGAGGTAGTACTCGCCGCGATACACGAACAGCACCACGTCGGCGTCCTGCTCGATCGAGCCGGATTCACGCAGGTCCGACAGCTGCGGCCGCTTGTCCTCGCGATTCTCGACCTGGCGCGACAGCTGCGACAGCGCGATGATGGGAACGCTGAGCTCCTTGGCCAGCGCCTTCAGGCTGGTGGTGATCTCGGTGATTTCCTGC
This sequence comes from Bradyrhizobium sp. SZCCHNPS1003, assembly GCF_032381555.1. Classification (NCBI taxonomy): domain Bacteria; kingdom Pseudomonadati; phylum Pseudomonadota; class Alphaproteobacteria; order Hyphomicrobiales; family Nitrobacteraceae; genus Bradyrhizobium; species Bradyrhizobium sp. SZCCHNPS1003. Next base: position 118,960 of record NZ_JAUHIU010000004.1, read on the forward strand.
ACGCGGTTGTCGTTGCCGCGCTTGCCCGAGCCCGACAGCAGCTGGATGTAGTCGATCACCAGCAGGTCGAGGCCCTTCTGGCGCTTCAGACGGCGGGCGCGCGCCATCACCTGGGCGATCGAGATGCCGCCGGTTTCGTCGACATAGAACGGCAGCGACTGCAGCTCGATCGAGCACTCGCGCAGCTTCTCGAAATCGGCCTCGGTGATGCCGCCGCGGCGGATGTGGCTCGACGGAATGCCGCTGCGCTCGGCGATGATACGGGTGGCGAGCTGCTCGCCGCTCATTTCGCACGAGAAGAACCCGACCACGCCGCCCTGGGCGGCCCGATAGGTGCCGTCGGGCTGCAATTCGGGCACATAGGCCTGGGCGACGTTGTAGGCGATGTTGGTCGCGAGCGAGGTCTTGCCCATGCCGGGACGGCCGGCGAGGATGATCAAGTCCGAATGCTGCAGGCCGCCCATCTTGGCGTCGAGATCGCGCAGGCCGGTCGAGATGCCGGACAGCTTGCCGTCGCGCTGGAACGCCTTGGCGGCCATGTCGAGCGCGGTCGTCAGGGCTTGCGAGAATTTCTGGAACCCGCCGTCGTAGCGGCCGGACTCCGCGAGCTCGTACAGCCGGCGCTCGGCGTCCTCGATCTGGTTGCGCGGCGCGAAGTCGACCGGCGCGTCATAGGCGACGTTGACCATGTCCTCGCCGATGCCGATCAGATCGCGGCGCAACGACAGGTCGTAGATGGTGCGGCCATAGTCCTGGGCGTTGATGATCGTGGTCGCTTCGGCCGCGAGCCGCGCCAGATACTGCCCGACGGTCATGCCGCCGATGTCGACGTCGGCGGGCAGGAACGTCTTCAAGGTCACGGGCGTCGCGACCTTGCCCATCCGGATCAGGCTGGACGCGGTCTCGAACACGGTCTGGTGCAGCGGCTCGAAGAAATGCTTCGGCTCGAGGAAGTCGGACACGCGATAGAACGCGTCGTTGTTGACCAGGATCGCGCCGAGCAGACCCTGTTCCGCCTCGATGTTGTGAGGAGCGCTGCGATAGGCCGGCGTTGCTGCGTCAGCCGGCGCCAGCTTGTGAACGTTCGAATCGGTGAGTGCCATGACCGCGTGTTTAGCAGCTTTGAAGGGGAGGGGATAAAGCGCCAGTCGCGCGCGAAGCGGAAGCGAAAGCTGAGCGCTATTCACCGTCCGGTAAATCTGGTGGATGAATCCGGACTCGCCAGATGTCGCGCTTGACGGAACCAGCGGGACTCAACGCCGCGCAGGTGGGAGCGACGCGCCGCTGCAATCAGGGAACGCGATCGTTCGACAGTTCTGCGATATGGGAACGGGAGCCGGCACGCCCAGGCGCGCCACGGCCGCAAGCGGATCCGCGCGGGACGTCAGACCAGCAGCAGATAGAGGAGGGCGAGGAGGGAGGCACCCACGCCGGCGGCAATCAGCGCGTAGTCGGTGCTGAAGTCGGTCTGCGGTTCCAACATGGCTCTGGTGGGGCTCTGGGACATGCGGGGACACTACGGCCAGGCTTTCCCGGGGTCTGTGAGCCAGTTCACAGACCGCACGATTTGGTTGAAAATTTGAGTCGGATGGGCATGATCTCGCGCGCGAGACGCAACCTGTCCACCACGTATCTCAAAATTGAACCCGAGCCCGGCGGGGCGCTGCCGAGCGAATGCGGGCGTCCGTCTCTGCAAGACCATCGCACTGACGCCGCCCTCCGCTGTCGTCCCGGGCCGCGCGCGCTACTCCCCCGCCATCCGCAGCGCCGGACGGCTGCCGCGCTCGCGCGCCCGCAGCCGCGTCTCCTCACGGGGAATGTAGTCGCGCGTCATCGGCACGACGCCCTGGCGCTTCGTCAGCTGGATCTGGACATTCATCAGGTTCTGCTTGCGGAACGCCATCTCCGATATCGCCAGGTAGAACTCCCACATCCGCGCGAAGCGCTCGTCATAGAGCTGCACGGCCTCGTCGCGCCGGGCCATGAAGCGTTCGCGCCACGCCTTCAGGGTCTCCGCGTAGTGCAGGCGCAGGACCTCGATGTCGCAGACGAGCAGCCCGGCGCGCTCGATCGCCGGCAGCACCTCCGAGAGGGCTGGGATGTAACCGCCGGGGAAGATGTATTTGGCGATCCATGGATTGGTCGCATCCGGCCCCCCGGAGCGTCCGATCGAATGCAGCAGCATGACGCCGTCGTCCGCGAGCAGCTCGGCGCAGCGGCGAAAGAAGGTGTCGTAGAAGGCGACCCCGACATGCTCGAACATGCCGACCGAAACGATGCGGTCGAAGGTGCCGGGCACGTCGCGATAATCCTGCAGCAGGAAGTGGGCGGAGGCGGAGAGGTTACGTTCGGCCGCGCGGGCCTCGGCAACCTGCAACTGCTCGGCCGACAAGGTCACGCCGGTCACGTCGGCATCACACATCTCGGCCAGGTAGAGTCCAAGCCCGCCCCAGCCGCAGCCGATGTCGAGGATGCGATGGCGGCGGCCGATCAGCAGCTTGGCCGCCAGATGACGTTTCTTGGCGAGCTGGGCCTCGTCCAGCGTCGCGTCCGACGTCTCGAAATAGGCGCAGGAATATTGCCGGTCGGCATCGAGGAACAGCGAATACAGCCGGCCGTCGAGATCGTAATGATGGGCGACGTTGCGGCGCGCGCGTCCCCTGACGTTGAGCTGGCGCAGATGGCGGGCCAGGTAGCGCAGCCACCATTGCGGTTTTGCCCAGTCGGGCACCACGGCCGGCTGGCTCATCACGATCGACAGCAGATCCGCGATCGATCCCCGTTCGACCACGAACGAGCCGTCCATATAGATCTCGCCGAGCGCGAGCTCGGGATTGGCCAGAAGCCGGCGCTCGGCTTCATGGGTCAGAAATCGTGCCGCCACGGGAACACCGGTTCCATCCCCGCAGCTGAACGTCGTGCCGCTGGCGGTCGTAAAGCTGATCGACCCACGGCAAATGAAGCTACTCAACAGACTTCGCAGCAAACGGTCCATCCACACCACCCAACGAGCCATCCCGTGAGTTGTTGACTTTCCCGGCCGTCGCACTCGACGCATCGAGAACCGATTGGTTCCCTATCATCATCTTGTTATGTTACTCAGCGGGCACAAGCCGACGCCACTGCCATGAACACAAAGCCGATATTCCGTCATGTCATTGATCGATGGACATCTCAGCGCAGGAACATCTGTGCGCTTTCATTCGCTCCGCAATCCGTTAAAAAGGCCGCGGCCGCCGGCCTTTTGGCCGGTGTCCGGCATCTGACCGCCGGACGAGGTCTGAAGGAATCGCCATCGAAGGCGTGGAGCGACCGCAACGTCCGCTGTCACGTTCGGCTGATAGCGAGAGGAAACACGGCAGCGGATGTCGCGCGGGGGCGGCGCCGTGTGGGCGAAACCATAGCTGGAGAATGAGAATGGTGGGCCGAGCGCTCAATTTGGCGACGGTGGTGGCGGTGTTCTGCTTGGGCTTTGCGGGGGCCGCCGTTGCGCAGGAAAATCTCGATGCGGGCAAGAGTCCTGCGCAGATCTACAACGGGACCTGCGTGGTCTGCCACAAGTCGCCACGCGGCCTGGTCAAGAACACTTCGGCCGGCTCGCTGCCCGGGTTTCTGCGCCAGCATTATACGACGAGCCCCGAGATGGCCGGCGTGCTCGCCAACTACCTGATTGCGAACGGCGCTGCGGATGCGCGCTACACGGGCCATTCGGCCAAGGACGGCAAGGAGACGCGGTCCGAGCGCCGCGCTCGGTCGGCCGCCACCGAGCCGTCGGAGGCGAAGCCAGCCGCCGCGGATGCTGCTGCCAGCCCAGGCGAGCCGCGCCGCCGTTCGGGTCATCACTCCAAGCGCTCCGCGCCGGCCGAGGCGAAGCCCGACGCGGCAGCGGATCCAACCGCTGCGCCGGCCGACGGCGAGGGCAGCGCGCCCGCGAAGAAGGGCAGGCTCGGCAAGCGCAAGAAGCCGGCCCAGGAGGGCTCGGCTGCGGAGGAGACGCGCGGCGAGCCGACCGGTGCGACCCGGCCGTCGCCGTCGCGAGAGGACAGCGCCGCCGGCTCCGAGCCGCCGCGGGTCGAGCCGGCGAGATCGAGCGACGCCGCCCCGGCGCTGCGGGCCGATCCGGTCCCACCGGTGACGCCGGCGCCGGCCACGACCCAGTCGGTGCCGTCGGATCCCTCGGTTCCGTCCTCGCCCTCGCGGTGAGACGACAATGAAAAAATGAAAAAGCCCGGCTCGTTGAGCCGGGCTTTTCCGCAAATGGGCTGAGCGCGCTTACTGCTGCGCGGGCTCGCCGGCAGCGCCCTCGTCCTGGGCCTCCGGATCGAAGAACTCGCCGGCGGCGGCAATCGCTTCGGCGGCGGCGTCGCGGTCCTCCTGGCGGGTCGAGATGTCCTCGCCGCGCTTGATGCGCTCGGCCTCGTCGGCGCTGCGGGCGACCGTCACGGTCACCGAGGTCTCGACCTCCGGGTGGATCGCGATGGTGATCGTCTGCTTGCCGATCGTCTTGATCGGGGCGTCGAGCCAGACCTGCGGCCGGCTGACGGTGATGCCGTCGGCGGCCAGCGCGGCGACGATGTCACGCACCGAGACCGAGCCGAACAGCTGGCCGGATTCGGAGGCTTGGCGGATGATGACGATGTCGCGGCCGTCGATCTTCTCGGCGACCTTGGCCGCCTCGCCCTTGGCCTTGATGTTGTTGGCCTCGAGATCGGCCTTCATGCCCTCGTACTTGGCCTTGTTCTCGGCCGTCGCCCGCAGCGCCTTCTTGCGCTTCAGCAGGAAGTTGCGGGCGAACCCGTCCTTGACCTTCACGATCTCGCCCATCTGGCCGAGCTTGGCGACACGTTCCAGCAGAATGACTTCCATCGATGTTCTCCTTGTAATGTTCGGAAGCGGTTGGTGTGAGGTTGAACCTTTACGGCACCGGCAAAGGCGGCGGCTGCCGCGGGCCGAAACGGTGGCGGAGGTCGAAGGCGGCGTCGGCGAGGCCGAGGACGATCATCGCCAGCATGGGGATCGGCCAGATGAAGGTCAGCATCAGCGCGTAGGCGAGGCCGAGCCAGAGCGGCCGGGTGCGCAGCGGCAAGGTCAGCGTATGCAGGACCGCGAAGCCGGTCAGCGCATAGGCGGTCAGCAGCGCTGCGGCGGCGATCCGCGCCAACATGCCGATCAGTCCGCCTGGGAAGCAGAAGGCGATGATCGCAAACAGCGCCGGAAGCGTCATCAGCGGCAGCTTGGTGTCACGCAGGCGAGGCCATGGGCGCATCAGCCGGCCGGAGATCGCCGTGATCTTTGCGGCTGCCAGAACGTTGAGCGACAGGATCGTGGTCATGATCACCGCTGCCATGGGTGGCGCCATGAAGACCAAGAGCTCGATCAGCCGGGGAATGTCGACCGCGTCGGTCGACGTGACGGTATTGCCGAGCACGCGCGACAGCAGCCGCCTGAGACCCTGATTGGTGGCCGTCATGTCGGTGCCGAAGGAGAACGCGGCGATCAGCGCTGCGATCATCGCGATCCACAGCAGGATATGGCCGGGCGGATACCATTCGATGCCATCCTGGCCGGACGGGCTGGTCGTCGGACGGCCGAGCAGGACGAGGTGGCCGAGCCACCAGGCCGGCAGCGTCACCGAGACGGCAAAGGCGAGAGCGCGATCGAAGCCGAAGATGGCCAGCACGCAAGCGGTTGCTACGAGACCGCCGATGACAGCGCAAAGCCGGCCCCAGGCGATTGCGGCGACCAGCAGCGGCACGGGCGCGAGCAGCGCAAGCACGAGCGCCGTCATCACGCCCGACCCGGTCGAGGCGAACATGACCGCGGAGGCAGCGCCTGCCGCGAGCGCGATGAGAAGCGTTCCGATCATCAGCTGTCCCGCTCCCTTCGAGCGGTTAGAGGCGTGGTGGCCCCAACCATCGGCGACCGGACGACCCGGAAGCCTTATGAGAATTCAACGAGAGGAGCCGGCGGCGCGGGGCCGCCGGTCCGAGGTCCGCAATCAGCGGATGACGTAGGGCAGCAGGCCGAGGAAGCGGGCGCGCTTGATGGCGCGCGCGAGCTCGCGCTGCTTCTTTGCCGAGACGGCCGTAATGCGGCTCGGCACGATCTTGCCGCGCTCGGACACGTAGCGCATCAGCAGCTTGGAGTCCTTGTAGTCGATCTTCGGCGCGTTCGGCCCGGAGAACGGGCAGGTCTTGCGGCGGCGGAAGAACGGGCGACGTGCGGGGGCTTCAGCCATTGATCTTACTCCTCGTCCGCAGTTTCTTCGTCACGGGGACGGCGCGGGGGACCGCGATCACCACGGTCGCCACGATCACCGCGGAAACCGCCGCCATCGCGCTCACCGCGGAAGCCGCCGCCGCGGTCGTCGCGCTCACGGTCGCGATCGGCCTTGCGCATCATCGCCGACGGACCTTCCTCGAGCTCGTCGACGCGGACGCTCAGGTAACGGATCACGTCCTCGCTGATCCGCTCCTGACGCTCGATCTCGGCGATCGCCGCCGAAGGCGCGTCGATGTTGAGCAGCACGAAGTGCGCCTTGCGGTTCTTGTTCATGCGGTAGGTGAGGGAGCGAACGCCCCAATTCTCGGTCTTGGTGATCTTGCCGCCGAGACCTTCGACGATGCCGGTCATCTGGGCTGTCAGTTCTTCCACCTGCTGGGTGCTCGCGTCCTGACGCGCGAGAAAAACATGCTCATAAAGAGGCATGGCTGTCCTTTCCATGTTGGCGCAGATCCCGGCGTCAAGCCCTTCGAGCCCTTGTGGAAAGGACTCGCAGACGTCAGCTCAGAAGGCGGGAACACGGGACGACGGGCCGACTGGCCCTGCCCCATCAAAGTCGCCTGGACATCCTGGAGGAGATACATCCCCAGGATCGAGCAAGGTTAATTTGCTGGAACCGTCCGTTCAGCTCCCGGCTCGGGATCCACGGATGGCGGGCCTTATACCGATTTTCGGCGCCAAGGCAAGGGAAAGTGGTCGAATTGCGCCCGTCACGCGCTTGACATCCCGGCCTTTGCCAGTGTCTTTCCGGCCAAAGCTACTCAATTCCAGGGATTTTGGAACGTTCAGGGGGCGGCCATGACGGCAGCATTCACTTTTCCGGGGCAGGGGTCCCAGGCCGTCGGCATGGGCAAGGCGCTCGCGGACGCCTTCCCGGTCGCCCGCTCCGTGTTCGAGGAGGTCGACGCCGCCCTCGGCGAGAAGCTGACCGCCCTCATCTGGGAAGGCCCGGCCGAAACCCTGCAATTGACCGAGAACGCCCAGCCCGCCCTGATGGCGGTTTCGATGGCAACCTTGCGGGTGCTGGAGGCCGAGGCGGGGTTCTCGGTCGGGCGTGATGCGGCCTTCGTCGCCGGCCATTCCCTCGGCGAATATTCGGCACTCGCGGCTGCCGGCAGTCTGACCATCGCCGACACCGCCCGCCTGCTGCGGACGCGCGGTCTCGCCATGCAGAAGGCCGTTCCGGTGGGCGTCGGCGCCATGGCCGCGCTGCTCGGGATGGATTACGAAGCCGCCGTGGCTGTCGCCGACGAGGCGGCCCAGGGCGAGGTCTGCCAGGCCGCCAACGACAATGGCGGAGGGCAAGTGGTGGTGTCCGGCAACAAGGCCGCCGTCGACCGCGCGGTCGAGATCGCGCGCGGCAAGGGCGCCAAGCGCGCCATGCTGCTGCCGGTCTCCGCGCCGTTCCATTGCAAGCTCATGCAGCCGGCGGCGGACGTCATGGCGGAGGCGCTGTCCAGGGTCACCATCAAGGCGCCGGCCGCGCCGCTGGTCTCGAACGTGCTCGCGGCGCCGATCAGTGATCCCGACGAGATTCGCCGTCGCCTGGTCGAGCAGGTCACGGGTACGGTGCGCTGGCGCGAATCGATCGCCTATATGGCGAGCCAGGGCGTGACGCGGTTTTTCGAAATCGGCGCCGGCAAGGTGCTGAGCGGCCTGGTCAAGCGGATCGCGGACGGTGCGGTCGGTGTCGCCGTCGGCGGGCCGGCGGACATCGCGGCCGCCAAGGATGCGCTGGCCGCGGCCAAAACGTCGTAAAGGGCTGCGTGCAGCGGCATTGAGGAGAGTTTGATGTTCGATCTGAGTGGCAGGACCGCGCTGGTCACCGGCGCGACCGGCGGCATCGGCAATGCGATCGCCAAGGCATTGCATGCCCAGGGAGCGACCGTGGCCGTTTCCGGCACCCGGCGCGAGGTGCTCGAGACCCTCGCGGGCGAGCTGGGCAGCCGCGTGCACGTGCTGCCTTGCAATCTGTCGGATACGGCCGAGGTCGAGGCGCTGGTACCGGCCGCCGAACAGGCCATGGGGCAGGTCGACATTCTCGTCGCCAACGCCGGCATCACCCGCGACAACCTGTTCGTGCAGCTGCGCGACGAGGATTGGGACGAAGTGATCAAGGTCAACCTGACCGCGACATTCCGCCTCTCGCGTGCCGCCACCAAGCTGATGATGCGCAAGCGCTTCGGCCGCATCATCGCGATCACCTCGATCGTCGGCGTCACCGGCAATCCGGGGCAGGGCAATTACACGGCGTCCAAGGCCGGCATCATCGGCATGATCAAGACGCTCGGCGCCGAATATGCCAAGCGCGGCGTGACCGCCAACTGCATCGCCCCGGGCTTCATCAAGACACCGATGACCGACGCGTTGAACGAGAAGCAGCGCGAGTCGATCCTCGCCAAGGTGCCGGCGGCGCGGTTGGGCACGCCCGAGGACATTGCTGCAGCTGCGGTGTACCTCGCCTCAAACGAGGCGGCCTATGTCACGGGCCAGACCATCCACGTCAATGGCGGCATGGCCATGATCTAGGCTCTGCCGCGGCTCGGAATGCGGCGAAAAGACGTCGCGACCACCATACCGGGCCGTGTGGTCAATGATTCGCGTGTATGGTAACCGGGCGGCTGATGGGGGCACGAAGAACGCCATTGCAGGATTTCCAAACCCTGTATATTGGCGGGGCGAGCTACCATCGTTCGCCGGGCCTCCGTCGACTGGTGCTGCTGATCCGGGTTTCTGTTTGAGCGCTCTGGATCGGAGGCGTACCGGCCTCATGGAGAGTGTGGATTGGAGTTTGTGAGTGGCCCCGTTTCCGAAGTTTTCGGACCGCAAGTCGTCCGCCAAATTTCGGTAAAGGGGCGCTGCGGGGCAAATCTGGTTTTGCGCGATCGCGAAGGAAGTTTAGCGGCCGGGGTGATGCGGATCATCCGGGGGTCGGGTCTTAAAGGAACAAGCACGAGGTTGAACGATGAGTGAGATTGGCGAGCGGGTTAAGAAGATCGTGGTCGAACACCTTGGTGTCGAGCCCGAGAAAGTGGTCGACAACGCGAGCTTCATTGACGACCTCGGTGCTGACAGCCTCGACACGGTCGAGCTCGTCATGGCCTTCGAGGAGGAGTTCGGTTGCGAGATTCCGGACGACGCCGCGGAGACGATCCTGACTGTCGGCGACGCCACCAAGTTCCTCGAGAAGAACGCCAAGAGCTGACGCTCTAGCGAAGTTGCGCGAAACCGGCCGATCCGTCTTGTGCGGTCGACCGGTTTCTTGCTGTTGGCGGCGTCGCGATGAGCCGTCATCTGGCGGCCGGCGACGGACGATTCGGACGCGCTGCCTGGCCAGAACGTGTTACTCGAACAATTGACCCGAGGTGCGGCGACGGCAGTCAGCCGATCCACAAGCGCTCAAGGTCGGGTCTGGAGAAGCGAACATGAGGCGGGTTGTCGTCACTGGCCTTGGTATGGTTTCGCCGCTTGGCTGTGGTGTGGAAACGACCTGGCAGCGCATCCTTCAGGGCAAGAGCGGTGCGCGCTTGATCGAGTCGTTCGACGTCTCCGATCTTCCCGCCAAGGTGGCCTGTCAGGTGCCGCGCGGCGATGGTTCCGACGGCACCTTCAATGCCGACCAGTGGATGGAGCCGAAGGACCAGCGCAAGGTCGACGATTTCATCATTTTCGCGATGGCTGCGGCGCGTCAGGCGCTCGATGACGCCAACTGGCATCCGGCAACGGAAGAGGACCGCTGCGCCACCGGCACGTTGATCGGGTCCGGCATCGGTGGCCTCTCGGGCATTGCCGACACTGCGATCCTCCTGAAGGAACGCGGTCCGCGCAAGGTGTCGCCCTTCTTCATTCCCGGACGTCTGATCAACCTCGCCTCGGGCTATGTCTCGATCGAGCACGGGCTCAAGGGCCCCAATCATTCGGTGGTCACCGCCTGCTCGACCGGCGCGCATGCGATCGGCGACGCCAGCCGCCTGATCGCGCTCGGCGATGCCGATGTCATGGTCGCCGGCGGCACCGAATCGCCGATTTGCCGAATCGGCATGGCCGGGTTCTGCGCGGCGCGCACGCTGTCGACCGGATTCAACGAGACGCCCGAGCGGGCATCGCGCCCTTACGACAAGGACCGCGACGGCTTCGTGATGGGCGAGGGCGCCGGTGTGGTCGTGCTCGAGGAGTATGAGCACGCCAAGGCACGCGGCGCGCGGATCTACGCCGAAGTCTCCGGCTACGGACTGTCCGGAGATGCCTATCACATCACCTCGCCATCTCCGGACGGCGACGGCGGCTTTCGCAGCATGAGTGCCGCCTTGAAGCGTGCCGGCATCACGGCAGCCGATCTCGACTACATCAACGCCCACGGCACCTCGACGCAGGTCGGCGACGAGATCGAGCTCGGCGCCGTCGAGCGTCTGCTCGGCAATTCCGCGTCGAAGATCTCGATGTCCTCGACCAAATCGTCGATCGGTCATCTCCTGGGAGCTGCGGGCGCTGTCGAAGCGATCTTCAGCATTCTCGCGATTCGGGATAACATCGCTCCGCCGACGATCAATCTGGAGAACCCGTCGGTGGAGACCGCGATCGACCTCGTGCCGCATGCGCCTCGCAAACGCGAGATCAACGTGGCGCTGTCGAACTCGTTTGGTTTCGGCGGCACCAACGCGTCGGTGGTTTTGCGGCGCGTGGCGAACTAGTGCGGAAGGACGGATGCCGCTCGGGCCGATTGTCGCTTGGTCACGTGGATATCCGACTGCAGCCACACTAGAACCCAAGACTTCGCGTGTCCTTCGCAGGTCGGCCTTCGGCGCCGATGCGGTAAGTGGATGCGCATGGCGGTGAGGCCCGGCGAAAACACCTTTTCGCCGTATTCGATGACGACATGACGAATCGTTAAATTGGGCGTGGACTTCAGGTCGCTTGCGTTGGGGAGCGCACGGCCACGACGAGAGCGACAGGACTGAAGGTTGCATCGATGAGTGAACGGCCGCCCATCTCACCCCGCAGCCCGCGCGCAGCGCTGGAGCCGGAACGCGTGCCGCCGCCGCCGCGCCGCTCCGACCGCGCCCGCAATCCGTTCGTGGTGGTCGGCAATGCGATCATCACCTTGCTCATCCTGGCCATGCTCGGCGTGGGCGCGGCCTACTATTATGGACGGCAGATCCTCGAAGCGGCAGGACCGCTGCAGGAGGACAAGATCGTCAATATCCCGCAGCGCGCGGGCAAACGCGATATTGCCGACGTGCTCGCGCGTGAAGGCGTGATCGACGTCAATCCGTGGATCTTCATTGGTGGGGTCTATGCCCTGAAGGCCAGTTCCGACCTCAAGCCGGGCGAGTATGCGTTCCAGAAGAATGCGTCGTTGCGCGACGTGATCGGCGTCATCGTCGAAGGCAAGGTCGTGCAGCATTCGGTGACCGTGCCCGAGGGCCTGACGTCAGAGCAGATCGTGGCCCGCCTGTCCGAAAACGAGATCTTCACCGGCAGCGTCCGCGAGATTCCGCGCGAAGGCACGTTGTTGCCGGAGACCTACAAGTTCCCGCGCGGCACCAGCCGCGACCAGGTCGTGCAACGCATGCAGCAGGCGCAGAAGCGGGTGTTGGCCGAGATCTGGGAACGGCGTAGTCCAGATCTGCCGGTCAGGACGCCGGAGCAGCTGGTGACGCTGGCTTCGATCGTCGAAAAGGAGACCGGCAAGCCCGACGAGCGCAGCCGGGTGGCCGCCGTATTCGTCAACCGGCTGAAGCAGAGGATCAAGCTGCAGTCCGATCCGACCATCATCTATGGTCTGGTTGGCGGCAAGGGCACGCTGGGCCGTCCGATCAAGCGCAGCGAGATCACCCAGCCGTCGCCCTACAACACTTATGTGATCGAGGGCCTGCCGCCGGGACCGATCTCCAACCCCGGCCGCGCCTCGCTGGAAGCGACGGCCAATCCGGCGCGCACGCGCGATCTCTATTTCGTCGCCGACGGCACCGGCGGCCATGCGTTCACTGAAACCTACGACCTGCACCAGAAGAACGTCGCCAAGCTCAGGGCGATGGAGCGGCAGACCCAGAACGACACGGTCGAGCCCGACGAGGCGCCGCCTGCCGTCGCGGGCGGCGCGGCCGATCCGGCGGCCGGAGCGGCGGCCCCACGGGCTCCCGCAGCGGCAAAGAAGCCGCCGGCCAACCGCGCCACCGGCGGAGTTGCACCGGGGGCCGCACCTGGCAATGGCGCCCGTCAGGGGGCGGCGCAGCCGAGCCCGCCGGTCGTTCAGCAATAATTTCCCACGCATGTCGGCCGCGCAGAACCGGGCTTAACATTTGCCCAAAAGGCCGTAAGGTTCGCGCACTTTTGGCGGGGGCTGAGTCTGTCCTCGTTCCCAATGTGCCGGAGACATGGACGAAATGGCGCTGTCGAGCATGACCGGCTTTGCCCGTAGCCACGGAGCAAGCGGTCCCTACTCGTTCGAGTGGGAGTTGAAGTCGGTCAACGCCAAGGGATTGGACATCCGGGTGCGGTTGCCGCAGGGCTGGGACGAGGTCGAGGCCTTCGCCAAGAAGCGCGCAACGGAAGTCCTGTCGCGCGGCACCGTCTATGCGAATCTCACCGTCAAGCGCACCGAGACCGGGTCGACGGTGCGAATCAACGAGGACGTGCTGGCTGCGGTGGTGAAGATGGCGAGCTCGCTTGCGGGCCGGATCGACGCGGTCGCACCGAGCATCGATGGGCTGTTGTCGATCAAGGGCGTGATCGAGGTAGCGGAGCCGGAGAGTGACGAGGCCGAGGACAAGGCCGCCAAGGAGGCGGCGATCGCGGCGTTCGAGACCGCGCTGAAGCATCTCGTCGAGATGCGCCGGCGCGAGGGCGACACACTCGGACAAATCCTCAATCAGCGCGTCGACGAGATCGAGGCGCTGGCGAAAAAGGCGGAGGCATCGCCGGGCCGCAAGCCCGAGGCGATCAAGGCGCGGCTGGCCGAGCAGGTGGCAGCGCTGCTTGAGACCTCCGATCGTTTCGATCCCGATCGCCTGGCGCAGGAGGCGCTGCTGATCGCGGCCAAGGCCGACGTGCGCGAGGAGCTCGATCGCATTGCCTCGCACATCGCGCAGGCGCGCGAGATGCTCGGCAAGGGCGGGCCTGTCGGCCGCCGGCTCGACTTCCTCGCCCAGGAATTCCATCGCGAGGTCAACACCACCTGCTCGAAGTCGAACGATATCGAGCTGACGAACATCGGCCTCGAGATGAAGACCGTGGTCGAGCAGTTCCGCGAACAGGTTCAGAATCTGGAGTGATCCATGGCGGCTCACGACGGAAGCTTCGATGGGGTCGAGCGGCGCGGCCTGATGTTCGTGCTGTCATCGCCTTCGGGGGCGGGCAAGACGACGCTGTCGCGCCTGCTGATCGAGCGCATGCCGGGCCTGCGGATGTCGGTTTCGGCGACGACGCGTCCGATGCGCCCCGGTGAGATCGACGGCCGCGACTATCACTTCGTCGACCGGGCGCGCTTCGAGGACATGGCCAAGCGCAACGAGCTGCTCGAATGGGCCACCGTGTTCGACAACCGCTATGGCACGCCACGCGCGCCGGTCGAAGCGGCGCTCTCCGGCGGCCAGGATGTGCTGTTCGACATCGACTGGCAGGGCACGCAGCAACTGCGCGAGAAGGCGCGGCAGGACGTCGTCAGCGTGTTCATCCTGCCGCCGTCCGCCGCCGATCTCGAGAAGCGGCTGCATACGCGTGCGCAGGACTCCGATGAGGTCATACGCGGGCGCATGAGCCGCGCCAGTCACGAGATGAGCCATTGGGCGGAGTACGACTACATCGTCATCAACCGCAACGTCGACGATGCGTTTGCCGAGGTGCAGTCGATCCTCAAGGCAGAGCGCCTGAAGCGCGAGCGCCGGACCGGATTGACGACCTTCGTCCGCGAGTTGCAGCGCCAGCTCGAAAGCTGAGGCGCCTGTCACGCCCGTCGGCCGAGGCGCGCCAGGATGTCCTGGATGCCGTCGAGCGACTCATCCTGCTGAATGCTGCGCGGCCGCGGCCGCAGCGCCGGCGGCCGCGGAATGAAGTCGAGCGGCGGGGTCGCCGGGTCCTCGAACGGCGTCGGCACGAACAGGGGGCGCTGCTGCTGCGGCCGCTGCGCCTGCGGTCTGTCGATGGGGAGCGCGGCGGGGATCGACGACCGCGATTCCAGGAGACTCATCAGTCGGGCCGCGGGATCATCATGCATGTGCGCGACGTTCTGCTGAGCCTCGACGGAGAACTCCTCGTGCTCCTCCTGCTGCGGCTCTGCCTCCAGCTCGTCTTCGGGCAATGAAAAGCGCGACTGCAGAAGGTTGATCAGCGCCGCCGCGGGATCGTCGAGCTCATCGTCTTCGGCGGCAGGAGCCTCCGACATCATCGCGGGTCCGGCCATGGCGATGCCATCGTCAGGCTGAGGGGCCGGTTGTCGTGCCGCATGCGCGCGAAGCGTCTCGATCAGTGCGGCCGCTGGATCGGCTGGTGCTGTCGACGGCGCGCGCGTGGGTTGATCGGGTATCGCGGGAACGGGCTGAGCGGCCGGCTGGCCGCCACGCAGACGATCCGTCAGGTGTTGCGACGCCGGCGTGGACTGGGGTGCCGCGTCCTCACGCGCTGGCGGAGCCGTCTCAGCGAGGACCGCTGCAGCCGGAGCATCGCCAGCCTCGCCGGGTTGCGTGGTACGCCGCTTGGCCGCGCGCGATACCAGCAGCGCGGCAATCACCTTGGCGGCGTCGACCGGGGCGCCGGCAGAGGGGGACGCGGCTTCGCTGCTGCGGGCCTTGCGCAGCGCCGACACGATTTCGCTGACGTCGACAGGGGCGGGGGGGGCGGCGCTCGTGGCAGCCTGCGTCGGTGGCGGGGCGGGTGGCGGCATTGGTGCGGCCGCCTGGACGCGGGTGGGATTCGCGGGTTCAACTCGCTGCGCAGCCGGCCAGGGCTCGGCGGGTGCGGTCGGCGCCGCATAGGTCGGCGAGCGTTGCGAGGCGGCTGCGGCACTCGCCTGGGCTGCTGCAATCTTGGTGGCAGTGGCCTGCGCCGCGGCCATCTGGGCAGCCGTCAGTTGTGCTTGCGCCGGAGCAGCAGGCGATGGGGTAATTGCGGCAACCGGCGATGGCTGCACGTTGGCCGCAGCGGCCTGTGCCCCGGAAGGCTCAGCCCGGCGCACCGCTGCGCGATCCACCAGCTCATCGACCGCCTGCCACACTGCGTCGGTGGACTGCGACCGTTGCATCTCCGCAGCCGCGTCCCGGTCGCGTCGGCGAGCGGCCACGGCCGGGTGATCCTGATGCTGGGGAGACGGCGCCGGTCGCTGTGCACGGGGGTCGATCTGGTCCGTTGAAGCGGACAGCCGCGCGCTGGCGAGGTCGAGCGCCGAAGCCGGCTGAGAGCCGCGGCTGCCGCCTGGATGGGATGGTGCCGCCGGCATGCTGCCGCGGTTCGCACGCATCCCGCCCTGCGGCGCCTTGGACCGTGGTTTGATGCGACTACGGCGCATCCGTACTGCGTCCGCGTGCCAGCTGCCGTTGCGCCGTTGCCGCCGTCCCATCCGGCTGAGCCGATAGAGCGCGCTCGCCAGCAGTCCTGAAATCGCGAGTGCGCCGATGACCACGAGCATGAGCACGTGGATGGGCGCTTCGGGCTTGCTCGGCTTGGGTGCGATGATCGGCCCGTCGGCAGCCGGCGCCGCATTCGCGTCCGGCTCCACATTGCCGTCGTCGGCCATTGCCGGCGGTGGCGCATCGGCCGCAATCGGGTCAGCCTGTTGCGGCGGGGCAGAGGGCCAGGGCGAGCTATCGAGGCTGCGCGGCAGGCTGGCGTCCGACGCCGTCAGCGTCGTCCGTGTGGCGAGGGTCTGCGGCTTCGGCGTGCCTCGCACGGCGAGATCGGTACGCAGCCGCGGCTGCGGCGCTTCTGCGAGGGCATCGCTGGTGCGAACGACCGGGCCATCGGTGCGTCTTGGCGTCAGTTTGGGTGGAGCGGGCTGGGCGAAGTCCCAGGGAGCCGGCTGCTGCGTCGTCCGTATCGGTGCCGCGGCGTCACGGGGGTTGCCGTTGGCGTCTTTCAGATACCAGCAACGTCGATTGGTGCCACGATCGAAACGATAGTACCAGCGTTGCGCGTCGGACTTCTCTCCCGTCGGCTCGGTCAGACATTCCTCCGCTGCCAAGACGACGCGCGGCAGCACGAGCACGACGGTGCCAGCGATTCCGGCAGCAATGGCAAATGCAACTCCTGCCGTTCGGCTTGCCATTGAAGACTCCGGATACGCTTACGCAACGGCGCGTTCTCGGAGACAAGTTGGGTGGCAATGAGCCGCAATTCCGGATTAATTCTGTCTCGATCCTTTCGTGTCCGAGTGCGGCTTTTTTCCCACAAGAGGATTTGCATCGCGCCGCGATTTTGGCCGCGCTATCGCGCCAAATCGGTCACATCGGTGAAGATGGACCTGGTTTTTCACCCTCAAGGATCAAGGGCGTCACACCGACAACCTCTGCGTTTGTGGACAAATGATTGGCAGCAGCGGCAGCGGTGCAGCACCGCCGCCGCGTCCGATGTCGCAACAGGCAACGGATCAGTTCGTCAGCACCACACGTCCGACCACATGGCCGGCGCGCAGCGCATCGATCCACTTCTGTACGTCAGCCATCGGCTCCTCGCGCATCGGCGGCGGCTTGATCTTGCCGGCGCGCGCGAGCGCCATCAACTCGTGCGCCTCAGTCAGCGTGCCAACCATGAAGCCCTCGATGGTCATGCGCTTGTACACCCATTGAACCATCGGCAGGGTGAACTGGCCGCCCATCAGTCCGGAGACGACGATCTTGCCGCCGCGTGCAACGATGGACACCGCAAAGGCCATCGACTTCTCGTTGCCGGCGAAATCGACGACCTCGTCGAAGCCGCCCTCGGTCTCCTTGAGGATGCGCTTGACGACATCCGGCTCGGCGGGATCGTAGGCCGTCGTGGCGCCATTCTGCAGCGCCGTCTCGCGCGCGGCTGCCGAGAGGTCGGCCACCGAGATCGGTTGCTTGAACATCGCCTGCGCGAACGACAGGCCCATCATGCCGACGCCGCCGAGCCCGATCAGCAGCAGATTGCGCTGGCGCGGGCGGTCGACGAGGCGCTTTAGCGCGCCATAGGCCGTTACGCCGGAGCACATCAGCGTCGCGGCCTGGTTGACCGGCAGCGGATCGTATTCCAGCAGATATTTCGCATCCGGCACCAGCACGTGGGTGGCGAAGCCGCCGTCGATCGAGACGCCGAGGAAGCGCTGCTTGGCGCACAAATTCTCGTCGCCATTGGCGCAATCGCGGCATTGGCCGCAGCCGATCCACGGAAACACTGCGCGGCGCGCGCCGATCAGCTCCTTCGGCACATCGGGTCCGACCTCGTCGACGACGCCGGCGATCTCATGCCCGAGCGTGAAGGGCAGGGTCATGCCGCGTGTGGTGTCGAGTCGCTTGCCATTGCCGAGATCGGCATAGCCGTCCTGGATATGCAGGTCGGAGTGGCACAGGCCGCAGCGCTCGATGCGAACCAGAACTTCCCGGCCTTGCGGCTTCGGCGTCTCGACGATCGTCTCGCACAGCGGTGCATCGAACTTGACGAGCGACTGACGGCGCATCAACGCCATGATGAAACTCCCTGAAATGCTTGTTGATTAAGACTTGTTCTCGTTGCGACTATTGGTCAATTCGCGGGCCATGGCAACAAAGCCGGAAACCGGAATGGTCTCGGCGCGGCGGGTGGGATCGACGCCTGCGGCGGCCGCGAGCCGCACGGGATCCGCCGGCAGCGACTTCAGGCTCTGCCGCAGCATCTTGCGGCGCTGGCCGAAGGCGGCGGCCGCGACCTGCTCGAGCGCGCGGCGGTCGCATGGTTCGGGCGAAGGGCGCGGCACCAGCCGCACCACCGACGAGGTGACCTTCGGCGGCGGCACGAAGGCCGACGGCGAGATGTCGAACAGGATCTTGGTCTCGCAGCGCCAGTTGGCGAGCACGCCGAGCCGGCCATAGGCGTCCTCGTTCTCGCGCGCGACGATGCGCTCGGCGACCTCGCGCTGAAACATCAGCACCATCATGTCGTACCAGGGCGGCCACGGCTCTACGGAAAGCCAGCCGATCAAGAGATGCGTGGCGATGTTGTAGGGCAGGTTGGCGACGATCTTCGCCTTGGTGCTGCCGAGATAGGGCCGGACGTCGAAGGTGCGGGCGTCGGTGCAGACGATTTCGAGCCGCCCCGGATAGCGCGCAGCGATCGCCTGCAGCGCTGGGATCGCGCGCTCGTCGTGCTCGACCGCGATCACGTGGCGCGCGCCGAGCGCGAGCAGCGCCCGCGTCAGGCCTCCCGGGCCGGGGCCGATCTCCACCACCGTGGCGTCCTCAAGCGGACCCGCGGCGCGCGCGATCCGGGCGGTGAGATTGAGATCGAGCAGGAAGTTCTGACCGAGCGCCTTGCGCGCCGACAGCTGATGGTCGCGAATGACCTCGCGCAGCGGCGGGAGGTCGTCGATCGCGCTCATGACGACTGGCTGGCCATGCGCGCCGCGAGCTCGAGCGCCGCGATCAGGCTCGCCGGATTGGCGGTGCCCTTGCCGGCAATGTCGAAGGCCGTGCCGTGGTCGGGCGAGGTGCGGATGAAGGGCAGGCCGAGCGTCACGTTGACGCCGTCGTCGAACGCCAGAGTCTTGATCGGGATCAGTGCCTGATCGTGGTACATGCAGATGGCGCAGTCATAGGTCTTGCGCGCAGCTTCATGAAACATCGTGTCTGCCGGCAGCGGTCCCTTCACGTCGAGCCCGGCGTTGCGCAACGTCGCGATCGCCGGCGCGATGATCGTGTCCTCCTCGCCGCCGAGCGTGCCGTCCTCGCCCGCATGCGGATTGAGTCCCGACATGGCGATGCGGGGCCGCGCCACGCCGAAATAGCGACGCAGGCTCGCCGCGACGATTCGCGTCGTCGACGTGATCAGCGGGCTCGTCAGCTGTTCGATCGCATCGCGCAACGCGACGTGGATCGTCACCGGCACCACGGCGAGAACAGGCGACCACAGCATCATGACCGGCTGTGGCGTGGCTCCACCATCGGCGGCGAGCTCGGCGAGAAATTCGGTATGGCCGGGATGCGAGAAGCCGGCGCGGTAGAGGACGGCCTTGGCGATCGGGTTGGTCACGACGGCGCTGGCGCGTCCGGCCCTCACGTCGGCCACGGCCTCCCGGATCGAGCCGATGGCCGCCTCGGCACTCGTCATGTCCGGGCGGCCCGGCAGGGCCGTCACGGCGTGCCCGGTGGAGACCACGGGCAGCGCGGTCGCAAACGCC
Source organism: Bradyrhizobium sp. SZCCHNPS1003 (assembly GCF_032381555.1). Classification (NCBI taxonomy): domain Bacteria; kingdom Pseudomonadati; phylum Pseudomonadota; class Alphaproteobacteria; order Hyphomicrobiales; family Nitrobacteraceae; genus Bradyrhizobium; species Bradyrhizobium sp. SZCCHNPS1003. The sequence goes on from NZ_JAUHIU010000004.1 coordinate 138,566, forward strand.
TGCGCCGCTTGTTCGGGACGAACCTCGTCCACAGTGACGGGGAGGTCGAGCAGCTTGGCGCGCTGAGCCAGGAAGGCCGGATCACCGCGCACGTAGAAGGCGGGGAGTCCGAGCTCGGTGCGGCGCAGCCACGCCTGCAGGGTGATGTCGGGGCCGATGCCTGCCGGTTCCCCCAGGGTCAGCGCGAGCGGCTTCGTCATCAGCGATATTCGATCATCGCCGCCTTGCGGACTTCCTGCAGATAGGCCTTGGAGGTGGCCTCGTATTTCTTGGTGTACATCTGCTCCTTGATCTCGCGCTTCTTCGGCGTGTCGATCGTGGTCGGAGTCCGCGAGCAGAGCGCCACCATCTGGATGCCCTGCCGCGTCGCTTCCGGCGGAGTCAGGTGGCCGATCGGCGTGTCGTCGAGCAGCTTGCGCAGATTCGGCGGAATGTCGGCGGACGTCTTGACGACGATCTCCTTGATGACCGCGTTCGCCGTCGTCTTGAAGATGTTGTTGGCTTCGGCGCAGGTCTGCACCCGTGAGCGCAGCGCCTCCGCCTCCTTGTGACGTGCTTCCATCAAGCCCTGGTTCGAGGAGTTCGACACGATCAACACGATCGGCTGCATCTTGTACTCGAACGCTTGGCCCTGCTGATCGCCGTCGCCGCCGGCGGCGGCGACGGCCGCGGCGACGTCCTTGTCGGAGACGAGCAGCCGCTCCTTGTAGCGGCCGCGCACCAGGCTGCTCCAGACGATCTCGGCCTTGATGCGGGCCTTCAGCGTCTCCGGCCGCACGCCCTGGCTCTCCAGCGATTTGGTCAACTGTTCCGGGTTGAGCCGCATGCGAGAGCCCATGCCGGCAAACGACTGGTCGACGTCGGAGGCAGTCGGCTCGACGCCGTACTTCTTGCCCTCCTTGATCTTCACCTTGTCGTCGATCAGCTCGTTGATGATCTCCTGGCGGGACTGATGCTTGCGAGTGCTCAGGAAGTTCAGCTTGGTGCGCTGCTCGATGTCATAGTCGGTGATGGGATCGCCATTGACCATGACGACGATGCTCTGGGCGCGAGCCGACATCGTTCCGATGCCGCAGACGAGTGCGGCAAGAGTGCAGATGGCCAGGGCCCGAAGGCGAGGAGAGAACGCGATCGTCATGACCAAGCTTCGCTGTCGCTATTGATCCAACTGGAAACCGCGCCACGGCTCCCGACGAGGGACTTTCGAACCCCACGGAGCGGCCCGTCGGAGACTGGCGCGCGCTACTGAAGGCCTCCAGCCCCGGTTCCCGCGGCCGAGGAATTGGCCAGCGTCCGGAGTCCGATCTGGAGCATATAGGCATGGCTCAGAACGGGAGGAGTGGTGCCTGCCGTATAATTATACGACGTTACATAGTTGGCAGCCAGCACGAAACAATCATCCACATAGCCGGCGCCGATCACATACTGGTTGATCTTGTTGGCTGCCAGATCCCAGCGCGCCGCACCCGTGACGACCCAGTTCGGCGCCACCTTGACCGAGCCGCTGCCCAGGATGCCCTCGCGCCGGTCGAGATAGCCGAGCGCCGGATCGGCGGCATAGTTGCCGTAGGTCAGGGCCACCGACCAGCGGTCGAAGTTCGCCTTGGCTTCCGCCTCGAAGCGCTGGATGTTCAGGGTCTGCTGGTCAAACCGGCTGCGCATGCTGAACGTGTAGGTGCGGTTCGGCGAGTAATCGACACGCGCCACGTAGTCCGAGACGTTCTTGTCCAGGCCGGAGCCGATGGCGGTGTTGTTGGCATCCTGCACCGCGAACGAGTTCATCCCGAACAAATGGTAGGACTGGCCGAACAGCACGTTGATGGTGCCGCCGCGGTCGAACTGCGTCGTCGCCTGGACGCCGACATTGGCGCGGCCGCCGCCTTCGACGCGGTCGTAGCCGGAGAACTTGTCGACGCTGAACAGGTTGCTGGCGTCGAACACCATGCTCTGGGCGTCCTCGTTCGGCAGCCGGCCGGCGTAGGTCTCGTTCGGTCGGATGATCACTTGCGCGATCGGCTCGATCGTCGTCGTGCCCCACGGCTGAACGTTGATGAACGGGTAGCGATATTCGAGGCCGACCGTCGGCATCAGCCGCAGCGCCTGGGTGTCGCCGGTCTGCAGGAAGTTGCCCACGCCCGGCTGGTTCGAGACGTTGGCGTTGATCGCATCCGCGCGCAGGATCGCGAACGGCGTCCAGATCTGGCCGTAGGGATCCGTGAACGACCGCCGCCACTCCGCCTGCGCAGTCAGGCGGGTGTAGGTGCCGGGCGTGGCGCGCAGCAGGCACTGGTTGGGCAGGCGCGCCCGCGGATCGGCGGATACCGTCGTACACAGTCCGGCGGTGTTGGCCGTGGTCGTGATCGGGTCGAACACCGCCGTCTGGCGGCTCAGATTGACGAAGTTGGTCTTGTAGCTGAACTCGCCGCCGAACACGGGGTAGTTCAGCACGTTCGAGTAATCCAGCACCGGATAGACCACCGGCACGGTCTGCTGGTTGCCTGAGAAGCTCAGATAGTGGATCGCCCGGACGTCGAAGAAGCTGCGGCTGCCGACGCCGGTCAAATACAGCTGCGAGATCGCTTCGGTCGGGAGGCTCATGAACGAGTTGAACGGGTCGCGGTACTGCGCCAGCCGGTAATCCGACAGGAACATGTAGTCGGACAGCAGGATGCCGTCCCAGCCCCAGCCCCACTTGTCGTTGAGCGCGAACTGGCCCTTGGTGTCGACGCCGCCGCGGAATTGGCGGTTGCCGGGCTGGCCGGCGAAGGCTTGGGGGTCGAGCTGGTCGATGCCGTACAGGCGCACCTGGTAGCTGCCATTGCTGAGGCGCTGGCGAAATTCGGTCTGCAGCAGCACGCCCTGCTTGGAGGTGATGCGCGGCGTGAAGGTCGCGTCGTAATCCGGCGCGATCGCCCAGTAATAGGGGATGTCGACGCCGAAGCCGTAGCCGCCGGTCTGGGTGATGCCGGGCATCAGGAAGCCGCTCTTGCGCTTCACGGTCGGATCGGGCGTCGAGAAGTAGGGGATGTAGACCAGGGGAACGCCGAAGAACTCGAGCTGGGCGTTCTCGAAATACAGCATCTTCTCGGTCTGGTCGTGGATGATGCGCGCACCCTTGACCTGCCACAGCGGCGGCTTCTTCGGATCGTCCTTGCAAGGCGCGCAGGCGGTGTACACGCCGTTCTCGAAGACGGTGTAATTGCCCTTCGAGCGGTCGGCGCGGGTCGCCGCCATCCGCGTCTGGTCCTCGGTCTCGACGCGCAGCGAATCGACGAAGCCGTCGCGATAATCGTCGGACAGATCGAGGCTGTTGGCGTAGGTGATCTTGCCGTCGGCGTCGGTCATGCGGATGTTGCCTTCCGCATGCAGACGCTTGGTCTTCTGGTCGTAGATCACCCGGTCGGCCTCGACCGAGGTGCCGTTGTAGAACAGCTGCACGTTGCCGACCGCCGACACGCGCGAGTTGTTGTAGTCGTAATCGACCTCGGTCGCCTGCACCAGCATCTGGTTGTCGTTGGCGACGCGCGGCGGCGGCGCCTTGGGCGGGCGCGGATTGTAGGTGAAGCCCTGCGCGGCGGCAGGACTCGGCGCCACGACCCCGGTCGCAGCCGCAACCATCAGGCCGAGCCCGCAGGCCAAAACGAATCCAAGCACGCCAGACCCGGCGCGACGCACGCGCACGCAACCGCGGCGCGCAACGGCATGCTGCCGAAGCGCGGCGAGCGCTGTCTGACGGACGGCAACGAACGACACTAGCCGTCCTCCTGGTAGAGCAAAGCCATGAAACCGGTGAGGCCGCCGACGAACACCGGCAGCCACGCCGCAGCGATCGGATTCATCAACTCAGCCTTGCTCAAATCTTCAGTTACTTTCGACAGAACGTAGAGCAGAAACCCGGCGCCCACGCCACTCAAAACCATTTTCTGTACGCCACCCATTCGGAAGAACCTGAGCGACACGGACGCAGCGAGCATGACCATCGCAGCCAGCAAAAACGGCTGCGCGATCAGCTTATGATACTGCAGTCGGTACCCCGCGGTCGCGAAGCCTGAGCTCTCCGACGAACGGATGTATGTCGGCAGTTGCCAAAACGACACAGTTTCGGGGGTGGAGAAGCTGTTTCGGACCTGCGCCGGCGTCAGGCTGGTCGGAAGAATGAACGTCGGTTCGTCGACAGGGGGCGCATCGAGGGAGAATCGGCGCACCGAGCGGAAGACCCACCGGCCTTCTTCGAGGGTCGCCTCGCGGGCTTCGATTCGCTCCTTGAAGTGCTTGTCCGTATCAAAACGGAACAGGGTCAGTCCGGTCAGGCGGACGCCCTGCTGCTCGCTGCGGGCGGCATTGATGATCACGGAGCCGTCCGGGTTGATCTGGTTGAGCCAGAAGCCGGCCGCATCCTGCACGCCGCCGCCGGGGGCCGCGCCGAACAGCTCGGCCTCCATGCGCTTGGAGAGCTCGCGCAGATTGGCCGACATCGGGTTGTAGAGGGTCGTGGCCATCAGCCCGAGCACGATGGCGCTTGCCAGCGCCGGCGCGATGAACTGCCAGGCGGAGACCCCGGCTGCGCGCGCCACCACGAGTTCGAGCCGGCGCGACAGCGCGAGATAGCAGGTCATGGCGCCGATCAGGACGCAGAACGGCATCATCTTCTCGAGCAATTGCGGCACCCGGAACAGCGACGTTTCCGCCACCATCAGCGCCGAAGCGGAGGCGAGCCCGGAGGTCTTGCGCACCATCTCGATGTAGTCGACGAGCACGAGCAGGATGAAGATGCTCGCGAACACGCCGACCGCCGAGACCAGGAAGCGGCCGGCGAAATAGCGCCCGAGCGTGTTGGTGACCATGCTCATGCGGTGGCCGGCCTTCCGAACAGCCGCGCGATCCGCGCGTTCGAGCGGTTGATGGCTTCCATCAGCCGCGCCGGCGGCTCGACCACCACGCCGCCGATGATGATCCAGATGCTGAGGCCGAGCACGCCGAACAGCATGAGGTACTGCACCAGCGCCGCCATCGGCGTCTTCACCGTCATGACCGAGCAGGCGAAGCCCGCCATGCGGACGCCGAAGACGGCGAGGATCGCGCTGCCGAACGAGAAGTTGCGGCTCTGGCGTGTCGTCCGCGGCGCGCCCAGGAATGCGAAGGTGAGGGCCGCGAAGGCGAACGGATAGATCGGCGCCAGGAAGCGGTCGTGCAATTCCTGGCGGAATTGTCCCGGGATCTGCTTGTAGATCGGATCGTTCTCGGCGGGGGCCATCAGCTCCCAGAGATAGCGCTCGCGGATGCCGAGCGTGACGTCGCGGCCCTGATTCGAAAACTTCGACATGTCGAAGGCGTAGCGAGCGAACGCGACCATCGCCGGCTCGCGCTTGCCGAGCTCGAAGCGTTCCAGATTGCCGTCCTCGAGCACCAGGAACGAGCCGTCGGCATTCTTCACGACGGTGCCCTTCTCGGCGATGATCGTGATTCGCTCCTTGGGGTCGCGGCGGTCGTCGATCAGGATGCCGGACAGCTCGCCGCCGGGTTGGCGCTCGCGGATCCGGATGGTCAGGTTCTGGTCGAGCTGCGCGAACCGCCCGGGCTGCAGGATGTTGGCGAGCACGTCGGCGGTGATCTCGGCATCCCACTGCTTGATCCGGCGCAGGCCGTCGGGGGCGAAGAACGCGGCGATCACCGTCACCAGCACGGCCACCGCGCAGGTGGCATAGGCGAACGGCACGAACAGCCGGATCGGCGACATGCCGGCCGCGTTCATGACGATGATCTCCGAATCGGTCGCGAGTTTGTTCAGCGTATGCGAGACCGCGATCATCAGCGCGATCGGCGCGATGACGCCGAGCAGGGAGGGAATCACGAGCCCGGTGATGCCGAGGAAGGTCAGGATCGTCTGGCCCTGGCTGGTCATCAGGTCGATGCCGCGCAGCGCCTGCGTAATCCAGATCACGCCGGTGAGGCTGACCAGGACCAACGCGAACGACGCCAGCGTCGTGCGAAAGATGTACCTGTCGATGGACCCCATCGTCTGCGCTCGATCCCCAATCAGCAGTCCCGGAACGAGCGCTGCAGCCCCCCTTGAAACGGGTCCCCCAAGGCCGCTGTCGCCGTGACGTTCCAAGAGCAGTGAATATCATTACCATCTCGTTGATCCGTCGACAAAATGGCTGTGGCGTGGCGCCCCGAAAATACGGTCAAAATTTCATGATTGTGACTGGCCCGCCACGCGGCGCTTGGCAGCCGCGGCCCGGGCAGGTCATACTGCCGCCAAGTTGGGTTCCGAACTGCCGCCATCCGCGTCTGGTCCTTGAGGTTTTCGGCCGGACGTGGCGGCTCATCACGTCGAAATTTGGAGGATTGCTTGATGTCCGACGCCGTCAAGGTCGGCTTCGTCCCGCTGTCGACCGCCCCGCGCGGCATCGTGGTGGCGTTCTGCGATGACACCCTGCGACTCGGAGTCGCGACCGAGAAGGCCCTTGGGGGAGCCTCGGACCTGATCAAGCGCGCGGCCGCCACAGCCCGGTTCAAGGGCAAGGACGGCGCGGTGCTGGACCTGCTGGCTCCTGAGGGAATCAAGATTCAGCGCTTGATCGTCATTGGCACCGGCAAGGGCTCAGATCTCAAGGACAAGGATTTTCTTAAATACGGCGGTACTTTAGCCGGAAAGTTGAACTCCGGAACTGAAGCGGTCGCGGTGCTGGCCGAGTTGCCTTCGGGACCGCTGTTGCCGGATCAGGTCAGCTCGCTGGCCACCGGGATCCGGCTGCGGGCCTATCGGTTCGATCGCTACAAGACCAAGAAGAAGGACGAAGAGGGCGCCGTCAGCGCCAATGTCTCGATCGCCGTGGCGGATGCCGCGGCGGCCAAGAAGGCGTTCGCGCCGCGGTCCCACGTCACTGACGGGGTGATACTGGCGCGCGATCTCGTCAACGAGCCGCCGAACGTGCTCTACCCGGAGGAGTTCGCCAAGCGCGCCGCCGCCTTGCGCAAGCTCGGCGTCACCGTCGAGATCCTCGACGTGCCTGCGATGAAGAAGCTCGGCATGGGCGCGCTGCTCGGCGTCGGCCAGGGCTCGGCACGGCCGAGCCGCACCGTCGTGATGCACTATAATGGCGGCAAGCGCGGCGAGCAGCCGGTCGCCTTCATCGGCAAGGGCGTGTGCTTCGACACCGGCGGCATCTCGATCAAGCCGGCCGGCTCGATGGAGGACATGAAGGGCGACATGGGCGGCGCGGCCTGCGTGGTCGGCCTGATGCATGCGCTCGCCGCGCGCAAGGCCAAGGCCAACGTGATCGGTGCCATCGGCCTGGTCGAGAACATGCCGGACGGCAATGCGCAGCGTCCAGGCGACATCGTCACCTCGATGTCGGGCCAGACCATCGAGATCATCAATACCGATGCCGAGGGCCGGCTCGTGCTCGCCGACGTGCTCTGGTACGTCGCGACCAAGTTCAAGCCGAAGTTCATGATCGACCTGGCAACCTTGACCGGCGCGATCATGGTCGCGCTCGGCACCGATCATGCCGGCCTCTTCACCAACAATGATGATCTCGCCGACAAGCTGTTCAAGGCGGGGCAGGAGACGGGTGAGAAGGTTTGGCGCATGCCGCTCGGCCACGAATACGACAAGCTGATCGATTCGCAGTTCGCGGACATGAAGAATACCGGTGGACGCCATGGCGGCTCGATCACTGCTGCGCAATTCCTGCAGCGCTTCGTCAACGACACGCCGTGGGCGCATCTCGACATCGCCGGCACCGCGATGGGCGCGCCGAAATCGGAGATCAACCAGAGCTGGGGATCGGGCTATGGCGTCCGGCTGCTCGACCGGCTGGTGTGGGATTCGTACGAATCCAAATCCGACGCCAAAGCTGAAGCCAAGTCCGGCGCCAAGGCGTGACGCGGGACGATGACAGAAGTCCTGTTCTACCATCTGCAGAACATGACCATTGAAGGCGTGCTGCCGCCGCTGCTGGAGAAGTCGCTCGAGCGCGGTTGGCGCGTCGTGGTGCAGTCGACGTCGGAGGAGCGCGCGGATGCGCTCGATGCGCATCTGTGGACCTATCGCGACGATTCGTTTCTGCCGCATGCCACCTGGCGGGTGGCCGATGTGGCCGACCAGCCGATCGTGCTCGCGGTGGAAGAGAGCAATCCCAACGGCGCAAACGTCCGTTTCCTGGTGGACAACGCGCCGCTGCCATCGGACTCGCACAGCTACGAGCGCATGGTGCTCGTATTCAACGGCGATGATGCGGACGCGCTCGCGGCTGCGAGATCGGCGTGGACCGATTGCAAATCGCGGGGATTCGAGGTCACCTACTGGCAGGCGGATGAGCGGGGGCGTTGGCAGCGCCGGCAATGATGCGGAAGTCCGTGAAGCGCCAATGATGGCAGCGCGGCGCGATTCATGATAAACTGCTGATTTACCGGCAGAGCGTTGGCAAAGCCACGAACGTGCCGCAAAGTGATGTTGGGACAACACATTAGAGTGTCCACAGGTTGCAATTCAGCAAGGTTCATCGTGCGAGACCACAACAAACAGCTGACGCGCGCTCTGGCGTTCCTTGTGCTTGCCCCGGTCGTCGCCGGATGCTCGAGCACGCCCGATTTCCTGTCCAAGGACACCGAGTGGTTCAACCGGCCGCAGCGCCTGTTCATCAGGAACATCTCGATCGACGCGCCGCCGCTGACGCCGGATAAGCCGGTCACGGCTGAGGACCTTGTGAGCGCCGAAGGCGCGTGCCCGGGCATGGCGCCTGCGGCCGGTGCTGCGGGCGCGAACGCGCTGGCGAATGATCCCGCCGCCGCAACGCCGGCCGTCGGTGGCACCGTCGCACTCGGCCATACCGAATGCGACGTGGTGCGCGGCATCGGTGCACCCGACAACGTCAACGTCTCGAGCAATGGCGGCGAGCGCGTGGCCACGGTGACCTGGCTGCGCGGCGCGCGCGCCGGCGTCTACACGTTCAGCTCCGGCCGCCTGACCTCGGTCGAGCGAGCGCCCGATCCGGGACCCGCGCCGAAGACGGCCAAGCCGAAGGCGAAGAAGCGCGCGACCTGAGTGTGCGCTGAAGTTGCCGAGAGAGTAGTTCGTCGGACGAACGTTGGTTCGTCGCGGATTGCTCGATCAGCCGGTTGCCTCGTCATACAACGTGCTCGCTTCCAGCCATTGCTCCTCGGCGCGCGCCAGCGCGTCGGCGGCATTGGCCCGTGCCTTCGACAATTGCGCCGCCTGTTTCGGGTCGCGTGTGAAGATGTCGGGCAGCGACAGCGCGCCGTCGATCTTGGCGATGATCTCGGTGATGCGGGCGATCTCGGCTTCGACCGCCGTGATCTTCTGCTTCAGCCCGCTCCGCCTGTTGTCGCCGCGCGGCCGCTCTGCTTTCTCGGTCACCTGCGGACGTTCGGTCTCTCGGGTGCCGGCGCCGCTGCGTGACGACAGGACCATGCGCCGGTAGTCATCGAGATCGCCATCGTAGGTCTTCACCGTGCGGTCGGCGACGACCCAGAGGCGGTCGGCGCAGGCCTCGATCAGATAGCGGTCGTGCGAGACCATGATCACGGCGCCGGGAAATTCGTTGATCGCTTCGGCGAGCGCGGCGCGGCTGTCGATGTCGAGATGGTTGGTCGGCTCGTCCAGGATGATCATGTTGGGGCCGAAGAAGGTCGCGAGCCCGAGCAGCAGCCGCGCCTTCTCGCCGCCCGACAGGCTCTTCACCAGCGTGTCGGCGGCCTTGCCGGAAAACCCGATCGCGCCGGCGCGCGCGCGTACTTTCGACTCCGGCGCGTCACCCATCAGCTTGCGCACGTGACTATACGGCGATCCGGTCTCGTCCAGCTCATCGAGCTGGTGCTGGGCGAAATAGGCGATCGACAGCTTGTCGGCGCGCGTGACCTTGCCGGAGAACGGCGCGAGCCGGCCGGCCAGCAGCTTCACCAGCGTGGACTTGCCATTGCCGTTGGCGCCGAGCAATGCGACGCGGTCGTCATTGTCGATGCGTAAGGTGACGCGGTTGAGCACCGGTTGCGCGGGGTCGTAGCCGACCGAGGCGTTGTCGACCGCGATGATCGGCGGCGACAACAGTCGCTCCGGTGCGGGGAACGTGATCTCGTGCACGTCCTGGGTGACGAGCGCGGTGATCGGCTTCATCCGCTCCAGCATCTTGACGCGGGACTGCGCCTGGCGCGCCTTCGAGGCCTTGGCCTTGAAGCGCTCGACGAAGGCCTGCAGCCGCGCGCGCTCCGCTTCCTGGCGCTTGACCGCCTTGGCATCGAGCATCTCGCGGGTGGCGCGCTGCTCCTCGTAGGAGGAGTAGCTGCCGCGGTACAGCGTGAGCTTGCAACGGTCGAGATGCAGGATCTGGTCGACGGAGGTTTCCAGCAGATCGCGGTCATGGCTGATCACGATCACCGTGCGCGGATAGTGCGCCAGATGATCCTCGAGCCACAGCGTGCCCTCGAGGTCGAGATAGTTGGTCGGCTCGTCCAGCAGGAGCAGGTCGGGTGCGGCGAACAGCGTGGCCGCGAGGGCGACCCGCATGCGCCAGCCGCCGGAGAATTCGGCGCAGGCTCGCGCCTGATCCGCGGCGGAAAATCCGAGGCCGCTGAGAATCGCGGCCGCGCGCGCCGGGGCGGAATGCGCGTCGATGTCGACGAGGCGGGTCTGGATCTCGGCGATACGGTCTGCGTCATGGGCGGTCTCGGCCTCGTGCAGCAGCGCGTGCCGCTCGAGGTCGGCCCGGAGAACCACCTCGATCAGGCTTTCGGGCCCGCTCGGGGCTTCCTGGGCCAGGCTGCCGATGCGCCACCGCGGCGGCACGCTGATGCTGCCGGTCTCCAGCGACAGTTCGCCGCGGATCGCTTTGAACAGGGTGGACTTGCCGGTGCCGTTGCGGCCGACCAGCCCGACGCGCGCGCCCGGCGGAATCTGCACCGAGCTCTGGTCGATGAGAAGCCGTCCGGCGAGGCGGATGGAGATGTCGGTGATGGAAAGCATGCGCGCCTTGTCACCGCGCGCGCGGCCAAAGGCAACCGCTTTGTCGCGGTCTCAGCGGCCGGATAGGCTCGTCCCGGCCTCGTCGCGCTTGCGCAACTCGTTCATCAGGTCCGCAAGGGAAGCTGGCAGGTGAGAGCCGTCCGGCGGCAGGCTGCGTTGCAGGCGCTCGCCGACGGCCTCGCAGATCGATCGGCTGGTCTTGCGATCGAGAGCCTCGCTGAAATTGGCGGTGCGGCCAGACATGACGGAATTCCACGAGCAGTTGCAGGACGATGCCGTAACAAGTCGTGGCCGCTCGATTTGTTTCCGGCTCCTGACCGGAATACCCCGAAATGAGGTTGAAACTGCACAAAAAAGGCCCCGGCGTGGGGGAGACGCCGGGGCGATGCGAGTTCGGTGCGGCGGGGGGCGGGTGCCGCGCCGAGGCTCGTATCAATAGCAGCGGTTGATCAGGCGCCAGCGCGGTCCCCACGGGGTCGGAACCACGCGGCGCACATAGCAGCCGCCATAGCCGTAGCTGTAGGCCGGGCCGCCGACGAAGAAGCGGGGACCGTAGAACGGACGGTGCCAACCGCCATGCCAGCCGCCTCCGTGCCAACCACCGCCATGCCAGCCACCGTGCCAGTGAGCCGAGGCGGCGGTCGGGGCGAGGGCGGCTGCGCCGAGGGCAACGGCGGCCGCCGCGATGAGGGAGAGTTTGCGCAACATGATCGTCTCCTGGATGACAGCGTTGGAGGCGCCGAAATTGTCCGACGGATGAGGCTGGGAGAGGGCGGCCACCGGAACGCTGCTGGCTCGTCCTCGCCCGATACCGAACACGTTAAGACATGACAGCTGAATGATGGTCGCACGAACCCTTCAGGCTATGTTCAGAAACGTGAAATTGTCGTAAGGCGTTGCGCCTCCGGGCTGGGTCCCGGTCGCTTGCCGTCGACCAATCGCGTCGATATAAGCCCGCAACCCACCCAAATCCCGCACCTCCAAGGACGACATCATGGCGATTGAGCGCACCTTTTCGATTATCAAGCCCGACGCGACCGAGCGTAACCTCACCGGCGCGATCAATGCGCTGATCGAGAAGGCCGGCCTGCGCATCGTGGCTCAGAAGCGGATCCGCATGACCCGCGACCAGGCCGAGACCTTCTATGCCGTGCACAAGGCGCGGCCGTTCTTCGGCGAGCTGGTCGATTTCATGATCTCCGGCCCGGTCGTCGTCCAAGTCCTCGAAGGCGAAGGAGCCATCCTGAAGTACCGCGACGTGATGGGCGCGACCGATCCGTCGAAGGCCGCCGACGGCACCATCCGCAAATCGCATGCGAAGTCGATCGGCGAGAACTCGGTGCACGGCTCGGATGCCGCCGAGACGGCTGCGGTCGAGATCGCGCAGTTCTTCGCCGGCAACGAGATCGTCGGCTGAGCCATGATCGCTGCGGCGGAGCCTCGCTCCGCCGCATGCCGACGTGCTCAATCTTCGTTGAACCGATCTGAAAGGCTTGGCCGTGAACTGGCTGTCGCAACTCGCTGATCCCGCCACTTTCGGCCATTTGCTCGCTCAATTCGAGGCCGACCTGCAGAGCCCGGGCTTCTGGCTCGCGCTCGGCAAGATCGTCTGGATCAACGTGCTGTTGTCGGGCGACAATGCGCTGGTCATCGCGCTCGCCTGCCGCGGCCTGCACGGCAAGCATCGCGTCTGGGGCATGGTGGCCGGCTCCGGCATTGCCGTCGCACTGCGCATCGCCTTTACCGGCATCGTCGCCACCCTGATGGCGCTGCCGTACCTGAAGCTGATCGGCGGGCTGGCGCTGATCGTGATCGCCGCCAAGCTGCTGGTGCCCGAGGACGAGAACGACGAGATCGCAGCCGGCACGACGCTGTGGCATGCGGTCCGCATCGTCGCGCTTGCCGACCTCGTGATGAGCCTCGACAACGTGATCGCGGTGGCTGCGGCCGCGAACGGCCAGGCGTCCCTGCTGATCATCGGCCTCGCCATGAGCATCCCGCTGATCATCGCGGGCGCCGCGCTGATCATGCTCGTGCTCGATCGGGTCCCGCTGCTGGTCTGGCTCGGCGCGATGTTGCTCGGCTGGGTGGCCGGCGAGGTGATCGCGACCGATCCCGCGATCGAGCCGATGCTGCACCATCTCCTCGACGGCACCGTGGTCATCAACATCGAGGCGACCTCGGCGCTGTTCGCCGGCAAGACCAATCTCGCGAGCCACGTCGATGTCATGGAGACGCTGATGTCGCTGATCGGCGCCGGTGTGGTGCTGATCGCCGGCTCGATCTGGCGCGGCCGCGCGCTGCAGCGTCAGGCCGAGAGCGAGCTGGTGCCGGCGCGCGGCGTCGATCTGCCGTAGCTGATCGTCAGGAGGCGTCGCGTCCGACCGGGCGGCGTCAGGACTCCGCATCCAGCCGATCGAGGAATTCGCGAACGGTGTGGACCGATCCCGTGGCGGCTGGCTGGTAGCCGGGCAGGGCAGCGACGGCGCGATGGAATTCGTCGCCCTTCATCACCTCGAGCACCCGCCGCATCGGGTCGGTTTCCAGAAACGATTTATGGCAGGCGAAGAAATAGTCTTCGGTGAGGATACGGATGAAGTCGAGTCCGAACTGCCGCGCGGCGGCCTCGACGCCGAAGCAGACGTCGGCCATGCCGCTCGCGACATAGGCGGCGACGGCTGCATGGGTGAACTCGATCTGCTGCGCGCCATTGATGCGCGCTTCGTCGATGCCTTGTGACGCGAGCAACTGATCGAACAACAGGCGGGTGCCGGAATCATGGTCGCGATTGACGAAGCGCGCCCTGCCGTCGGCAAGATCGGCCAATGAACGGATGGACAGCGGATTGCCGCGCTTGACCATCAGCCCCATTTCACGGGTCACGAAGCTGATGACGCAGTCCTGTTTGGGATCAAGCCAATCCCTGCAGGCCCGGATGTTCTGGGCACGCAGCTCGCCGCGCGGCAGATGCAGTCCCGACAGGTCGCATTCGCCTTGCGCCAGCGACGCCAGCGAATGCTGGCTGCTGACATAGCGGACATCGACCCCGACGCCTGGCTCGCGATCCAACAGCTCGCGCAGCTTGGCGACGGCAAAGCCGTGGCTGGCGTGAACGCGGATCACGCCGGGATGCGGCTGCAGGAACGGCTTGATCTCGGTCACCAGCTCCTGCGCCAGATTGTCGAGCTGCGGGCCGAGGCGGGCGTGCATGCGCTCGCCGGCCCAGACCAGCTTGTCTCCGAACGTGGTGAGCTTCGATCCCTTGCCGCGCTGGGTCTCGACCAGCGGCACGCCGAAGAATTCAGACCACTGCTCGATCAGATTCCAGACGTGACGATAGGACAGATGCGCGTCACTGGCCGCGCTGGTGATCTTGCCCGTCCTCCTGATTTCACTGAGCACGCGGAGCATCACGACGATGCTCTGCGGGCCGTCGTCCTTGTAGAAACGCCAGACAGGTTCGATCGCGATCCGCAACATCAGGGCCCGCTTGTGAAGTCGGCTTCATATGACCGCCGGCCATAGGCAACAGATATCATATTTACGAACAGATATTTGTTCTTACCTTCATTGGTATACAACAAACGGAGGAAATATGATGTCGATTGCATATGATTACGAGCGCGGCTCGAGGGGGACGTCCTATCTGACGAAGCCGTTCCAGCTCCTGATCGGCGGCCGGCATGTTCCCTCGCTCTCGGGACGCACCTTCACCTCGCTCAATCCTGCAACCGAGCAGGCGATTGCGACGGTCGCCGAGGGCAATGCCGAGGATGTCGATCTCGCAGTCGCCGCGGCCCGCAAGGCCTTCGAAGGGCCGTGGCGAACGATGCGTGCGGCGGAGCGCGGCGCGATCCTGCTGAAATGGGCGCAGCTGTTGCGCGACCATGCCGACGAGATCATCGAGCTCGAAAGCCTCGATGCCGGCAAGCCGGTGTCGGCGATCCTGCGCCAGGATCTTCCCGCCGCCATCGATACGCTCACCTACTACGCCGGATGGGCCGACAAGATCAGCGGTGAAGTCGTCTCCACGCGCGATGATGCGCTGACCTATACCGTGCGCGAGCCGGTCGGCGTGGTCGCGGCAATCGTGCCGTGGAATTTCCCGCTGATGATCGGGATGTGGAAGCTCGCGCCGGCGCTGGCCTGCGGCTGCACCGTCGTGATGAAGCCCGCCGAGCTGACGTCGCTGTCGGCGCTGCGGATCGGGGAGCTCGCGCTCGAAGCCGGACTGCCGCCCGGTGTTCTCAACATCGTGACCGGCCCTGGGCGCACCGTCGGCGAGGCGCTGGTCAACCACCCCGATGTCGACAAGGTCACGTTCACTGGCTCGCCCGGCGTCGGCCGCGGCATCATGAAGGCGGCGGCCGGCAACTTCAAACGCGTCTCGCTCGAGCTCGGCGGCAAGTCGGCCAACATCATCTTCGACGATGCGAACATCGAGGCCGCCGCGAAGGCTGCGGCCAGCGGCATCTTCTTCAACACCGGGCAGGTGTGCTCGGCCGGATCGCGGGTGCTCGTGCACGAGCGCGTGTATGACGAGGTGGTCGAGCGCCTGACCGAGCGCGCACGGGCGCTGCGGATCGGCGATCCGCTCGATCGCGCCACCTCGCTCGGACCGGTCATCTCCGAACGGCAGATGAAGACGATCCTCGACTATGTCGACATCGGACGCAACGAAGGCGCCACGCTCGTCACCGGCGGCCAGCGCGCGGCCGCCCGCGGCTATTTCGTCAGCCCCGCCGTCTTCGCTGGCGTCACGCACGACATGCGGATCTCGCAGGAGGAGATCTTCGGACCCGTGGTCAGCGTGATCAAGTTCAGGGACGAGGCCGAGGCGCTGCGGATGGCGAACGGCACGGCTTACAGCCTGGCCGCGGGCGTCTGGAGCCGCGACATGGGGCGCGTCCATCGCTTCGCTAAGCGCCTGCGCGCCGGCACCGTGTGGATCAACACCTATGGCTACACTGATGTGCGGCTGCCTTGGGGTGGCGATCGTGACTCCGGACTGGGCCGCGAGCACGGCACGGCCGCGCTGGACAACTTCACGGAGCCGAAGTCCGTCTGGATGAACCTCGCGGTGTGAGCCAGGCGTCGGTTGACGCGGACGGCCGCCATTCGCATCGGCGGCCGTCTGCGCGATCCAACGGATCAGTCGGCCTTGGCGCCGGTCGGCGGCCGGCGTGTCGGCGTCTCCGATGGCCTGTGAGAAGCACGATGGCCGTCGTGTTTGTTGCCGTTGCCGTCTCCGATCGCTGAGTCGGTCAGCAATCGTCGCGGCAGGATCACAAGCCAATCCACAGTGCTGCGGCACGGTGCCGCGCCTTTGACAAGTACCGCAGGGCGTGGTCGTCTGTTTCTTATAATGAACCCGTTCGCGCCGCCGCGACACCACTACGTCCAGCTCCACTGATCGGGCCCTGATTGGAATTGTTTCGAATTGGACTTGCGCATGTTGACTGCAGATGAGATTGCGCACGTCAAGTCGTCGTTCGACTTGGTATTTGCCAATGCTACACAGAT
Organism: Bradyrhizobium sp. SZCCHNPS1003; assembly: GCF_032381555.1. Classification (NCBI taxonomy): domain Bacteria; kingdom Pseudomonadati; phylum Pseudomonadota; class Alphaproteobacteria; order Hyphomicrobiales; family Nitrobacteraceae; genus Bradyrhizobium; species Bradyrhizobium sp. SZCCHNPS1003. The sequence goes on from NZ_JAUHIU010000004.1 coordinate 155,076, forward strand.
GACCACAACGTTCTATGATCGCGTGTTCGAGCTCTTGCCGGAATGCCGCGCGATGTTTCCAGCCGACATGGACGTGTTGAAGCGCGATTTCATCGCGACGCTCGCGGTGCTCGTCGGCAGCCTCGATCAGATGACCGGACTTCTGTCGAGCACCGACATCCTCGGCCGCAACCATGCGCGCTACGGCGTCAAGCCGGAGTACTATCCGGTGGTCGGGGAGGCGCTGCTGTGGAGCCTCGCCAAGGGGCTTGGTCCGCATTGGAATGATGAGGTGGAGCAGGCCTGGCGCAAGGTCTACGGCATCATCGCCCAGCGGATGATCGCAATTTCGGTCGGCGCTCGGCGGCCCTGATCCGGATCTAGCTGCGCACGATCGAGCCGGAGCGGCCGACGAGACGCGCGAGCTGCTTGAAGCGTCCGCCGACACGGTCGGCGACGAGGTCGACCATCTGGTGCTCGAACACCAGCATCAGCTTGCGATCCTGGGTGCGGAAATGCGTTGCGGGCAGCACGCCGGGCCGCGCCGCCGAGATCAGATGCGCGACCCGAAACGCGGTGCCGAGCAGGCGCGCACGATCGATCTGGGCCGGGCTCAGCTGCTCGGTGAGGGCAGGCGCCGCCGCCTCGTCGCGCAGGCCCTCGTAGCGGAAGAACACCGACAGCGCGACGAAGATGCGGCCCTCGTGGTTGATCGAGCCGAAATTGCCGTTCAGAACGATGCCGTAGGTCTGCTCGCCGCGATGGTCCGGATGCATGCGCCAGCCGATGTCGGACAGCAGGCAGGCGGCGTGCCGCAGCCGGCGCTCGTCCTCGGTCTCGCGCATGTGCATCACGCGGAACAGGCGGTCGGTCCAGTCGATCAGCTCGCGGGCATGCTGGGCCGAGCGCGACAACAGCTCGTTGAGGCCCTGCGCCGCGCAGAGCAGCCCGTCCTTGGCGCGCTCGGCGTCGGGAAGCTTGGAGTAGAGCAAGCCCTCGCGCACGCCGAAGGTCGAGAACACGACCGTCGTCGGCCTGGCGACGCGGATGATGTGCTCGAGCACCAGCGCGGCATAGGCGAGCAGCGGGCGCCGCGCCTCGGCGATCGCTTCGATGTCGGCCAGCATGTCGGCGGCGACGAGACGGCGCAGCCGGCGCACGAAGGCCAGCGCATCGGCCGCCGGAATCGCATAGCCGTGCATCACCCCGAGCGGATAGCCGCTCTGGATGATGTGGATGCGCGCCAGCGCGCGCCAGGTGCCGCCGACCGCGTAGAAGGTGCGGTTCTGGCCGGCAAGCAGTTGCGGCAGGTCGGTCAGCGCCTCGCGCGCGATCCGCTCCGCCTTCTTCAGCGATTTCTCGGCGAGATCCTGCAGCGCCAGGCTGCCGAGCGGCAGGGTGACGCCGCTGCGGACCTGGTGCCCGCGCACGTCGATCAGCTCAAGTGAGCCGCCGCCGAGGTCGCCGACGATGCCGTCGGGCTTGTGGATGCCGGAGATGACGCCGAGCGCCGAATAGCGCGCCTCTTCGGGGCCGGTGAGGATCTGGATCGGGGCGCCGCAGATCTTCTCGGCCTTGGCGATGAAATCAGCGCCGTTCGAAGCATCGCGGCAGGCGGCGGTCGCGATGGCATGAACTTGCCCCACCCGCTGCACCTTGCACAACGCGCGGAAGCGCTTCAGCGCGGTCAGCGCCTTGTCGACGGCATCGGCCGCGAGCAGGCCGGTGGTTTGGACCTCGCGACCGAGCCCGCACAGCGCCTTCTCGTTGAACACGGTGACGAGACTGCGTTCCATCGCCTGGTAGACGACGAGACGGACCGAGTTCGAGCCGATGTCGATGACACCGACGCTCGCGGCCCTCGTGCCGGGCCGCTTCACCACGGCATGTCCCGGCGCAGAAGGCCCCGGTGCAGACAGCCCCTATGAAGGAGAGCGTTCATTCCGGCGCGTGAGCCGGCGCGGCGATGATTCCTTGAGCGACTTTCCACGGCCGGACAGACTCGGATTCGTCATGAAGTAATTGTGCAGGTTGAACGGCTCCTCGCCCTTCGCGGCCTTCATACGCGTTGACGACCCATCCGGCAACAATTGCCAGCTCTGCTCGGTGTCCTTGAGGTTCGCGACCATGATCTGTTCCAGAACCTGCTGATGCACGGTAGGGTTCTGAAGCGGGCACAGCACCTCGACGCGGCGGTCGAGATTGCGCGGCATCATGTCGGCCGAGGAGATGTAGACGGCGGCCTTGGCGCTCGGCAGGCCCTGACCCATACCAAAGCAGTAGATGCGGCCATGCTCGAGGAAGCGGCCGATCACCGATTTGACGCGAATGTTCTCCGACAGTCCGGGGAGGCCGGGACGCAGGCAGCAGATGCCGCGCACGATCAGCTCGATCGACACGCCGGCCTGCGAGGCCTCATACAGCGCGTCGATGATGTCGGGATCGACCAGCGAGTTCATCTTCATCCAGATCACGGCGGGCTTGCCCTGGCGGGCGAAGCTGGTCTCGCCGTGGATGTGCTCGATCATGCGCTTGCGAAGCGTGAGCGGCGACACCGCCATCTTCTCGATGTCGATCGGCTCGGCATAGCCGGTGATGTAGTTGAACACCCGCGTCACGTCGCGGCCGATCACCGGGTCGGAGGTGAAGTAGGACAGGTCGGTGTAGATGCGCGCCGTCACCGGGTGATAGTTGCCGGTGCCGGTGTGGACATAGGTCGTGAGGCTGCCGCCCTCGCGGCGTACGACCATCGACAGCTTGGCATGCGTCTTCAGCTCCAGGAAGCCGTAGACCACCTGCACGCCGGCGCGCTCCAGATCGCGGGCCCAGCGGATGTTGGCCTCCTCGTCGAAACGCGCCTTGAGCTCGACCAGCGCCGTCACCGACTTGCCGGCTTCGGCAGCTTCCACCAAAGTGCGCACGATCGGAGAGTTGTTGGAGGTGCGGTACAGCGTCTGCTTGATTGCGACGACGTCCGGGTCGCGCGCCGCCTGCTGCAGGAACTGCACGACGACGTCGAACGACTCATAAGGGTGATGGACGATCAGGTCCTTCTGCCGGATGGCGGCGAAGATGTCGCCGCCATGGTCGCGGACACGCTCAGGATGGCGCGGAACATAGGGCACGAATTCGAGGTCGGGCCGGTCGACCCGCGTCAGTTGCGACAGCTCGTTCATCGCCAGCACGCCGTCGACCAGGAACACCTCGTCATCGGTGGTCGAGAGCGCATTCTGCACGAAGCGGCGCAGCTCCTCCGGCATGTTGGCCTCGATCTCGAGCCGGATCACCGAGCCACGACGGCGCCGCTTCAGCGCGGTTTCGAACAGCCGCACCAGGTCTTCGGCCTCTTCCTCGATCTCGATCTCGCTGTCGCGGATGATCCGGAAGGCGCCCTGGCCCTTCACGGTGTAGCCCGGAAACAGCCGGCCGATGAACAGGCCGGTCGCCTGCTCGAGGGTGATCAGGCGGATCACGCCATCCTTGGAGCCGGGGAAGCGGATGAAGCGGTCGATCTTGCCGGGCATTCGGATGAGGGCGTTCATCGGACGCCCGTCGGCGGAGCGGATCAGCTGCAGCGCCACCGTGAAGCCGAGGCTCGGGATGAACGGGAACGGATGCGCCGGATCGATCGCCAGTGGCGTCAGCAGCGGGAAGATGTTGGCGAGGAAGTGGTCCTCGATCCAGGCGCGCTCGCTCTTGGTGACGTCCTGGCCGTCGACCAGCACGATGCCGAGCTCGCCGAGAAACTTGCGCAGGTCGCGCCAGATCGCCTGCTGGTCGATCGCGAGCTGTGAGACGGTCTCGTTGATCAGCTTCAACTGCTCAGTGGGGGTCAGCCCATCCGGGCTGCGCTCGGCGATGCCCTCGCGGACCTGGGCGCGGATGCCGGCGACGCGGACCATGAAGAATTCATCAAGGTTGTTGGCGGAAATCGACAGGAAGCGCACCCGCTCCAAGGCCGGATGTCGCGGATTGACCGATTCCTCCAGAACGCGGCGGTTGAAGTGAAGCCAGGACAGTTCCCGGTTGATGAATCGCTCGGGGCTCGAGGCAATCTCGAAGGACGGCGCCGCGACCGGTTCTTTCTCTGAAATTTCAGTAGCTTGCTCGGTATCCATCGGAATTCGATCCATATCCATCCAGTCGCGAATGGTCGACCGTAGCCCAATCTGGGTAACCAGGGGATGACGTTGCCGGCACCATTGAGGTTCCGTCACCCACCGCCGTCAAGATGGCCGCCGGTCACAGAGGCCGGAGCAGCTCCGCCGCCAGCGCCCGGGTGACCGGCCGTCCGAGCCGCAGGGACTCGTTGTCCAGCAGCGCGATGGTCTGGCGTGCCGCCGCATAGGAGCGCTCGATGTGGCTTGCGAGATAGCTGACCACGGTCTCGTCGATCGCCAGTTGCCGGTCCGCGGCCAGCTTGACGATCAAGGCGCGGAACAGCTGGTCGTCGGGCGGCAGCAGCGTGACGACCGGGACGGCGCGCAGCCGCGACCTCAGATCGGCCAGGGCGATGGGCAGGGCCGCCGGGGCCTCGCGCGCCGTGATCAGCACGAAAGCCTCGTCCTGGCGGGCCAGGTTCAGCAGGTGAAACAGCGCCCGCTCGTCGAGATCGGTTGCCGTCAGATCCTCCAGCACCAGCGCGCCGGTGGCGAGCGCCCCAGGGACCGCGCTCGCCTCGAGGGCATGCGCGGACAGGGATCGGGCTCCAGCCTGCTCGGCCCAGATCGCGGCGAGGTGGCTCTTGCCGGAGCCGTCGGGGCCGACCAGGAACATGGTCCGCGCCGGCCATTCCGGCCAGGCGTCGACCAGAGCGAGCCCGGCCGCGTTGCCTGGACCTTCGAAGAAATTGTCCCGCGTCAGGCTCTCCGCATGCGGCAGTGCGAAGGCCAGCTGACGAGGGGGGATATGGCCGGCCAAGGTCGAATTGCTCCGTATCGTGGGGTGCGTGAGGTCAGGACGGGCCCTCAGCGGAGGATCACCGGACCTCGATGGTGCTCATGTGGCGCACCCAGTCGACGAGATACAGCCCGACCGACACGAGGGTAAAGACCGTGACCAGCGCCATCAGCACCACATCGTAGGGCTTGGGCTCGAAGCCGAAGCTGAGCGAGGCCAGCACGAGCGCTGCGAATCCGACCTGGGCGACCGTGTTCAGCTTGGACACCATCAATGGCTTCATCGCGACCGGCCGGTCGAACAGCCAGGACACGATCACCGCCGAGACGATCATGATGTCGCGCGAGACCACCAGGATGACGATCCAGCGCGGGATCGCGCCCCAGATGCCAAGCGTGACGAAGATCGAGACCAGCAGCGCCTTGTCGGCGAGGGGATCGAGCAGGGCTCCCAGTTCGGACCGCAGGTTGAAGCGCTTTGCCAGGAAGCCGTCCACGGCGTCGCTCACCCCCGCGACCACGAAGACCAGAAACGCGATCTCCATCTCGCCGGCCGCAATGGCCCAGACGACGATCGGAACCAGCAGGATTCGACCGAGCGTGATCAGATTGGGGATACTGTGGGGAATGGTCACGCAGCGGGTCCCGACGACAACGATCAAAAGACAACCCGATTCCGAAACAGGGCGAACCGGTACGGTTCCTAGATAGTATGGGGACGAGCCCCTTGCGAGCCATTGCGCGCGGCCGGATTCCGACGTAACCAGCGGCCAGATTAGGGGTTTTTACCATGACCGAGCGCAAGAACGGGCTCACTTATGCAGATTCGGGCGTCGATATCGATGCCGGAAACCGTCTGGTCGATCTGATCAAGCCCATGGTGCGCGCAACCGCCCGCGCCGGCGCGGATGCCGAGATCGGTGGCTTTGGCGGCCTGTTCGACCTCAAGGCCGCCGGATTCAAGGATCCGGTGCTGGTCGCCGCGACCGATGGCGTCGGCACCAAGGTGAAGATCGCGATCGAGACCGGGCTGCATGGCGGCATCGGCATCGACCTGGTCGCCATGTCGGTCAACGATCTCGTCGTGCAGGGCGCCGAGCCGCTGTTCTTCCTCGACTACTTTGCCTGCGGCAAGCTCGACCCGGAGGCGACGGCCTCGATCGTCGCTGGCGTCGCCGAAGGTTGCCGGGAATCCGGCTGCGCGCTGATCGGCGGTGAGACCGCGGAAATGCCGGGCCTCTACAAGGACGGCGACTACGATCTTGCCGGTTTCGCGGTCGGCGCCGCCGAGCGCGGCACGCTGCTGCCGTCGCCGGACATCGCGGCCGGCGACGTGGTCCTCGGCCTCGCTTCATCCGGCGTGCATTCCAACGGCTACTCCCTGGTGCGCAAGATCGTCGCCCAGTCCGGCCTCGGCTTCGATGCGCCGGCACCGTTCGCGCCGGTCCTGACTCTCGGCGCGGCGCTGCTGACGCCGACCCGGCTCTATGTGAAGTCGTGCCTTCGCGCCATCCGCGAGACCGGTGCGGTCAAGGGGCTCGCGCACATCACGGGCGGCGGCTTCACCGACAACATTCCGCGCGTGCTGCCGAAGCATCTCGGCGTCTCGATTGATCTGACGGGCCTGCCGGTGCTGCCGGTCTTCAAATGGCTGGCGGAGCAGGGCGGCATTGCCGAGCGCGAGCTCTTGCGCACCTTCAATTGCGGGATCGGCATGATCGCGATCGTCAAGGCCGAGGCCGTCGATGCCGTCATCGAGGTATTCGCCGCCAATGGCGAGCACGTCGCCCGGCTCGGCGAGGTCGTTGCCGCCGCGGGCGATGAGCGCGTGATTTACACCGGCGCCCTCGATCTGGCCCTGTGAGACGAGTGAGCCGATGAAGCGCCGCGTCGCCATCCTGATCTCGGGCCGTGGGTCGAACATGGCCGCGCTGATCCACGCGGCGGCGCAGCCGGATTTTCCGGCCGAGGTCGCCATCGTGATCTCCAACCGAGCCGATGCGGCCGGACTGCAGAAAGCGCAGGAGAACGGCGTCGCGATCGAAATTATCGAGAGCAAGCCGTTCGGCAAGGACCGCGCGGGGTTCGAAGCCAGATTGCAGCAGGCGCTCGATGCACGCGGCATCGAGATCATCTGCCTGGCCGGTTTCATGCGCCTGTTCACGGCGGAGTTCGTGCAGCGCTGGTACGGAAGGATGCTCAACATTCATCCGTCGCTGCTGCCATCATTCCCCGGCCTCGATCCGCACGGCCAGGCGCTGCGTGCCGGCGTCAAGCTGTCAGGCGCCACCGTGCATTTCGTCATTCCGGAGACGGATGCAGGTCCGATCGTGATGCAGGGCGCGGTCGTGGTCAGGGACGACGATACGCCGGACACGCTGTCGACGCGCATTCTTGGCGTCGAGCATCGCATCTATCCCGAGGCGCTGAAGCTGCTGGCCAAGGGCCTGGTGCGGCTCGAAGACGATCTCTGCCGGACGTCGTCCGTGGTGCAGGCCGATGACGCGCTGATCTGGCCCGTCGTCCGTTAGCTGTCGCCGGACGAAAAAAATCCCCGGCGGGGCCGGGGCACATCAAGGCTGACGAAGTCTGGTCATCCGCGGCAAGTGAACGTGACGCGGAACTCGTGAGTTGGCGAGCGCGCGCTGTGGCGCCCTCCGCCGGGACGATGCTCACGAGAGCTTCAGGTTCTCTGCCGACGTCTTGCCGCGGCTCTCCACCAGATCATATTCGATCGTCTGGTTCTCGTTGAGCGTGGTCAGTCCAGCACGCTCCACGGCCGAGATGTGGACGAACACGTCCTTGTCTCCGCCAGCCGGTTTGATGAAGCCATATCCCTTGGTCGGGTTGAACCACTTCACGCTGCCCTTGTAGGTCGGCATCGCTGTCTCCTCGTCTAGACGAAAAAAAGACGCGGCCACGCTCACGCGTGCCACGCCACAAACGGGCTTCCGGGGATCTGCTCAATTTCCGAAGTCGCGAAACGCACAGTCGAACGGCCAATCCGATTGTACTGGAGATTGCAACACGATTTTCCGCCGATATCAAGTTTGGCGGATCGATGAGAACGCGTCGCGACGTCACGTCACCGTCTGCTGCTGCACTGCGTGGCTTGTGGCGCTGGAACCACAAATCCTTGCGGTGCAGCCGCGGCATGGTCAATTTCATTGACCGCGATCGGGAACTGCGGACAAATCGACGCGGCAATATTGAAGCGAATTTGAGCGGGCGGCGAACGGGGCATCGATGCGCGGGGCATCTCCGGCCAAGCGGGGCAGGCGACAGTGCACCCGTGTACCCGGGGCGGCGCTGCTGCCCATCGTCGCCTTTGGTATGGCCGTCGCGTCTTCGCCGTGCGCCGCGCAGGCCAGCCTGCCGAGCATAGCCGCTAGCCCGACACCAACGCCGAGCCCATTGCCCAGTCCTGCACCCGGCGCGATCAGTTCCGAACGCTCGTCCGGCCAAACCGTGCTCGATCTCGGCTCGAGCTTCCTCGAACGGCTCGGCACCCAGGCCACGCAGGGCGTCACCCGGCTGCAGCGGAGCAATCCGGGGGGCGGTGGTGCGCCGGAGGCTTCCGAACAGCCTCGGTTCCGGACTTGGGGCGAGACGTATGGCGTGGCGGTCCGCAGCAATGCGCAAGGCGACTTCGTCGGCGACAAGAGGACGACTTGGGGCGGTGTCGCCGGTATCGGCATGCGCCTCGTGCCGGGCGTGAACGTCGGACTCTCCGTTGACCAGAGCCGGACCAAGGTCGATGTGCCGCTGGCGCTGCAGTCGGCGACGCTCGATGTCACACAGTTCGGGTTCAACGCCTCGGTCGACCAGGGACCCTGGACCTGGGCGATCGCGATCGTCCATGGCTTCGGCGGGATCAGTGCGCGGCGCGACACCAGCCTCGGTGCGGCGACGTCGGTCTACGGCGCCCACATCACGGGCGTGCTGAGCGAGCTCGACTACTACTGGAGCATCGGTGAGAGCCGGATCGTTCCGAAGCTCGCCTTCGAATACACCCGCGCCACGACCGCGGCATTCCAGGAATCGGGCGGGCTCGATCCGCTGTCGGTCAGCGGCACCTCGCTGGAGCGCGCCCGCGTTCTCGTCGGCGCCGAATTCGGCCGCTACTTCATCGTCGACGGCAGGGTCCTCGACGTCTCGGCCTATGGCAAGCTCGTCGACAATTTCAGCCAGAATCTCGGCGCGGTGACCGTGAGCCTCGGTCCGCAGAGCATCACGCTGCAGGGCCTTGGCGAGGGCCGTTACGGCGCCGACGCCGGCGCGGCACTGTCGCTATCCTTGAACCGAACGTCACGCCTCTATCTGAACTACGATGCGAAGCTGCGTTCGGCGCTGCAGTCGCATCAGGGGACGCTCGGCGTCGAGTTGAAGTGGTAGGTCGTCAGACCGGTTTCGGCGCGACGTAGCCGCCGAAGCCGACGACATCCCGCGCGGACGCCATCAGAGGCACGAGCTCCAGCGGATGGATGAACTCGTCCCGGAAGCAGGCATGGACCTTCGGATCGAAGATGCGCTTCAGCCAGTCGATGACGACCTTGTGCCGGTCGGAGTTGCGAAACTCCTTGTGATAGGTCAGCCACAGATCCATGTGGTAGTTGATGCCGAGATCGACCGGAACGAGCGGCGCCCCGAGCGCGACCGCCGATGTCGGCAGGAAGCCGATGCCGGCGCCGCGCTCGACCGCGTAGAGCACGGCAACGCTGGAATTGGTGGAGATGCCGACGATGCCCTCGAGCGACTCCAAGCCGAGGATGCGCGCATAGCCCGTCTCGTCGAGCTGCACGCCGTGCTGCTTGATGATGCGGTGGTTCTTGAGATCCGCCAGCGATGTCGGCAATCCATGCGCGTCGCGATAGGCTTCCGACACGAAGCCGTAGATGTGCAGACGGCCGAGCTTCACAACGATCACGTCGGGGTTGGTCGGCCGTTCGAACTGGATCGAGATGTCAGCCTCCAGCCGCGACACGTCGGCCTGCTGCATCGCGCAGCTCAGATCGACCGTGATCCTGCGATAGGTCTTCTGGAAATCGATCAGTCGCGGCAGGATCCAGAAATTGCCGGGGCCTTCGGTCACGGCGACGCGCACCGATCCCTGAGTGTCGGTCGACAGCGAGGCGCGCCGGAAGATGTTGAAGCTCAGCCGCTCCATCTGCTCGACGTCGAACAGCAACGATCGTCCCTCGTCGCTGAGCGACAGGCCGGATTGATCACGGATGAAGAGCTTGAATCCGAGCTCGTCCTCGAGCCGGTCGATCTTGCGCATCAGGGTTGTGCCGGTCAGTCCGAGAACATCCGCCGCGTTTCGGAAGCTGCGGTGACGCGTACAAAGCAGAAATGCTCTCAAATCCTCCCATGAAGGGTTAAGCGTTTCGTCAGACTTCCTGTGCTGCGTGGATGCAGCACCCCGATGCAAATGTTGCCGCATACACTCCAGCCCCGACAAGTATGATGACGTTATCAAAGCCAAGCTGGAAACATAGATGCAGAACCTGCACCGCGGAAGCACAGAATTCACGCTGCGACATCAGCTCGACGCGCTGCCGCGGACGGATCGGGTCACGGCTCAGGCGGTCACGCTCGATCGGCTCGGCGAGCTCGCGGCGCTCGCACGCCGGGAAATACCAGGCGTTCGTGCCTCGGAACACGAACTTGCGGAGTTCTTGCGGCACGATCCGGACTCGATCTTCGCGCTCTACCGCGGCAGGAACTTGCTCGGCGGCATCGCCTTCCTCTATCTCAACTGCTCAGGCCTCGATGCGTTGCTCCTGGATGAGTTCAATTTGAATGATCCGCCGCGCAGATTTCTGGCGCGACCGGACGAAGACGTAGCTGCCATCTATGTCTGGGCGCTCGTGGCGCAAGGGCGAGGAGCAATCGGCCTCGGCAACGTCGCGCAGGCGCTGCGAGGCGCGAGATTTCGCGCCGCCGATTACTACGCACAACCGTCGAGTCCGGAAGGGCGCGCGTTTCTCGGCGCACTCGGCTTCACGCCGGTTCCAAGCTTTCAGCCCGATCTCTGGTGGTATCAGCGGCCGTGGAACCGCCTGCCCGAGATGATCGCGCCTTCGATCCAGTCGATCACGAGTTTCGGACAAGGGAGCATTGCGGATGCAAAGCATTAGTTCGGCCAGGGCGGCAAAGACAAATCCGCGCGCGATCACGGTGCGCATCGCGCGTGATCCGAATGACCTCATGCTCGTCACGGCGATCCGCTCGGCGGTCTACCTGACCGAGCAGGATTGTCCGATGGAAGAGGAGTTCGACGGCAACGATCTGGTTGCAGCCCACTTCCTCGGTTTCGTCGGCAACGAGCCGGCTGGATGCGTGCGCGTGCGCTTCTTCGGCGACTTCGCCAAGGTCGAGCGGCTCGCGGTGCGCCATCAGTACAGGCGCTCGCGACTGTCGTTCAAGCTGGTTCGCGAGGCGCTCGACTATTGCAGGCGCAAGGGCTTCAAGAAGGCCTATGGCCACGCGCAGGATCGTCTCGTCGATTTCTGGGCGCATTTCGGCGCCAAGCCGCTCGGCCATAATCGCAAGCTCACCTTCTCGGATTTCTCATACACTGAGATGGTGCTGGACCTTGAGCCGTGCGACGACGCGATCACGCTCGACAGCGATCCCTACATGATCATTCGTCCGGAAGGGGACTGGGACCGGCCGGGCGTGCTCGATCTCTCGGCCGGCCGGCCGGCGTCCTCGCCCTTGCGCGACTTCGCCGCAGCGAGACAGTGATGTCGAGCCGAGATCTGTTCGGTGCCACCGAGGTGGATCCGCCGGTTCTCGTCTGCGCCGATCTGCAATGCGAATATCTCGCCGAGGGACGCAGGCATCTGATCGCCGATGGCGACGTCATCACGGCGCGGTGCCGGCAGTTGATCGCGCTCTGGCGCGACAACCTGTGGCCGGTCGTCCATCTCAAGCGGATCGCACAGGCGGCCTGGTTCAACCCGGCCTCCAACCTGACGAACTGGCTTCCGGACTTCAAGCCGACCCCAGGGGAGCTTGCGTTCGAGCATCCACTGCCGTCGGCCTATAGCTCGGCTCGGTTCGCCGAGTACATGGCGAACATGCGCAGCATGCGCTGCGTGCTGCTCGGCTTCTCGCTGGACGAGACGATCCTCTCGACGGTGGTGGACGGTTTTCACCGCAGCCACCGCTATCAGGTGATCGGAGACGCCGTCGCATGCCGGCAGGCTTGCGCCGGCGACGCTGCGTTGTACAAGCTGGTTGTAACCAAGGTGATTGGCAATTTTGCCGGCGTCCTCGACAGTGCCGAGCTTATCGGCGCCGGCGGCCGGCTCGCGGTGTGACCGCGGCGGATATTGGCGGTATCATCCTGAGGCGAGTCGTTCGGCCAGATCGATAATCATACGGCGATCGGCCGGATCGCTGATCTTGTTGAACGCGACGACGAGGCGAAGGGCCTCGACGACGTGCAGGTCGACCGGATTCTCGCTGAGCAGCCGCAGCAGCTTCTGTTCCGGCGGTTCGCAATCGTCTTTGCTCACGCGGCAGCTCCAGGACCGAGACCACGACATGACCCGAGAGGAAGAGCTCAAAGAGCTGGCGAGCAGCCTCCAGGCGGCCATCGCGAAAGCGCGCCAGCTCAATCTGCCGACCAGCGCCTACATTCTTTCGATGGCTCTGGTTGAGGTGTCTCAGACAATCGAGGCGGAGTTGAGGGGGCAGACCAGCGCCGAATGATGGGCAGCATTATGGGCGGCCGTGCCGCCTGCTGCAATCAACTGGGCAAACTCCGGAAGACGTAGCCGGCCATAGCCGCTGCGATGCCCGTCAGGCCCGGTCGACCCGGACGACGCGGCCCTTCTCGATGGCGAGCGCGAGCTTGCCGTGCTTCAGCGCCAGCGCGGCCTCGCCGAACAGCTCGCGGCGCCAGCCCTGCAGCGCAGCAACGTCGGCATTGTCGTCGGCGGCGATCTGCTCGAGATCGTCGACGGTGGCGATGACCTTGCTCGCCACGGCATGGCGCTCCGAGGTCATGCGCAGGAGGACCTTGAGCAACTCGACGATCGCAGCGCCATTGGAGTTGTTGCGCGGCTTTTCCAGCTTGGGCAGGGCGGCGAGATCGCGCGCCAGCCCGCGCTGCACGGCGGCGACGATGTCGGAGCCCCATCTTGAGCGCTCGAAGCCCTTGGGCAGCGAGCGCAGATTGCCGAGCTTCTCGATCGTTGTCGGGGCATGGGTGGCGATGTCGCCGACCGCGTCGTCCTTCATCACGCGGCTGCGCGGCACGTCGCGGCTCTGCGCCTCCTGCTCGCGCCAGGCCGCGACCTCGATCAGCACCGCGAGTTCCTTCGGCTTGCGGACCCGCGTCTTCAGCCGCTCCCAGGCGCGCTCGGGATGGAAGTCGTAAGTCTTCGGCGAGGTCAGGATCTCCATCTCCTCGCTGACCCAGTCGCTTCGCCCGCGCTTCTTCAGGTCGGCATCGAGCGCGGCAAACACGTCGCGCAGATGGGTGACATCGGCCTCGGCGTAATGCGCCTGCTCCTTGGTCAGCGGCCGCCGCGACCAGTCGGTGAAGCGGTGGGTCTTGTCGGGGCGGTGGCCGGTGATGCGCTCGACCAGCTGGTCGTAGGCGATGCTGTCACCGTATCCCAGCACCATCGCGGCGACCTGGGTGTCGAAGATCGGGTGCGGCACGATGCCGGCGCGGTGCCAGATGATCTCGATGTCCTGGCGGGCGGCGTGGAAGACCTTCAGGACCTTCTCGTTCGCCATCAGCTCGAAGAAGGCTTTGAGATCGATGCCCTCGGCAAGGGCGTCGATCACCACAGCCTCGTCCGGGCTCGCCATCTGCACGACGCAGAGCAGGGGGTAGTAGGTGGTCTCCCGCAGGAACTCGGTATCGACGGTGACGACCGGGTGCTGGGCGAGGCGGGCGCAGGCGGCCGCGAGGTCCGCGGTGGTGGTGATCAAGTCCATGAACGATCCATGACGAGGCACTTACGCCGTCGTCCGAAAACGCTGACAAGTCAAGGGTGTCGGCAAAGGGGAAGGAACGAAATTCGTCTTCGCTTGTCGGCCCAAACCGCCCGGAACGCAAGCGCTCCGGTGTCAGCTGATCGCTCTATGGTTGACGATGGGCGGTCCGGGGTGGCCTCAGTGATGCCGGACGCGGCCCGACGGCCGCCGCGCCGAGGGCACCGCGAGCACGATCAGGCACAAGGCGATCATCGCCAGACCCATGAATTCGAACACCAGCGCGTCCACGTGCGCGACCTCCCGACTTGTTGCTTCAACTTGTCGGGGCTGCGTTGATCGTTTCTTAAGGACCCGGGCGTGACGCCGGCGATGGTGGACGCGAGGTTAAGGCAGGGAGCTTGCCGTTTACGTGCCGCAGAACGTCTGCAGCACGCGTTCCTGGGGCTGCGGCGGCTCGGCATAGGCGGCCTGGTCCGGCTGGTCGTCGTACGGCCGGGCCAGCACCGCATGCAACTCCTCGAACGGCGCGTAGTCGTCGTTCTCGACCGCCGCGGTGATGACCGCCTCGATGCGGTGGTTGCGCGGGATGAAGGCCGGATTGACCTTACGCATGGCCTCGCCCCGCTCCGCCGCCGTCTGCGGTTCCTCCGCGAGGCGCCGGCGCCAGCGCTGAGCCCATTCGTCGAAGTCCGTGGGATCCTCGAACAGGGCGCGGACCTCGCTGAGATCGCCGCTGCCGGCGGCGTCGCTGAGACGGCGGAACGTCAGCGTGAAATCGGCTCGGGCCGCCGCCATCGCATCGAACAATGCTTGCGCCAGCGGCTGGTCGCCCTCGCGTTGCATGAACAGGCCGAGCTTGCGGCGCAGCCCCGCCTGGTGCGCGTCGGTGAACTGGGCGGCAAAGCCGTCGAGCGCCGCCTCGGCCTCCTTGATCGCCTGGTCCTTGTCGTCGCCGAACAGCGGCAGCAGGCATTCGGCGAGCCGGGTCAGGTTCCACATTGCGATGCGCGGCTGGTTGGCGAATGCATAGCGGCCGAACTCATCGATCGAGGAGAACACCTGCTTCGGGTCGTAGCCGTCCATGAAGGCGCACGGGCCGTAATCGATGGTCTCGCCGGACACCGAGGTGTTGTCGGTGTTCATGACGCCATGGATGAAGCCGACCAGCAGCCAGTCGGCGATCAGCCGGGCCTGGCGCGCGATCACCGCATCGAGCAGGGCGTGATAGGGCCGCTCGGTGCCGGCGAGGTCAGGGTAGTGCCGGCTGATGACGTGGTCGGCGAGCCGGCGCACGGCGTCGGTGTCCTGGCGCGCGGCGAAATACTGGAACGTGCCGACCCGGATGTGGCTGGTCGCGACCCGCGTCAGCACCGCGCCGGGCAGGGCGGTCCCGCGATAGACCTGCTCGCCGGTCACGACCGCCGCCAGCGACCGGGTGGTCGGGATGCCGAGCGCCGCCATCGCCTCGCTGACGATGTATTCGCGCAGCACCGGCCCCAGCGCGGCGCGGCCGTCGCCGCGGCGCGAGAACGGGGTCGGCCCGGAGCCCTTGAGCTGGATGTCGCGGCGGACGCCGTTGCGGTCGACGACCTCGCCGAGCAGGACCGCCCGGCCGTCGCCGAGCTGCGGCACGAAATGCCCGAACTGGTGGCCGGCATAGGCCATCGCGATCGGCTCGGCGCCCTCCGGCACGGTCTTGCCGGCCAGGATCTCGGCGCCCTCCGGTGTCTCCAGCTCGGCCGGGTTCAGCCCCAACTCCGCGGCGAGAGGCCGGTTCAGCTTGATGAGACGAGGCGCTGCGACGGGGGTCGGCGCCACCCGGGCAAAGAAATTGTCCGGCAGCGTGGCGTAGGAGTTCTGGAAGGGGAAATGCACGGTCATACCTTCCAAGATAGGCGCGAGGAGGCCGCTTTTCGAGCCCAAACGGCCGCCAGATGAGCGTTTCAGCGCCAGCTCAATTCGGCGGCAGCGCGCCTGGTTGCATCGGTGGCTCGAGCGAGGCGGCCTTTTCCCCGCTGCGAGGCGGAAAAGGAGCCGTTCCTGCGGTTGCCGCGCCGGGGCGGCTCGGCTAAACCCTGCGCGCATTCGGAGCGCGCCTTTAAGGGCTGCGCCGATTCCTTCTCCTCACGACGACCATTCAGGACGACCATGCATCGCTACCGGACCCACACCTGCGGCGCGCTCCGCGAGAGCAACATCGGAGAGACGGTCCGGCTGTCCGGCTGGTGCCATCGCATCCGCGACCATGGCGGCGTCCTGTTCGTCGACCTGCGCGACCATTACGGCATCACCCAATGCGTGGTCGATCCGGACTCGCCGGCGTTCAGCCTGGCCGAGAAGCTGCGCTCGGAATGGGTCGTGCGCATGGAGGGCAAGGTGCGCCGCCGCCCGGCCGGCGCCGACAACAAGAGCACCGACAATGACGATCTGCCGACCGGCAAGATCGAGCTCTACGTGTCCGACATCGAGGTGCTCGGCCCCGCGGACGAGCTGCCGCTGCCGGTGTTCGGCGAGCAGGAGTACCCCGAGGACATCCGGCTGAAATACCGCTTCCTCGACCTACGTCGCGAGAAGCTGCACCAGAACATCATGACGCGCGGCGCGATCATCGATTCGATGCGCCGGCGCATGAAGGAGCAGGGCTTCTTCGAATTCCAGACGCCGATCCTGACCGCGTCGTCGCCGGAGGGCGCGCGCGACTTCCTGGTGCCGTCGCGCATCCATCCCGGCAAGTTCTACGCGCTGCCGCAGGCGCCGCAGCAGTACAAGCAGCTGCTGATGATGTCGGGCTTCGACCGCTACTTCCAGATCGCGCCGTGCTTCCGCGACGAGGATCCGCGCGCCGACCGCCTACCGGGCGAGTTCTACCAGCTCGACGTCGAGATGAGCTTCGTCGAGCAGGAGGATGTGTTCGCGGCGATGGAGCCGGTCATCACCGGGGTGTTCGAGGACTTCGCCAAGGGCAAGCCGGTGACCAAGGGTTGGCCGCGCATCCCGTTCGCCGAGGCGATCCGCAAATACGGCTCCGACAAGCCTGATCTGCGCAACCCGATCGAGATGGCCGACGTTTCCGAGCACTTCCGCGGCTCCGGCTTCAAGGTGTTCGCGCGCATGCTCGAGGACCCCAAGAACCAGGTCTGGGCGATCCCGGCGCCATCCGGCGGCAGCCGCGCGTTCTGCGACCGCATGAACTCGTGGGCGCAGGGCGAGGGCCAGCCCGGCCTCGGCTACATCATGTGGCGCGAGGGCGGCGAGGGCGCAGGTCCCCTGGCGAACAACATCGGTCCGGAGCGCACGGCTGCGATCCGCAGCCAGCTCGGCACCAAGGAGGGCGACGCTGCCTTCTTCGTCGCCGGCGATCCCGACAAGTTCTGGAAGTTCGCAGGCCTCGCCCGCAACAAGGTCTCGGACGAGCTGAACCTCGCCGACAAGGATCAGTTCAAGCTGGCCTGGATCGTCGACTTCCCGATGTACGAGTACAATGAGGACGACAAGAAGGTCGACTTCTCGCACAACCCGTTCTCCATGCCGCAGGGCGGCCTCGAGGCGCTGCAGACGCAGGACCCGCTGACCATCAAGGCGTTCCAGTACGACATCACCTGCAACGGCTACGAGATCGCCTCCGGCGGCATCCGCAACCACAAGCCGGCGGCGATGGTGAAGGCGTTCGAGATCGCAGGTTATGGCGAGCAGGAGGTGGTCGACCGCTTCGGCGGCATGTACCGCGCCTTCCAGTATGGCGCCCCGCCGCATGGCGGCATGGCCGCCGGCGTCGACCGCATCGTGATGCTGCTCTGTGGCACCACGAACCTGCGCGAGATCTCGCTGTTCCCGATGAACCAGCAGGCCATGGACCTGCTGATGGGCGCGCCGTCGGAAGCCAGCACGAAGCAGCTGCGCGAGCTGCACATCAAGACCAACCTGCCGAACAAGTAGTTCGGCGGACTGAGGTTGATGCTCGAATCTTCGTCATTGCGAGCGCAGCGAAGCAATCGAGGGTGGCACGAGGACTCTGGATTGCTTCGTCGCCTGCGGCTCCTCGCAATGACGATCGTGTGGGGATCGCAGAGCGGTCGTCACGGGTCGCGCATCGTTCACGCGGCCGAACGGCCCGGCAGCATCCGTGTCAGGACGCCGTCGCGGCGGACGACGTGATGAAACAGCGCGGCCGCGACGTGCAGGGCCACCACGATCCACGCGATCCATTTGCCGACGACATGGTGGATTGCGTCGACCGGCGGCTCGAACGCCTCCCAGGTGATCCCCCAGCGCGTCTCGATCCAGCCGAATAGCGCCGTCTCACGGAAGTT
This sequence comes from Bradyrhizobium sp. SZCCHNPS1003, assembly GCF_032381555.1. NCBI lineage: Bacteria > Pseudomonadati > Pseudomonadota > Alphaproteobacteria > Hyphomicrobiales > Nitrobacteraceae > Bradyrhizobium > Bradyrhizobium sp. SZCCHNPS1003. The sequence goes on from NZ_JAUHIU010000004.1 coordinate 173,224, forward strand.
CGGCAGCGCGAACGCTCCGAAGTCGGTGGCGGCATCGGTGCCGATATAGCCGGTCAGCGGCATCAGGATCAGCAGCACGTACAATCCCCAATGCGCGGCGTGCGCGAGCCACGCCTCGGCATGCGATGCATGCGGCTGATCGGGCTGAACGTTGACGAGCCGCCACAGCAGGCGAGGCAGGACGGACAGGCCGACGATCATGCCCAGCACCCAATGGACGTTGAGCACGGGCAAGGCGTCCGGGGAAGTGTCGTCCATGAACCAGATGACATAGTACACGACGGCATAGGCCGCGATGAAGGCCCCGGCGCCGGTCCAGTGGAAGAGCTTGGCGATCGCACCGAACTCCATCGTCGTATTCTTCCATGGCATCACGAACCTCTTCCCACCGCTATGAGCTGCGATCTGCTGCTATCGCCAAAATCGGCAGCGAGCCAGCGATGGGCCGGCGGGTCAGGACGCTTCTCCCGTCAATTCAGTCTCACCTCGTCGTTATCGGATGCTGAGCTGCGGCATGTCGTCGCCGGTGACTCGAGACTGCGGCGCAAGATGACCCAGCCTTGAAGGCGTCGCCCGGCATTTGATGGTCTCGCGTTAATGCTGGTTAAGACTGCGAACAACTTCGTCCGGGCATCCCGATGGCGTCCAGGCGGCTCCGGAGACGCCTCGCGCATCACGCTGAGCTCTTCGACCGGCCGGTGAAGCCGGTCGCCATGCCCCGCGGCAAACTGTTGATTCTGAGAACTAATCGTTCGTGCCGCCTGTTAGTTCGGCGGGTTGCGCGACACGGCGCGAAACACGATCGAGCAGTGCGCCCCGCTATGAGTTCCAGGCGACCGCGATTGGCCGAATGGATATTGCGGTGTCATGCAACCTGTCCTTAATAGGAAGCCTGTCTGACTCATGGTGTGAACTTAGCCAACCAATCACAAGAAGACGGATAGTTCAAAATGACCGTTCGCTGGTGTGCGCTCCTTCTCGGAACCTGCTTCTTCGTCCCTGCCGCCTCCGCTGCTCCCATTTCCCCCGATGTCGTTCGTGATCTCGCCGCCCGCGTCGGTCCGGTCGTCGGCCAGGCCGCGACGTGCCGCGAGATCGCCCAGGGGCGCGTCCAGACCATCATCGATCAGTTCAGCGAAGTGATCCGCCAGGGCTCTTCGAACGGCGGCGAGCGCGATGGGCTCATTCGCACCTTCAACAGCTACATCGCCGAGGGCCGCGGCCGGGTCGCGTCCTCGCAGGTGAGCTGTCAGACCGCAGAACGCCAATTGGCGGAGCTGGAGCGGTCGCTCAGCCAGCAGCAGTCGGCGGCTCCGTCGCTGTCCTTCGCGCTGGCGCCCTCGACCGCAGCCGCGTCGACGCAGCCCACGGCCAACCTGCCGCCTCCGCTTCCGCACGGCGTCAGCGACACCGAGATCCGGTTCGGCACCGTCATCCCGTTCTCCGGAGTCCGCAAGGAGTCCGCGCGCCAGATGAAGCTCGGCATCGAGACCGCCTTCAATCGCGCCAACGACGCCGGCGGGATCAACGGCCGCAAGCTGCGGCTGATCGCGGCCGACGACGGCTATGATCCGACGCGGACGCTGGGTGCGATGACGCAGCTCTACGAGAAGGACCAGGTGTTCGGCTATATCGGCAACATGGGCACCGCCAACAACGCGGTGGCGATCCCCTACGCGCTGGAGCGCCGCGCGCTGTTCTTCGCGCCGTACAGCGGCTCCGCCGTCGTCCGCCGCGATCCGCCCGACCGCTACGTCTTCAACTATCGTGCGAGCTATGCGGAAGAGACCGCGGCGATCGTGCGCTACCTGATGAAGGTCAAGCGCATCCCGGCGAAGCAGATCGCCGTATTCGCGCAGAACGACGCCTATGGCGACGACGGCGCCAACGGCGTCGCCAAGGCATTCCGCGCGCTCGGCATCACCGATCCGATCATCCGCTACGGCTTCCCGCGCGGCTCGCTGGACGTCGACGAGGCCGTCGGCAAGCTGAAGGCGCAGACCAAGCCACCGATCAAGGCCGTGATCATGATCGCGACCGACCGCGCGGCGGCGAAATTCATCGAGAAGACCCACGAGGCGGTTCCAGGTCTGATCTACGCCAACATCTCGGCGGTCGGATCGTCGTCGCTCGCCGCCGAGCTGAAGCTGCTCGGCTCGAAATACACCAACGGCGTCATCGTCACGCAGGGCGTTCCATCGGTCGCCGGCTATTCGAGCCTGGTGCTCGACTACAAGACTGCGCTGGAAAAGTACTTCCCCGGCGAGGCGCCGGACTACACCTCGCTCGAGGGCTTCATCTCGGCGAGCATCCTGATCCAGGCGCTGAAGCAGACAACGCCGCTCGAGACCGAGCGGCTGGTCGACACGCTGGAGTCGATGCAGAGCATCGACCTCGGGCTCGGCAGCAAGCTCTCGTTCGGACGCGCCGAGCACCAGGCCTCGCACAAGATCTGGGGCACCGCGCTCGACGAGACCGGCACCTACCAGGCGATCGAGCTGGAATGACGGGCGGGGGGCGGCACGACGCAGCCGAGCTTGTCGTCCCCCGTCAGCGCCGCAGTGCAAACGACGTCCCCCGGCCGGCTTGTGGCCGGCCGGGCGACACGGAACCGACCTCGAGACCATGGTGAGCCGGAACTGTTCGACGGATACTTCATTGACTTGCAGGCGCAACAACCGTGAGCGACCGCAATGTCCATGCGAACACAGATTTCGGCGATGGTCTTCATGATGGTTCAGGCCGTGCTGTTCGGTGCGGGAGTTCTGACGATTCTTCTCACGCCGCTCAGCAATCACGCGATGCTCGCAGTGCCGGTCATGATTGCCCTGAGCGTGGCGCTGTCAGCCATCGTCTCGTGGCAGATCGCACCGCGGCTGCGCGCGCGATATTGGCGCCGGCGTGGAATCAACCACGACCTGATCTCGGGCTGACGCCAGAGCGAAACCGGCGACCGCCCTGGCTCAGCCTCCCAGCTCTCTTCTGCGTCCGGTTGTCATCTGCTCTGCGGTGCAGCATCGAAAGAGCAGGTGTCGTTCGAACCAACGCTGACCCGCACGGTTAGACAGCCTTCTCTTGGAGGATGAACCATGCGCGTTCCGACAGCAGCGACCGTCCTATTGATATCCTCTTGTCTCCTCTCCGCGGGAGCGTCCGCTCAGCAGGCCGACAGCACGCCGGGAGCCGGCCAAACCCAGGCCGTTCCGGTGCAGCCGGAACGTACGCCCCAGCAGTCGGACCGGGCTCGTGAACGCGAGCGCCAGAGTGCCGAAGACACGCGGGTGAACCGCGACTGGACGGCACAGCAGCGCGACGACGAACGCATGGGCATGGATCGCATGGACATGGATCGGATGCGCCAGCACCGCATGGGCCGGATGATGGATCAGGACATGGATCATCGCACCACGGGCCGAAACGCGCGAATGCAGCGCGATGATGACGACATGGATCGTCGCGCGCGCAGCTCCGAGGGGGATCGGCCCTACCGGCGCGTCAAGATCTGCTACGAATACGAGAACGGCGACGAGCTCTGCCGCTATCGCGATTAGCCCGGCAGGGGCGATCGCAAAGACGCATCGGCTCGTGCGTGCCGGCATAGCGATGCCGGCACGCCGCGGAAATGTTGGTATGGAACGTGACTTGGCGCCAGAGCCAGTCTGGTCGTCAGCTCGTGCGCCGCGCCAACAACAGCGCGCCGCCAAGGCTGCACATGACGGCGCCCGACGCTTGCCGCATCCGCGTCACGAGGCTCGGCCGGTGGGCGAAACGATGCCGCGCCTTGGCGGCCCAAAACGTCACGACCAGGTCGACGCTGGTGTTGAGCGTCACCGAGATCAGCCCGAGCACGACGAACTGCGCGGCGACAACCCTTGCAGGATCGACGAATTGCGGGACGAAGGCGAGGAAGAACGCCGCCGTCTTCGGGTTCAGCGCCTCGACGATGATGCCCTCGCGAAACGCGCGCCGGCTGCCGGTCGTCGTTACTTCGGTCGGTTCTGCGCCCCAGGCCTCACGCCAGGTCTTGATGCCGAGCCAGATGAGATAGAGAGCACCGGCGATCTTCAGCACCGTGAACGCCTCGGCGCTCGCCATCACCAGCGCGGAGAGGCCAACCGCACCGGCGATCACGTGGACCAAGCCGCCGAGACCGAGGCCAGCGCTCGACGCCAGCTCTTCCGCACGGCCGCCGGCCAGCGTCCGCGCCGCGATGTAGAAAATGCCGGGGCCTGGCGTCAGCGCGACCACAAGGGCGGCGGAGAGATACAGGAGGAAAGTGCTGAGTTCGGGCATGGGGCTTTCTTTGCCGGGAGATGGCCGCGTCTTGTAGGGCAATCCGCTAGACGGAGCAAAGCCGCCTCAGGTGCCACGTGCTCGCCGGCCGCCCGGTCGCGCCGCCGCTGACTGCGTCATGGTCGCAAACACCTGTATGTTGATCCGGCACAATGATGGATTGAGCCGCACGCCCCGCATGTTGACGATCTCACCGGAAGATCCTGCTTCTGCCGATGCGTAAGTCTCGATGGTCAGCTCTCAGCGACGCTCGCCCGCATCACCGGCGATAGCGGCCAGTCATCGTTGGACCCGGCGGACGTGAGCGGACGGCCGGCGAGCTTCCTCATGGCGCGTGATGAGGCCGGGCCGGCCGCCGGCTGCGGCGCGCTGCAGAATGGCACTACCGAAGCGAAGCGGATGTATGCGCGACTGGGTACACGCGGCGATCCTGTCGCATCTCGAAACTGCAGCGGCCGGCTTCGGCTATCACGCGATCCGGCTGGAGACGCGTCTGGTGAACACGCGCGCTGTCGCATTCTACCAACGTCAAGGCTATTGTCGAATCCCGAGCTACGGGAAGTACGTCGGCGGACCAGAGGCTGCAACTGCAATCTCCCCAGTCGTCCTGGGCAAGTCGAGCTTGGACTCATACCAACAAATGCGAAGCGGGTGAGTTGATGATAGAATCATGCTGAGCTTGTTGATAGCGCGCCCTGCGCAGTCAAATACCGTGCGGCGGGATGCCGGACGTATTGATGTGTACCCAAGCGAATGGTTCAGCGACGGTTCGAAAACCTATACGATGTCCTCTTCATCGTCGTCCTCTTCATCGTCGTCTGACTGCACGGCCATTGTTTCGATGTATCTGCGCCTCACGTCCCGCAACGACTGCTTACTGGTCTGATCTGTCAAAAAGAACCACCACCCGCCGATCTTTCTTCCGGCTATGGCGGTCGCGGCTTCATTGGGCGTATCGTATACCTTCCCATCTACATCAATTTTTCCATCACTGAGCAAGGTTGCCGTCACGTGGCTATACTTTTTCCTTCGGGGAAAAAGAGCTATTCCCACTTGGAGCATCCCGGCGGTTAGCAGGTCGACGAGTTCGACCGTTCTGAAGGTCTTCGGCTTGTCGGGAGCAAATTCCGACTTGTAGTTGGCTGGTACCGGCCAAATCTCTTGTATCAGGTCTACAAGCTGTTCACTCCGTTGGCGGATAGACTCTTCTGTCCATGCTTGTTCTGAGTTCCTCAAAAGCTCGCGATTCAAAAATAATACATCATGCGCCTCGAGGCCTTCACGCTTTCCCCCCGAGCCGATCCATAGTCCATTTGACACTTTCGAATTAAGTTTTCCTGTGAGGAGGGTCAGGTTTCCTATGCTATGGATTATTCGGTCACGCTCTGCATCCCGACCTGTGTCGGATATGGGCCAATTGGCTTGCCATTTCCGTGGCATGACATGTTCGATCGCGAGTTTTCCTCTCGATACCCTCTCACTGCCTAGACCCTTCTTGCCGTTTTTCCAGCCGCGCAAGTAGTCTTCGATGCCTTCTAGGACCATTCGCAATCGTCCGCGGCCAAGGCGCCGGTACGCTTGCATTTGGGTCAGTTCTTGCGTGAGTTCTGTGTTGTCCGGCCAGTATCGGCTTGCGCTTCGTTGGCTTGTTAAAAAGTCCTCTATAATGTCGCCTGCGCGGGCGCGATCTGATTTGGAGAGGCGGGAGATTATTTCTGCAATTGCTTGACTGTATGATTTTGTGGTGGCTCGCACCAGCATGCGTCGAACCATCCAGCTCTCGATTAGTTCAAGGCATTTCGACAATTGAGGTTCTGGAATTTGAGATTTTTCTGTATCGAAGAGGAAGATCACTAGTGGCTTTACGACTTCGCTCTCCAAGACACTAGTTCGATAGGCAAAGAGATCAATTCGGTTTGAGGAAAGGCTATTGGACTGAGCGGCGGTTATAAACGCTCGATAGTTCCCCGCTGCATGATGAATCTGTCTCAACAGCACTTCCATTTTGAATTCAGATTCATCGTCAGCGTACCGCTTGAAGCGATCAAAGACCTCGCGGGCAACAACTTCCTCGCCCGTTTTGGCTACCAGCCAATGGTTCAGAAAAAGCGCGGAGCGAGGATACCGCAATCTGCCAACGCTTATTTCCGTTTCCCAGAATCCGGTCTCAAACTCTTTCCAGTATTCTTGGTAGGCGAGCTCTACATCCGCGCCGTCTTCTTGCAGTCGCTGGAATATAAAATTCTTGATCAGATCTGCAGCCGAGAGTTGGGCTCCTCTCGCGTTTAAAGTTTCGAATATTTCCTGAGCGTTTTCGTCTGCCGTTAGATCAATTACGACAATCTGAAGTAGCTCCCTTGCGGCGGTTTCGATAGCTATCGCTCGCCTTTGAGTCTCGTTTGGGTCTTCTGATTTCAGCCAGGTCTCTGCTTGCTCACAAAAAAAGCGGTGAGCCTCCACGATACGCTCGCCTCGTGGACCTTCAACGTTTGGTCCTTGAGAGTTGCCGTTGCTCATTACTTGATAAAATGCGGGGCGATCGCGGTTTGTTGGCCAGACTTTGAATTTGTCTTCTGGGGCTGAGCAGAACGGCTCGGCGTTCCGAACTAATGCTTCTATTCGCCGTGATGGTTGAGTAGCCTGCGCTACGGACAGCTGAGATGCGAGTGCATCCAATAGTATTTGGAGGGTCGTTAGTCGTTGCTGTCCATCAATGATGGTTCGCTCTTGCATTAGGCCGGTCTGTCGTGGAACTTGTTGCAATACCACCGCACCCAAAAAATGTGGCTGGTGCTTTTCGGTGGGATTCTTCATCAAGCGGTTTGCAACCCGGGTAAGGTCTTCCCAAAGTGGCTCCCACTGATTTTCTTCATTCCAGACGTAAGGTCTTTGGAATAGGGGCGCCACAAGGCGCTGCGGTTGCATGAAAATCAGTTGAGGAGTACGGACTTGAGTTTCCATTGTTCTTCCTTGCAATCAATCAACGTAGGCTAGAAGTTTGTTGGGGCGATTTCAATCCTTCACGGTCAAATTCAAACGGAGATGAAGCTGATCGCCGCGCTCGTTCTTCCTTTGTGGCATTGCAAAAGTGGCCGAACATTTGGTTATGTTGGATGCCTTGTTTAGGTGCCAATGGATGCCGATGAATGGGTCGTGCGTAGCTATAACAGCGCGGCTGGCCATGAAGTCCCAGTGAATGAATGTGGTCCGACGGGCACTCCTCGCAACTCCGTCATGCGCCAATTGCCCGTCGTGTTAGTTTGTCGCAGCATCGGGGCTTGCACCGTCGGGCAAATCACCTTCACGTTTCGGCCATCCCGCCTCGATGAAGAGGGACGGTTCGCGGTCGTCACGAGACGTGAGGCGGGGAGGCGGTGGCCGCAGTCTGTCGCAACGCGTGTGAGCGCGCGGACGAACGGCGGGTTGCGGGCGGTCAAGTCGCGTGGTCCTGGCACCCCGATGCTGGTGTCAAGCTCGCGCCGATGCCTTCCGGCATTGCGCGGATGACGGGGGCAAACAAGCCGGTCCCCGGGGAGAGCGCGAAGCAGCCGAAAAGCCCACCGCGCAGGGAATGCCGGATGATCGGCAGCACCTGTGGTACCTGCCGCCTGCATTTTTTTTCGCAGGCGGGCCATGGGTGAGGCCTTCACCCGGCATTCCCTGCGCCCTCTTCGAATGAGAGAGGGCCGAACGACCGGACGAACTCGGGTGGAGAAAGCCGCGAGATCGTGGAGGCGCGGGTTGAGTTCATGCGCATGAATCGGCGACATGGTGAGAGCGGACGTCATGGGTCCCGCGCGGTCCTCACCGTCGGCGCCGATGTCAGCCCATGCGGAATCCCTCCGTCGTCATTCCGGGGCGCGCGCAGCGCGAGCCCGGAATCCATACTCCCGAACAGTAGTTGGTGAAGAATGTCGTGCGTTCAGGCGTCTCGATCCTCGCGCAGAGTCGTGACTATGGACTCCGAGCTCGCGCTGCGCGCGCCCCGGAATGACGGAGGAGAGAGACGGGTACTCGCTCCTCCTTCCACGTCACGGCTCAAGTTACGGCGCGGTCTGCGCCTCGATCTTGAACTGCGCCAGCGCGCTCGGCGGGTCGATGGCGATGAGCTGGGCGAGCTGCAGGGCCGGGACCTTGGCGCGCGGCGAGAGCTTCAGCGTGAAGGTCTGGTGCGGCCGCTCGACGAAGCGGCTGATGGCATCGACGGCACCGGCGACATCGACGTTGTCGGCCGCGACCTGCGCGCCGATTGCCTTGATGCTGTCGACCAGCGCCTTGCGCGCGGCGTCCCGCGTGATCGCATGACCGCGCGCATAATTGGCGACGAGCACGTCGACCGCGCCGAGATCGCGCAGGGTCAATTCCAGCCCGCTGGCCTCGATCTGCGCCGCGGCCGTCGTCGCCTGCTGCAGGTCGATGGTGAACACGTCGCGCGGCACCTGCGACAGCGACATGCTGGCCGAGGCTGCGATGAGGTTGCTGACCTCGAGCTTGAACGGTTGAAGCGCGAAGGCGCCCGAGCTCTCGGTCCAGCCGAGGCCGAGATCGGCGTCGAAGGCGGCGGTGTCGATGCCGGCGACCAGCAGCGGCAGCAACGCCGGATTGGACGCATCGAGCGGTCCGGCCATCTTGGCGACCAGGTGTGCCTGGGTCGGGATGGGACCGACGAACTGGCCCCAGTCGAGGCTGAAATTGTCGATCTGGACCGGCTTGGTGCTCGCCTTGTAGGACGTCGTCAGCGCCTTCAGCTCGATGCCGCCGATCAGCTTGAATAGCGCCAGGGCTTCGGCCGGACCTGGCTTGGCTCCCGGTACGGCGAATTTGGCGGTGTGGCGCAGCAGGCCGCCCATGTCGAAGCGCTTCACGGCGAAGCGGCCGAGCTTGACCGGTCCGTTCGGGGTCCGGCCGTCGAAGCCCTCGAACGCGACGTCGCCCTTGCCGTCGTCGAGGTCGAACCGCGTCAACGCGACCTTGACCGGGCCGTCGGGAGTCTCGACCGCGAGGCCTCGGACCTCGACGTTCTTGAACAGGACGCCGTCATAGATGCTGGCCACCTTGTCGATGAGGTCCGGCGTCATGGCGCTCGTTCGCGGCGAGGTCGGCGTCAAGGCGGCGACCAGCGCCGGCAGTTGGATGCGCGACGGCCGCACGCCGAACTGGTCCATCGTGAGGCTGTCGATGTGCATGCGCATGCCGAGATCGGACGTGATCTCGTAGAGGCCTGCCCCGGCGACGCCGCTCAGGCGGACGACACGATCGTCGGTGGTGGACTCGGGCGCGAGCAGGGCGACGATGGCGTTGACGTCGATGTCCTTGGTCACGACGTCGAGCATGCGGCCGCGCACCGTCTCGACCTTGCCGTTCGGCGGTTGCGCCGCGGTGCTGAAGGTGACCTCCTGGATCTTGTAGTTGCCGATGCGGCCGCCCTTGATGTCGTCCACCACCAGCCCGGAATAGCCGAACTCGGTCGGCCCGACCGAGGGGCCGCCTTCCATCGTGCCGGTGACCCGCGGCACCGTGGCCGAGGTGGCGCTGATGGTGGCGAGCTGTTGGGCGAGCGCGCGGGAGGTCTCGAGCATGCCGGCGCCGGCCGGGAGCGCGGCGAACCGCGTCGGGCCGGCATAATCCTTCACCAGCAGTTGCGGCAGCTTGTAGCTCAGCCGGAGCGGCGACGGGCCGGGGATCTGGCCGGCCATGGCGATGTCGCTGATCTCGATGCTGGCGGCCGTGACATGCTCGGAATCAGGCTGGCTCAGCCCGGTCGCGGTGATGGTGCCGAGCGTGACGCTGGCCGGCGGCTGGGCGGCCGATTCGAGCTTGACGTCGGCGATGGTCAACTTGCGGCTCCAGAGGTCGAAGGCGACCTTGCCATGGGTCGCCGTGGCGCCGCTCCGCCGGATTTGGGCAAAGCTGGCCTCGACCTCGCGCTCGGCGCGGCTCTGGGCGTACCAGGGCACGCCGACGAAGCCGGCGACGGCCAGCGCGGCAGCCGTGAGAATTCCGATCAGGATACGGGTCATTTGATGTGCTCCGCCCAAGGCTTAGGCAGCAAGTGATGATGGTCTCAATGAAATCGATGGAGTAGGGATGTGCTTCTGCGAACTGGGGAATCGCTGGCCCGGGATGCCGGCGAACATGGTTTCGGATGTTGCATGAAAGCCGCCCAACGTGCATCACATGCACTTCCACCGGCCGGAAAAACCGACGTCTGACCGAGACTCAAGAGACCAAAAATCCGGGTCGGAAACGCTGGAGCACGTATGTCGTCGTCCTATTCTGAAGATCTTCGTTCCGCAGCCCTGGCCTATCACCGGCTGCCACGGCCGGGCAAGCTGGAGATCCAGGCTACCAAGCCGCTCGCCAACCAGCGCGACCTGGCGCTGGCCTATTCGCCGGGCGTTGCCGCCGCCTGCACCGAGATCGCCAACAGCCCGGCCGAGGCCGCCACGCTGACTGCGCGCGCCAACCTGGTCGCCGTCGTCTCCAACGGTACCGCCGTGCTCGGCCTCGGCAATATTGGCCCGCTGGCGTCCAAGCCGGTGATGGAGGGCAAGGCGGTCCTGTTCAAGAAATTCGCCGGCATCGACGTGTTCGACATCGAGATCGCGGCCGACACGATTGATCGGGTGGTCGAGACGGTCGCGGCACTGGAGCCGACCTTCGGCGGCATCAACCTCGAGGACATCAAGGGACCGGAGTGCTTCGAGATCGAGGCGCGGCTCAAGGAGCGCATGAAGATTCCGGTCTTCCATGACGATCAGCACGGCACCGCGATCATCGTCGGCGCCGCGATCAAGAATGCGCTGTCGCTGGCCGGCAAGCAGCTCTCCGAGGTCAAGATCGTGACGTCGGGCGCCGGCGCCGCCGCGATCGCCTGCCTCAATCTGCTGGTCTCGATGGGCGCGCAGCGCAAGAACATCTGGGTCTGCGACATCGACGGCGTCGTCCATGAGGGCCGCAACACGCTGATGGACCCGTGGAAGGCGGTCTATGCGCAGAAGACCGACAAGCGGACCTTGGCCGAGGTGATCGGCGGCGCCGACATCTTCCTTGGTCTCTCGGCCGGCGGCGTGCTGAAGCCGGAGCTGCTCAAGCAGATGGCCGAGAAACCGCTGATCATGGCGCTGGCCAATCCCAACCCGGAGATCATGCCGGAGGAGGCGCGCGCGGCGCGGCCGGACGCGATGATCTGCACCGGGCGTTCGGACTTCCCGAACCAAGTCAACAACGTTCTCTGCTTTCCGTTCATCTTCCGCGGCGCGCTCGACGTCGGCGCCACCGCCATCAACGAAGCGATGAAGCAGGCGGCGGTCGACGCGATCGCGCAGCTTGCCCAGGACCCGCCGTCGGACGCGGTCAGCCGCGGCTTCGACACCGGCGAGACGCAGGGTTTTGGTCCGGGCTCGCTGATCCCCTCGCCATTCGATCCGCGCCTGATCCTGCGCATTGCGCCGGCGGTGGCGAAGGCGGCGATGGAGTCCGGCGTCGCGACGCGGCCGATCACCAATTTCGACGAGTACACTGCGCTGCTGGAACGTTTTGCGTTCCGCTCTGGCCTGGTCATGAAGCCGGTGTTCGCCAAGGCGAAGACGCAACCGGTCCGCGTGATCTATGCCGAGGGCGAGGACGAGCGTGTGCTGCGCGCCACCCAGGTCGTGCTGGAGGAGAAGCTGGCGCGGCCGATCCTGGTCGGTCGTCCCAGCGTGGTCGAGGCCCGCATCAAGCGCTTCGGCCTGTCGATCAAGGCCGGGCGTGATTTCGACCTGATTAACCCCGAGGACGATCCGCGCTACCGCTCTTATGTGCAGAGCTACATCGAGATCGCGGGACGGCGCGGCGTGACGCCGGATGCGGCGCGCACGGTGGTGCGCACCAACGCCACCGTGATCGCGGCGCTCGCCGTCGTCAGGGGCGAGGCGGATGCGATGATCTGCGGCGTCGAGGGCCGCTACATGAGCCATCTGCGCCACGTCCGTGAGATCATCGGCTTCATGCCGGGGGTCAGCGACTACGCGGCGCTAGCGCTCACCATCACCAGCAAGGGCGCCTATTTCATCGGCGATACCCAGGTGCGGCCGGATCCCACGGCCGAAGAGCTCGCCGAGATGGCGTCGCTCGCGGCCAACCACGTCACGCGATTCAACATCAAGCCGAAGATTGCCTTCGTCTCGCATTCCGATTTCGGTGGCTACGACACCGAGTCCTCGCGCAAGATGCGGCAGGCGACGGCATTGCTGAAGCAGCATCGTCCCGACCTCGAGGCCGACGGCGAGATGCAGGGCGACACCGCGCTGTCGGCGACCGCGCGCAAGGCGATCCTGCCGCATTCGGATCTCGAAGGCTCGGCCAATGTCCTGATCATGCCGAATCTCGACGCCGCCAACGTCGCCTATCAAATGATCAAGGTGCTGGCGGATGCGGTCCCGGTGGGGCCGATCCTGATCGGCCCGGCGCGCCCGGCGCACATCCTGACGCCGTCGGTGACGGCGCGCGGCATTCTCAACATGACGGCGGTGGCCGCGGTCGAAGCCCAGGAACGGGCGGGGAGGGCGCAGCCGACGCTGTTTGCGTGACGTTGTTGGCGTGATCGAAGTGTGGCGGAATTCGTCCGGTTTCGGTCGTATTCCGCCCGCCTTTATTGTTGAAAAGCGTTCGCGACGTCACATATCCGGCCCGGTGGGCCGACGACACATCGTTTGAAGTTGATCCGTGAGGGCGAGAATGCCGGGTTTCATTACATTCGGGCGCGTTCTGTTCGCCGTGATCTTCATCTACACGGGCGCGACCAAGCTGTTCGGCATTCCCGCCACCGCCGATCTCATCGCCGCCAAGGTCACGATTCCCACGATGCTCGCGCCCTATGCGGCGCAGCTCGAGGCCGCTGCCAAGATGCCGATGCCGCAGATCCTGGCGATCGCGGCCGGCGCGTTCGAGGTGATTGCCGGCGTGATGATCGCGCTCAACTTTCTCGGGCGTTTCTTCGCGGCTCTGATGATCGTGTTCGTCGGCGCGACCATCTTCTACTTCCATGACTTCTGGAACCAGGCCCCGCCCGACAACGCCAAGACCCTGATCGACGCGCTGAAGAACCTGTCGATCATCGGCGCGCTGTTCATGATCTTCGGCTACGGCAAGGGCCCGAAGGCACCGGAGCAGAGCGCGTATGGAGACATCTAGAGGGGAGCCTCAAGCGGTGCGTTTCCAGGCGGTCACGCTGACGTCGTGGGCGGGATCGAGCATCAGCTGATTGGCGGGCGTGTAGCCGTGGGCCGTCAGCACCTGCTGCGGCGAACGGTCGGGACCGATGCCGGGAAAGCACGGCACGCCGCCGGGCAGGGAGACGTGGGGCGCGAGCGACAGGAAGAAGGTCTCGTAGCGGTCCATGAACATCTCGAACACGACGGGGCCGCCGATCACCGCCACCGTGCCAGAGCTGACGCCCGCGGCTTCACAGGCGGCTTCGAACGAGGCACCCGCCGGATTCCAAAGGGTGGAGAGCGGCTTTTCCGGATCCGGCGCCAGCCCCGCGACCTTGCCGGTCACGACGATGCGCCGGCGCTTCGGCGAATTCGGCTGGTCCTCATAGGAGTTGCGGCCGTGGACGATCAGATCGGCGCCATCGAGGGCCTGGGAAAAGAATGCGGCGTCGCCGGGAAATTTCAGGGCGGGCGGCATCGCATTGCTCGCGTCGGCCAACATCCCGTCGGCCGACACGATCACGTAACCTTCGAGACGAAGCTTGGTCACTGACGAAAGGAATCCTGTCTCATTCGGACACTGTCGTCACAACGCTCGAGACCGGCCGTTGGCTCACCGTCGGCAGCTTCGCGACCTTGCTGAGCTGCTCGTCATACTGCGGCAGCGACTGCACCGGCGCCTTGGCGCGCATCGCGACCACCTTGTAGCCGCCGGCCTTCAGGCGGCGCAGCAGCTCGGGCAGGGCCTCGGCGGTGTGCTTGTGGAAGTCGTGCATCAGGATGATGCCCTTGCCGAGCTTGTCGAGCTTCTTGAAGGTGACGTCGATCACCGCCTGCGCATTGCGCGCCTTGAAGTCGAACGAGTCGAGATCGCAGGAGAAGATGCCGATGTTGCGGGTGCCGAGATAGGTCACGATCTCCGGCGGATGCTGCAATGCCGGGAAGCGGAAGAACGGTGCCGGCGAATTGCCGCCGAGCGCCCATTTCACGGCGCTGATGCCGAGCTCGATCTCTTCCTTGCGTTGATCCTCGGTCAGCTTCTTGTTCGTCAGCGCCGCGTGCGACCAGGTGTGCGTGCCGACCGTGTGGCCGGCATTGTAAACCTGCTTCAGGATCTCCGGATAATAGGTCGCATGCTTGCCGATGATGAAGAAGATGCCGGTGGTGCACTGGTCGGCAAGCGCCTTGAGCACGCTGGGCGTGTTCTCCGGCCATGGGCCGTCGTCGAACGTCAGGACCACTTCATGATCCTTGAGGAAGTCGAGGTCCTTGAAGTGCTCGAAGCCGAATCCCGGACCGCCCGTCGTGTCGATCTCGACGGTGCGGCCGACGCCGAGCGCCTCGGGGTTCATGCAGGGTGCGCGCGGCGGCTGCGTCTGGGCGGCCACGGCGGGAACAGGGGCCGGTGCGGGACCAGCAGCAGCCGGGGTCGGCGCCGCCGCCGTGCGCTGCGCCTGCGACCAGGCCGCGCCAGACGTCAACAGCGAAGCCGCCAAAGAACTCGCGAACACCAATCCTGCTGCAATCCGCATCGTGTTTCCTCGGGGTTGTTGCAACGGGAGCGCCAGCGTCGAGAGTCGCTCCGTCATCCGGTTGGGGATACTAGCCCAGCTGCCGGATGGGCGCCAAAAGGAAACGAGGCAAAAACACGGGGGAAGTTGCCGGCTTCCGCCGCATTCCTGTCGAGTGTTGCTCAGCCGTCCGCCAGCAGCCGGGCGACCGTGGTCTTGACCCGCGTATCCGTCGGCTCGACCGAGGAGGCGAACACGTCGGCGATGTAGCCGTCACGGCCGATCAGATATTTGTGAAAGTTCCAGCGCGGCGTCTCCTTGGGCAGCGCCTCGGCGGCCCAGCGGTAGAATGGGTGGGCGTTGGAACCGGTGACCACCGCTTTTGCGGTCATCGGGAAGGTGACGCCGTACTCCTTGTTGGCCAGCTCGGCGATGTCGCCCGCGATCCCGGGCTCCTGGTTGAAGTCATTGGAGGGGACCGCGATGATCGCCAGCCCGCGCTGATGGAACTCGCTCCACAGCTTCTGCAGGCCGGTGTATTGCGGGGTATAGCCGCACTGGGAGGCCGTGTTGACCACCAGCACCGGCTTGCCCGCGAAATCGGCGAGCCGGATCGGCTCACCGGCCAGCGCGGGGAAGGAGAAGCGATAGGCGGTCATCTTGCTCACCGCATTGTCGGCATGAGCGGCCTGCGACGTGAGCGTCGCGCCCGACAACGAGGTGCCGATGCCGAGAACAACCATCCTGCGATCGATCATGTGAATCTCCCTGAGCAGAGCCAGCCCCGTCAGCATGAATGTGCCCGCGCTCGACCGGCCGCTGCTTGAACGGCCGCGACGTGGCGCTGGATCAGACTGCGTTCCGGCACGGGATACCCCTGCCGTGGGGCGGAAAGAGGGACGTCGTCGGTCGTCAGCGCAGCGAAAGGATGAACTCCGTGCCCTCGCCGGTTTCGCCCTGGTTGATGCCTTGATCGGAGACGATCAGCGAACTTCCGGTCGACAGGGCTTCGCCGAGCCACGCCATGACGTCGGCGGGAATCGTGATGCGATCGAGCGCCTCGGCTGCGCTGCTCAGCGGAACGACCTGTTTCAGCTCGGCATCGGCGCCCGCGGACCTCTTGCCGCGCCGGGCCGCCTTGGCCGCGCCATCGGTCGCCGCGGCGCTCCGCGCCGAGGAGGGCAGCGAGACGACCGACCAGCGCATCGTCGCCGGATCGGCCTTGTCAGCCGTCGCGGTGAACACGTGGGTGCCGAGCGGCTTGTCGCCCGGTGCGATCGTGACGGGGGTGTTGAACACCGGAGCGAAGTTCTGCCGCACGTACAGCTTCGAATCCTTGCGGCTGATGAAGATCGCGATCTGGCTGTTGCGCTTCAACTCGGGCTTGGGCGCAATCGGCTTGTCTGGTGCGGCAACACGCGACTGATCCTTGGCGAGATCGTTGGGGTCGACTGGCTTCGCCGGTGCCTCTGCCGCCACTGGAGGCGGCGACGCAGGCTGGTCCGCGATCGGGGCGTCGGCAGGCTTGGACTCTGCCGACTTGGACTCAGCAGGCTTGAGTTCGGTTGAACCGGTGGCTTCGGCATTCGCCGACGCCTCAGCCGGCTTCTCGATAGCCGGAGCGGTCACCTGCGCAGCAGTCGTGGGCTGACCCGCCGGAGCGGCGTCGCTGGGGGCAGACTTGGCCTCGTCCTGCTGCTCGATCCTGGCCGCGGCCGGAGCGCCTGGCTTGGCCTCTGCTTCGGCGGTCGCGTGCTCAATCATGGTCTCGGCGACACTGGGCTTCAGATCGGCAGCATCGCTCCGAACCTCCGCCGCGGGTGAACGCGGTGGTTCGGCGCTTGGCGAAGCGTCCGAGATCTTCGGTGGCAGCCCATTGGCGTTGCTGGCATCGGCGGTCCGCACCTGGCCCGACGCGGTTGGCGATCCTTCGCCGGAGCGCGGATTCTCGGCATGACCGATCGTGGCGCGCAGATCCGTCGTCGCGACTGTGATCGCGGTGGTGACGGCGGTGCCCTTGTCCGACTTGATCGCTGCGGGCGCAGTCGCATCGGGGTGCACCGATGCGCTCGGCTGCGGCGCTTTCAGTGCAGCGAGCATCGGATGCGAGAAACTCGCAGGAGCCACCTCGCTCGGCGTGACCAGGACCCGGGATCCCATCCGCGTCCAGCCATAGATGCGGGTTGCAAAGCTTGCCGGCATGCGGATGCAGCCATGCGACGCCGGGTAGCCCGGCAGCACGCCCGCGTGGAGCGCGACGCCGGACCAGGTGATGCGCTGCATGAACGGCATCGGGGCGCCGCTGTAGATGTTGGAGCGATGGTATCTCTGCTTCTGAATGACGCTGAACACGCCCATCGGCGTGGAATGACCCTTCATGCCGGTCGAGACGGGTGCTTCCGCGAACAGGCCGTTTGCGTCGTAGACCTTCAGCTGCTGCTTGTTGATCGACACCGCGATCGTGAGCGGCGCTTGCGGCTTGGCAGCCTCCTTCTCGGTCTTGGTCAGCATCTCAAGGTGGCGCGCCTTGGGCTTGCGCGGAGCGGCCGGGCGTACGGTCGGAGCAATGGTGATGGGCTGCGCGTCGTTCCAGTAGTAATAAGACGCTGCGCCAGCCTGTGAGGTCACTGCTATGGCAAGCGGGACTGAAACGATTGCTGCACAATAGAACCGCCCCCTGGCGGCTGCACGAACGCAGAGCATTCCGGCAAATCCTCAAGAACCATCTGGTCTTTAGTGTCGCAGACGGAGTCTGCGTTCACCAGCTTGGGCTTCTGCCCTGCGTGATTTCGTTCCAATCGTAGCAGAAAAGCCTCACATCCCGTTAAACGGGTAGTGGAAGGTCAGGGGCTGGAGCGCCTTCCTTGCAGGCATTTGTGTCCCTACATGGGCGGTATGCCGAGCATCGGCGGTATAACGGAGACCGACATGTCGTTCAGAGCCACCAAACGGTTTGATCTGTGGCTGAAAACCCTCGTTTGCCTACTGCTTATCGGATTGTCCTCGCCTGTGATCTCAGCATACGCCGCAGACGAGCCGGATCTGATCTTCCGTCGGTCGACCGTGTTCAAACTGCTCAGCCCGAATGACAAGCTCGCGACCTATGGCGTTGATGATCCAGAGGTAGAGGGCGTCGCCTGCCACTTCACGGTGCCGCAGAAGGGCGGCTATGCCGGTTGGCTGGGCCTGGCCGAGGAGGTCTCCGACATCTCGCTCGCATGCCGGCAGATCGGCCCGATCAGGTTCAAACGCAAGCTCGAACAGGCCGACGACATGTTCCGGCAGCGACGGTCGCTGTTCTTCAAGAAGATGCAGATCGTTCGCGGCTGCGACGCCAAGCGCAACGTGCTCGTCTACATGGTTTACTCAGACAAGCTGATCGAGGGATCGCCGAAGAACTCGACCTCCTCTGTTCCGGTCATGCCTTGGGGCAAAGCCGACGACGGCGTCGTCCAGAAGTGCGGCGATTTCATTCAATAAGGGACCTGCCACGAGACGATCGGCTGCCGAAAGCCTTGCCGGGCAATTTGTGCTTGGCAGGATCGTGGCAGCCGATCAGCCGCACCAGGCTCTGTGGCGTCGAGCCGGCGTAGCTCTCGGTTCGCTGCTGCGCCATCGGCGCAGCCAGGGAGCTGCGGCGTGATACCTTCGGTTTGGGTGTGTGCGAGCGCTTGTCCATGGTGACCCTGAGGGAGCAACGTCGTCTCCCAACGCGCCGCGCGCTGCTGGGTTGCCGTGGTGAGCTGGGAGGTTCTCCCTGCCGGCCACAGTTAACGTAAGGTCGTTAAGAAGCTCGCCATCGGCAGAAATGGCGGCTGCCCCGGAGGGCGCTGGCTCGCCCAAGGCAAGTGAAACATTCTTCTGCTTGGGGTTTTAGATCACTCTCGTTTTGATTGTATTTTGTGTCGTCGGGTCGGTCGCGATGAAACGAAGCGGCGGGGCCATGAAACCATTTTGGGCCTGTGCCGCAGGCCGCTTGAAACGTGAAGCGGATATGAAACCGATGCTGGCGTCAGCGACATGCGAATCGTGTCGTCCAGGCCCGCGTGGATGACATGACGAAAAACAAATACCAGCGGTCCACCATGCGTTTTCGACTGGGTGCTGCGGCGCTTGCCGTGCTGTCGTGCCTCTTCTGGTCCTCCGTCGAGGCGCGGATAACGACCCGATTGTCCGATCTGCGCAGCGAGTTCGTACGGCAATGTGCGCCTCATATGCTTGACCGGTGGGCGCATCCTGAAGCTGTCTGCTCCTGCCTGCATGATCATGCGGCCGCGATGGTGGAGGATGCCGACTTGCGAGAGGCGCTGCTGCGCGGCATCAGTGAGACCGGCGTGCCGACCATCGAGACCGATTGGGTGCCCGCGCCGAAGCAGGCCGAGATCGGTCCTACGTTCACCAAGATCGCGAAGCCTGCCCTGCAGTGCATGTTCGATCCGGCCAACTGATCAGCCGCCGGACCTGACGTCGATCGGCGTCCATCGTCCGGCGGTGCTGGTTGTCAGTCCAGGCCATACTGCGACATCAATGACTGCACCTCCGGCCGGCGCATGATGCGCGAGATCCGCGTGCTGATGGCGTCGTCGTCGCTGTGCCTCGACGATCTCGCACTCGGCTTGGGAGCAGGGCGGGCCGCTGACGCATCGGCACTCGTCGGCTGATGCCGCGCAAGTGCAGTCTTTTCGGCGGATGGCAAGGTCGCCGCTTTCGTCCGCGTCGTCTGCGTGGGCGCCGCGGCCGTCAGACCGGGCTGGGTCGGCGCGGCAGCAGGAGCGACTGCGGGGACGATGGCCGGTGAAGCTGCGGTCGTGGCGGGCGGCGTCGCGGTCGGTGCCACAGGGCGTGTTTCAGTGGTGGCCGCCACGGGCGGAGTTGCGAGCACGGCATTCGACGCCTTGGCAGCTTCAGCAACGGGCGCGGCGGTCGTGAGCGAGTTGGTACGCGATTGCAACAAAGCCCCCTCAGGTGCCGGGACGGGCACGGCCAATGCGGTGAGCGTCGATGCTGGCGCCGAGATCGGCGTCGGCGGCTCGATTACCGGAAGCGGGGCTGCGATGGAAGCACCGCCCGAGGCGGCGGACTCGCTGACGATCCTTTCACTGCTGTCCGGCGCCGGCTGCTTGATGTCGCCGGGGACGTTGAGAGCTTGGGTTTGCGCGTGGGCCAGCATCTGACGCGCGGTCATCGGTGTCTCCGCTGAAGCCGACATCGGCAGCAGGACGGCGGTCGCGAGCGCCAGCTGGAGTGTCCGTGCGTGCGATGTGAACTTGATCATGGCTGGCTCCTTGCGGTGTGCGATCTGCATTGGGGTCCGTTCAGGCCGCGGCGCTGGCCGTCGCCCGGTCGTGGGCGACGACGACACGCTGGCCGCGCATCTTGGCGATCACCTCGTCGCGCGGGCCGAACGCCAGCGTCTTGCCGAAGGCCATCACCATGATGCGGTCAACATGCGCCAAAAGCTGCGGCCGGTGCGTGACGACGATCACGGTTCGGCCGGCGGCCTTCGCCTGGGCCATGGCCTGCGCCAACGCCCGCTCGCCGTCCTCGTCGAGGTTCGAGTTCGGCTCGTCGAGGATCAAGAGCCGTGGATCGCCGTACAGCGCGCGGGCCAGGCCGACGCGCTGGCGCATGCCGCCGGACAACGCCACGCCGCCTTCGCCGATCGGAGTGTCGTAGCCGTTGGGCAGGCGCAGGATCACCTCATGCGCGCCGGCGGCCTTGGCGGCAGCGACGACGGCGGCCTCATCCACCTTCGCAAGCCGGGCGATGTTGTCGGCGACGGTGCCTGCGAACAGTTCGATGTCCTGTGGCAGGTAGCCGATATGCTTGCCGAGCCGGTTTGGGTCCCACTGGCTGTAGGCGGCGCCGTCGATGCGGATCACACCTTCGCGCAGCGGCCAGACGCCGGCCATGGCGCGCGCCATACTCGACTTGCCGCTGGCGGAGGCGCCGACGATCGCGAGACTCTCGCCGGCCTTGAGCGAAAAGCTGACGCCCTTGACCGAGGGGCGGCCGGCCGCCGGCGGCCACACCACGGCGTTCTCGACGTCGATGTCGCCGCGCGGCGTCGGCAGCGCCGTCGGTGCAGCCGTGACCGGCAAGGCCTGGAACAGCTCCTCCAGCCGGCGATAGGCGGAGCGGAATGCGATGATGCGCTTCCACTGCCCGACGACCTGCTCGACCGGGGCCAGCGCGCGGCCCATGATGATCGACGTCGCCATCATCGCGCCGGGCGAGATCTGCTGCTCGATCGCGAGCCAGGCGCCGATGCACAGCAGCGAGGTCTGCACCGCCATGCGCGCGAACTTGGTGACGGAATGCATCGCCGCGCCACGCTCGACGAGGGTGCTGTGGGCTTCGACCATCGCTGACTGACGGCAACTCCAGCGGTCCATGACGATGTCGCCCATGCCGAGGCCGCGCACGACCTCGCCGTTGCGCAGCGCCGCCGCGACGAAACGCGAGGCCTCGTTGGCCAGCGCGTTGGTGCGCTCGACGC
Organism: Bradyrhizobium sp. SZCCHNPS1003; assembly: GCF_032381555.1. NCBI lineage: Bacteria > Pseudomonadati > Pseudomonadota > Alphaproteobacteria > Hyphomicrobiales > Nitrobacteraceae > Bradyrhizobium > Bradyrhizobium sp. SZCCHNPS1003. The sequence goes on from NZ_JAUHIU010000004.1 coordinate 194,724, forward strand.
TGGCGCGCGTGTAGAATTCGGTGAGCAGCGCCAGCGAGAACAGCACGATCGCGCCGAGCAGCGAGAGGATGCCGAGATAAGCGTGCTGCAGAAAGCACAGCGCGACGAACACCGGGGTCCACGGCAGATCGCAGGCGATGGCGGCGGTGCCGCTGGAGATGCAGTCGCGGATGGTCTCGGCGTCACGGATGATCTGCTGGCCGAAGCGATGCCGCGGCGACAGCTCCGCCTTCATCATCGTCTCGAACAGCGGGTGGCGCAGCGTGCCTTCGAACTGCACGCCGGCCCGGGCCAGAACGCCGGAACGGGCGAATTCGAGGACGCCATACAGCACCAGGAAGACACCGACGATGAGCGTCAGCATGACCAGCGTGCCGAGATTGCGGCTGGTGAGGACGCGGTCGTAGACCTGCATGGAATAGAGGGGCGAGGCGAGCATGCTCGCATTGATGAAGAGGCTGAGCACGAAGGTCGCGGTGAGCGCGGGAAAGCAGGCGCGGAGCGCGGTTCCCAGCGGGCTTCGGGTGGTGCTCGTCATGTCGGATCCCCTTGCGATGGTGCTGGAGAACTTCGCCTGGGGCGCCCGTCGTCGACCGTGATAGACCTCACATAGCTCGAGGCTGATCTGCCAGCGCTTGAGTTGGCCGGTTGCAGCCGCTACCGGATGGATCAGCCGTGCTCAGATTTCGCAGCTTGCCTGAATCACAGTGACCTCATGCCTGCCGTAACGTCCCAGAACATCCGGCTCGTGTCGGGCCTCGTCCTGTTTGCGTTCGCCGCGACGCATTTTCTCAACCATGCGGTGGGTCTGTTCAGCCTCGAGGCGATGGACGAGGTGCAGGAATGGCGGCTGGTCGTCACCCGATCGTGGCCGGGGATGATCGTGCTGGCGGCGGCATTGCTCGCGCATGCCGTGCTTGCTTTCGTCAAGACGGTTCAGCGCGGCACGTGGCGGCTGTCCTCGTGGGAGTTTGTTCAGATCGCCACGGGATTTGCGATCCCGCTATTGTTGCTGCCGCACGTCATCGAGACCCACATCGCTCATGCGCTGTTTGGCGTTCAGGATGGCTACCTCTATGCGCTGGCGTTGATGTGGCCCAAGGCGGCCTGGATTCAGACCGCGCTGCTGCTGCTGGTCTGGATCCACGGCTGCGTCGGCCTGCATCACTGGCTGAAATTCCGGAGCTGGTACCGCCTCGTCCAGCCGCTGCTGTTTGTCCTCGCCGTCGCGGTGCCGATGGCGGCGCTGATGGGTTTCGTGGTGTCCGGGCGCGCCGTCGCCGCGTTGCTCGGCAATCCCGGCATGGCCGAGCAGATGCGCCAGGTCACCCATTGGCCGAGCGAACTCGACGGGAGGTGGATCGCCTTGCTGCAAATTTCGGCGCAGATCGCAGTCGTCGCGCTGCTCGTTGCAGGCGTGACGATCATCGTGTTCCGCTACGTCGCGTCGCTCGCGGCGCCGAAGATCGTCATTGCCTTCACGGGTGGCGCGACGGTGCGGGCCGCGGTCGGTCCGACGCTGCTGGAGATCATCGGCAGCAACGAGCTCTCGCAGCGGTCCGACTGCGGCGGCCGTGCCCGCTGCGGTCTTTGCAGCGTCCGGGTTGATGAAGGTGCGGAGACGCTGGCGCCGCCCGGCCACGCGGAGCGCGTCATGCTCGCCGACTTGGCGGCTCCGGCGAATGTGCGGCTGGCCTGCCAGATTCGTCCGGCGGCGCCGCTGACGATCACGCGTCTCCTCGGCGGCGATCAAGCGGAGAGGGCGCCCCTCGTCGACCACCTTCCCGCCGAGCGCCGTGCGGTATGCCTGGTCCACGTCCGCGTCCGTCCGCTTACGGCCATTGCGCGCGACCGGCTGCCATCCGACCTCGGGTTCATGATGAACGAGATCTTCGGCGCCATTGGCAGGGCGATCGAAGCCCATTCCGGGCGCATCGATCGCTTCCTCGGCAATGGCGTGCTCGCCGTCTTCGGCGAGGAGCAGGGAGCAGAACAAGGCTGCCGCGATGCGCTGCAGGCGATCGGTGCCATGGACGTGGTCATGGACCGCGTCAACGAAAAGATCGCTGCGGAGATCGGTCGGCCCGTCGAGTTGACGATTGGTGCTCACCTTGGCGACATCGTCGTCGGGCAACTGACCCTTGGACGCACATCGCAGGTGGCTGTGCTCGGGCTCGGGACGGAGTGGCCGGCGCGTCTGGCTGAATTGGCGGAGACCAGAGGTTGGCAGCTCGCGATGTCCGGGGGCGTAGCGACAGCTGCCGGCCTTGCTGGTCTGGATGGAGCGATACGTGAGAGGCTTGCCGATCCGGAGCAGGGCAGCGAGCTGGACGCCATCGGCGTGCGGCGTGCCCGCGACCTTGCTGTCGTCGCGGGCGCGCCACCGGTGCCGTCGGCCTAGGTGCTCTCGGCTCATTTCTCACGGAACGTCTTGGCGAGCGTGTTGAGCAGCGGCCCGACCAGATATTCGAGCACGGTGCGCTCTCCCGTGGAGATGATGACGTCGGCCTGCATGCCCGGCAGAATCTTCTCGGCGATCTCGGGCGGGATGGTCGAATAGTCGATCACGACCCGCGCCGAGTAGTAGCTCTGCTTGTTCGCCTCGTCCGACATCGCATCCGCCGAGACGCTCGAGACCTTGCCGAAGATCGTCGGCGTCGTGCGCGAGGAGAAATTGGAGAAGCGCACCTCGGCCCTCTGGCCGATGGCGACGCTCTCGATGTCGCGCGGCGAGACGTGCGCCATCACGTCGACGCCTTCGCCGACCGGGACGATCTCGGCGAGCGTATCGCCTGGCTTCACGACGGCGCCCACGGTCTGGACTTTCATGTTCATGACGATGCCGTCGCGCTCGGCGCGGATGTCGACCCGGCGCAGCACGTCCTCGGCGATGACGAGCTTCTCGCGCAGGTCCGACAGCTTGGCACGGGTGCCGTCGAGCTGCTGGCCGACCTCGGTCAGATATTTCTGCAGCGCCTGATCGATCTGCAGGCGCGATTGCGCCGCCGTCTGCGTCAGCCGCGCCACGTCGGCCTGCGCCTGGCCGAGATCACCTTCGACGCGGGCGCGCTCGCGTTCCAGTTCGAGGAACTTGTTGCGCGGATAGTAGCCTGCGGCGACCGCCGGGCGCACATTGTTCATCTGCGTCTCGAAGCTCGCGAGCTGCGCGGAGAGTGCGGCGCGCTGGCGGTCGCGGCCGGCGAGCTCCTGCTGCTGCTGGGCGATCTGCGAGTTGAGGATGTTGATCTGGCTGATCAGGCCATTGCGGCGCTCGACGAACAGCCGCTGCTGGTCGGCGATGGCAAGCGCCGCCTCCGGCACGTTCTGGCGGTTGAGCAGCGCGTCGGGAAACGTGATCATCCGCGCATTGCCGCGCTCGGCGAGCAGGCGCGCTTCCTCGGCGAGTGCGGCATCCATCTGCTTGCGCAGGAGATCCGTGTTGGCCTGTGCCTCGGTCGGCTGCAGCCGGAACAGCAGGTCGCCGCGATGCACGGCGTGAGTCTCCTTGGCCAGGATCTCCCTGATGATTCCGCCCTCACGGTGCTGAACCACCTTGTGATCGCCGGAGACGGACACGGTGCCCGGTGCGATCGCCGCGCGATCGAGGGGGGCGTAGGCGGCCCATACGCCGAAGCCGCCGAACACCAGCGCAATCGACAGATAGCCGAGCAGGGCGTAGCGGCTGAAATCGGCCTTGACCGGCTGCGGCCGGTCGGCCGGTTCGAAGAAACCGTGATCCTGCACCGCTGACATCGACATGCTGCGTCCCCGCTTGTCCACGGGCAGGAGCATCGTCGATGCGCGGCTACGGGACTGTGCGGAAGGTCACGCGCCGGAGGTCGGCGGCGTGAGCCGCATCAAACGAGATCAGCTACTTCTTCTTCGGCCCGAAGCGCGGCACGCATTTCGTGGTGCGGACAATACCGGTTTCGGCCATCTTGGAGCCGGAGACCTCCTTCACCTGGCCGGCGGGGCAGGTGCCGTCATCGACCAGCACGCGCTGGCCAAGCCGGAGATCGGTGACGTCCTGCTCGCGCCCGACATATTGCGCCTGCGCGGGTGCGGCAACCAAAAGCAGGACACCGAGGACGCCGAGAGGGCGCGCTGCGACATTCGCGAACGAGGAGATTTGAGAACGCATCACTTTCCTTCGATCTTCAGGCCGTTTGGCCCGATATTGATCTGGACACCCTCCGGCTGCTTCTTGGCCTGATAGAAATTGTAGCCGAGCACGATGATCGCCGCGCTGAGAATGCCGAGGAGGAAATAAAGGATATTGCGGTGATCCGACATGCCAAATTCCAAAGTATGTTGCAGTCATTTTCGTATGCGCGAATGTACGGGCGGCCTTGCGATTCTGAAAGCAGCGGCGAATCCGGTGCAACTCTGCATGAGATTGTGATTTGCTGCAGTCATCGGCAATTGGAACCTCGACAGGCATGATCACCCAGGACATTACGCAGCGCATCGTCGACGCCGTCGATGCCGACTTCGACCGGCAGCTTGCGACCACGAGCGACTTCGTCGCCATCCCCTCGACCCGCGGCGCCGAAGGGCCGTGCCAGGACATGTTCAGCGATCTCCTGCGCTCGCGCGGCTACGAGGTCGACGACTGGCACATCGATCTGGACGATCTCAAGGAGATGCGCGGCTACGGCCCGATCGAGCACGATTTCTCGAAGGCGCGCAGCGTGGTCGGAACCTACCGGCCGGCGACGTCGGCCGGGCGATCGCTGATCCTGCAGGGGCATTGCGACGTGGTGCCGGCCGGTCCGCTCGACATGTGGGAGACGCCGCCGTTCTCGCCGGTGATCCGCGACGGCCGGATGTATGGCCGCGGCGCCTGCGACATGAAGTCCGGCACCATCGGCGCGCTCTATGCGCTCGATGCCATCAAGGCTGCCGGCTTCAAGCCGACGGCGCGCATTCACATCCAATCCGTTATCGAGGAGGAGAGCACCGGCGTCGGCGCGCTGTCGACCCTGCAGCGCGGCTACCGCGCGGATGCCTGCTTCATCCCGGAGCCGACCAGCGGCAAGATGGTGCGTTCTCAGGTGGGCGTGATCTGGTTCCGCCTGAAGGTGCGCGGCTTCCCGGCGCATGTGTTCGAGGCCGGCGTCGGCGCCAATGCGATCCAGGCGAGCTATCATCTGATCCATGCGTTGGAGAAGCTCGAGGCGGACTGGAACGAGCGCGCCAAGAGCGACCGTCATTTCAAGACGCTCAATCATCCGATCAACTTCAATCCGGGCATCATCAAAGGCGGCGACTGGGCCTCGAGCGTGCCGGCTTGGTGCGACGTCGATTGCCGCATCGCCATCCTGCCGGGCTGGTCGGTCAAGGACTGCCAGAACGAGATCCTCGCCTGCGTCGCCGCGGCTTCGCGCGATCATCGCTTTCTCTCCAACAATCCGCCGGTCGTCGAGTGGTCGGGCTTCCTGTCCGAAGGCTACGAATTGACCAATTCCGCCGAGCCGGAGGCGGCGTTCGGCAAGGCATTCACCGCCGTCTACGGCGGCGAGGTCCAGGATCTCGTCTTCACGGCGCTGACGGATACCCGCTTCTACGGGCTCAACTACAACATCCCCAGCCTCTGCTTCGGCGCGACCGGCGCCGCGATGCACGGCTTCAACGAATATGTCGAGATCGACTCGCTGCGCCAGGTCACCAAGACCATGGCGTTGTTCATCGTGGAGTGGTGCGGGGTCGAGAAGGCCTGAGCGGCGCTACGATCGGACTGAAGCAATGACCTTTCAGGTCATTGCTTCGGGTTCGAAGCCCGGCGCATCCAGATGCGGCGCTGACCCGCGAAGACGGGTCGTCCGATCAAACGGGGGAGGGAAGGCATGACGCCACTCGACAAGATCAATGCGATGAAGATGCCGTTCGCGGACTTGAAGGGCGTCACCTTCACCGAGGCCAGCGCCGATCGCGTCGTGGCGCAGATGCAGGTGCGGCCGGATCTCTGCACCCTGCATCACACCATCCATGGCGGCGCCGTCATGGCGCTGGCGGATTCGGTCGGCGCGGCCGCGACCGTGATCAACCTGCCGCAGGATGCCAAGGGCACCACCACGATCGAGAGCAAGACCAACTTCATCGGCGGCGCCAAGGAGGGGACTGTGGTGACGGCAACCGCCACGCCCGTGCATCGCGGCCGCCGCACCCAGGTATGGCAGACCCGGGTGGAAACCGAGGACGGGCGTCTGGTCGCGATCGTGACCCAGACTCAGCTCGTGCTGTGATGATTCGTACACAAACGAATCGTTAACTCACGCGATCCTTGCATGGCCGCATGTTCTCTCCGTAGAGCATGGGGCTTGCAATGAATGTTGCGATGCACAATATAGCTCCTGTCTAGGGAAAGACGTCTGTGCGAGGGCTCTCGAGAGGAGTCTCAGGCAGTGTCACAGGTAGATACTTTTCGTCCCCGGCCGGGCTTCGGCTATGTGCGGACGCTCAGCCAGCACGAGGAACTGCCGTTGCTGCGCGATCATCTGTTGCGGCTCGATGCGGAAAGCCGGCACGATCGATTCAACGGCTTCCTCGATGACAGTTTCATCGAACGCTACGCGGCCCGCTGTGCGGCCGACGGCACGATCGTCGTCGCCTACATGGAAAACGGCCTGGTGCGCGGCGCCGCCGAGTTGCATCCGCCGGAGCAGTCCGAGGATGGGCTTCCGGAGATTGCGTTCAGCGTGGAGGCTTGCGTGCGTCGCCGTGGGGTCGGCAGCCTGCTGTTCCAGCGCGTGATCTCGGAGGCGCGGTGGAAGGGCTATCGCAAGCTTCGCGTGACGACCGGATCGCAGAACCATGCGATGCGGGCGCTGGCAGCCAAGTTCGGTGCGCATCTGGCGTTCCGTCACGGCGAATCGACCGGCACGATCGATCTGACCGAGCAGCCCCAGGATGAGCTGGCGAAGCTCGTGATCGAAGCACCCATCGCGGCAGCGCGGGCGTTCTTTACCCTCAATCGCGCCTGCTGGAAGCTCGTGACCCGGATGTACGGCGACAAGCGCGCCGCCTGAGCCGAGCCGTTGCTGCGACGACAAAGGCGCGACAGCGATCACCGCTGCCGCGCCTTTCGTTTGATTGCATTGGCCGATGCGCCCCGGAGGGCGGCGTTCAGGTGCCGGTGCGTTTGTCGAAATTGAAGCGGCGCACGGTACGGCGCTCGACCACGACGGCACGCTGCTGCGTGCCCTGATCGGCCGTGATGACGCGCGTGTTGGTGCGCGCGGCAACGCGGACTGCCTTCTTGACCTCGGGGAGCACCTGCTCGAGCGGCAGACCCATCAGCGCCGACGCGATCTCGGCCTGAGCCTGCACATCGTCGGTGATCCCTGACGCAGCGAAGATCGCCTCCTCCAGAGTCGGGGGATCACGCCTGACGCGACGCGGACCGTACTTGGTGTTCCAATCTTCGCTCATGGGGGCCTCGTGAATCGTCCCGGATACCTAGAAGCAGGATTGTTGCATTGCAATATATATTCCGCGAGGCAGCCCAGCTATGCGTTCACCATGTCGCGATCGGGCAACGCTGCCTGCGTCATGTGGATATCCTGGGGCCAGCGGCGCAAGGCCGCGAGCCCGGCTTTCGTGAGGACATAGACGCCGCGCTCGGCGCGGTCGAACCAGCCATAGACGTTACGCTGCAAGATCTTCGGCGCATCCGGAATGTCCGCGCGGAGGTCGCGGACGCGTCTCGGCCCGTCCGACAGCGCCGAAGCGCAGGCCAGCGCCTGCTGCCGATAGGCCGTCATGATGGGTGCGCGGGTCGAGCCGCCCGCGACGGGGTCGCCCTTGCGCCGCTGATGCTCGATCACAAGACGCGAACGCTTCTTGGGATTCTTGCGCGGCGCGGTGGTGGGCGGCTGCACCAGCACTTCGATGTCTCCGGCTGAGGTCACGGTCAGCATGCCGAAGCCGAGCCGGCGGCACAGATTGCGATAGCGCGCGTCGCTCTCGCGGCCCTTGCCGCGTGCCGACAGCTTCGCCGCGATCCAGACCTCGTCGCAGGCACCGGCCCGGTCGACCGCCTGCAGCAGCAGTTCCAAGTTGAAGACCTGCTTCAGCTCGCAGACGACCACCACCGGCGGGTCGTCGCCCTTGAGCGCCACCACGTCACAGCCGCCGACTTCCCCTTTGACCGAGAAGCCGAGGTTTTCGAGGAAGCGTTTGACGGGAAGGTAGAGCGCGGTTTCCAAGGGGCCGTCCGATGTGTGCGACTCAGAGCGCGCGCGAGTCTAGCCCGCCGAGTCCGGTGATGTCAGCGCCAAGGCGGGGTGACCGGCTGGCTTCGCTACACCCGGCCGATAACCGGTATCAGTGCGCCGGTCACGCCGCTCGCGGCGTCGCTGGCTAGAAACAGAATGACCTCTGCGAGTTCCTGCGGCGTCACCCATTTGTCGAAATCGGCCTTGGGCATGCTGGCGCGGTTGGCCGGCGTATCGATCGTCGACGGCAGGACGGCGTTGACGGTGATCTTGCCCTTCCATTCGGCCGCGAGCGCTTCCGTCAGGCGATGCACTCCCGACTTGGAGGCCGCATAGGGGCCCATGCCGGCACTGGCCTGGAGCGCGCCCATGGCCCCGATGTTGACGATGCGGCCCGTGCTGGAGCGGACGAGATGCGGTATAGCCGCGCGCGATGCGTGCAGCGCGGTCATCAGGTTTCGCGCATGCATCGTCTCCCAGACGGAATCGTCGCCATCGGCAGTCGTCTCGAACGCGAACGCGCCGGCGATGTTGATCAGCGCATCCAGAGTGCCGAAGTGGGCGGCGACGGAGTCGATCGCGACCTTTGCCTGCTCGGGGTCGGAGAGATCGACGCCTCCGAGCTCGATGCGGTCGTCACTCGCCGGGATTTCGGCCTGGGCATGGTCGATCCCGGCCACATGTGCGCCCCGTGCGAGCGCGAGATCGGCCACGCTGCGCCCGAGCGCCCCTTGCGCACCCGTTATGACAATCACTGCTCCGTTCATTCCGTCCCTGGTCTCCGTTGACGCGCCCCACAGCGCCGCTTGCTATACTATGATCCTGCCGATGAGTTGCAATGGCCGGGCGGCCGGGGCATGGAATTGCAATCAGAAGGCGTGGTTCGTCAGAGGTGACCATGACCGCGACAGGCTCTCTCGAATTTCCTGACGTCCCCACCAGTTTTTCTCGTCCAATCAAACGTTTCAGACAGAGTCTGGATGCGCAGCGCAAGACCCGGATCGTGGCGCTGGGCTCATCTTCCACCGCGGGCACCAACGGAATCATCGCTTTTCCGGCCCGGATCGAGCAGTCGCTGCGCAAGGCCAATTTCGGCTGCATGATCGACGTCCTCAATCGGGGTGTGGGCGGACAGGAATCCCCGGACCAGCTCTCGCGCTTCGAATGCGACGTGATTGCGGAGCAGCCCTCGCTCGTCATCTGGCAGCTCGGCACCAACGCCGCCTACAGACCCGAGGTCTACAGTCCCGATGACGTCGAGGCGGCGCTGCGCGTCGGCGTTCGATGGCTGACGGCGCTGTCCATCGACGTCATCGTGATCGACCTGCAATACACGGCTGCGATCGTGACGGTGCCGAACAGGCTGGCGCGTGCCGAGGACATTCAGCGACGGATCGAGAAGGTCACGTCTGCGGCCAACGTCAACCTCTTCGGGCGCTGGAATTTGATGAAGAGCTGGTATGAGGCCGGCCAGATTCCGTTGTCGGCGCTCGACGACGGGCACGGTGACCGCTTGCATGTGAGCGAAGCCGCCACCGCGAAGATCAGCGACGTTTTGGCCAGCGCCATCCTGACGGCGCCGGTTGCGCTGGCCTGATCGATAAAATTTGCCGGACTTTCGTAAGTGGATTGCCAGCGCAGCCCGCTAGCCTGTCGCTATGCCGCTTGAGGGGCGTTGGAGCTTTGACATGATGAGACATCTGCCGGACCATGGTTTACCGCTGGTGCAACTGAAGGAGCAGCGGCGGGATCTGGTGGTCGCCCTGCAGAACCGGGCTGGTCCGGTGACCGGTTGGGAATTGATGCAGATCGCGGCGGTTCAGCAGGCGATTTCCGCATTCGAGGAGGTGATTGCCGATCTCGACGCGATGGAAGCCGCCGAGACAGCCGATATCGAAGCGGCCTGATCGGGCTCAAGCGTATTCGCGCCACACCGGCTCACGGCGTGAGATAGCGCTCCTGTAGCGTCTTCCGTGCTGCGTCGTCGATGCCGAGACCGTCGCGCAGGTAGGTGTCGACGTCGCCGAAATCATCACGCATGGCGTCGAACGCAGCTGCGAGGAACGACGTCTGGACCATCCCGATCGTCTGGACGACATCAGCGGGAAGATCTGGGTGAGCCGCGGTCTCGCGACGATAGGGCTGGTTCGTGAGCAGGTAGTCTTCCAGGATGACGTCATCCGCAACGTCGAGCGCGTGTAGGACCAGCGCGCAGGCCACACCGGTGCGGTCCTTGCCGGCCGTGCAATGGATCACCAACGGGACGTCCTCATTGAGAACATGCTGGAACAGCGCGCGGAAGCGCGGCGTGTAGTTGCGGATGTAGTTGCGGTAGGACTCGCGCATCAGCTCCAAGGCATGGTCGGTCGTGAGCTGTCCTCGTGTCGCCAGGGCCCGCAGCGCCGGCACGACGCTCGGCTCGATCGGCACGGAGTGCACGGTGATCTCGGCGATCGTGCAGAGGCCGGCCGCGCGCTCGTTGCGACCGCGGAAATCGAACGCTGCGCGAATGCCGAGCTCCCGCAGGACCGCGACGTCGGGCTCGGTCAGCTGTCCGAGATGGTTCGACCGAAACAGCCGCCGCCATCGCACGTGCCGGCCATCCCTGCTGGGATATCCGCCGAGATCTCTGAAGTTGCTGGCGCCGTGAAGGCCGAGATGGCGAAGTGGATAGGCGGACATCGTCTTGTTCTAGGGGACGCGGGCTTCGATGTGAAACGCCGTTTCATCGACGGACGCGACGCCGCAGGCACAGCCCTTCGACAGGAAAGTGAAGACCATGAAACGGGTCACGACGGCGGCTTGTTTGACCCGGCTGGTCGAGCCCGCCGGCGACCGTCAGCAGCGGCGAGAGACATGCAGACGGCAGCGCAAGAAAAAAAGGGCCGGAACCTTGTCGGTCCGACCCTTCAGCAAAGGCGTGATGGCGTCACGGTACGGTCTGACATCAGCGATCCCACGCCGGCTTGGCTTCCTGGATCGCCTCGTCATGATACCAGCTGCCGCTGTAGATCGTCGGCTGGATCGACGGCGCGATCAGCGGCGCGGGCGATGATCCGGATTGGCTGTGCGCAAGACCCGCTCGCCCTCCGCGCGGAAATTGGTAGATCCTGGCGGATCCCTCGTCCACATTTGTGTCCATTCCTCAGTCTCCTTCCAGCGGGCCACACATCAGGTTGCGCCCGACTCGTTCTCTTGTGGTGACCAGTCTCGATATCAGCGCTGCCCGGAGGGAATGCAACATGATCAAAACGAAATCACATGTTGCGCGTTTTGCAGGCATTTTTTCTTGTGCTCCCTCCGCAGCAACGCGCCGCTGACCAACACTTGGGCTGGACCAAAGGTTGCGAAGTGGAGCTCAAGTCTTTTCGAAAATGTCCGGGAGGTGCTGACGGCTTGTTCGGCCTCTCTTGCGCATCGCCGCAAATGCTAAGGAATCAAGCGGGTTTTCGACAGGCTCTTTTCTCCGCCATGCGCTCCGTGCAATCCCGGTCGCGCTGCTTTGCCGCACCCCTGACGTGCAAAATCCGCCGCCGGCTCCGCCCCGATTGGTCTCCGTCCATGCGACGGGACGTCGCGGGATTTGGCACGTTCCATGCTTAAGAGTGCGCTGGCCGATCGTGGCCGGGTAAGCGGGGAGCCTTCGATTGCTGGGCTCCCACCTTTCGATAAGACAGAGAGGCTCAATGACGAAATACAAGCTCGAGTACATCTGGCTCGACGGCTACAAGCCGGTGCCGAATTTGCGCGGCAAGACACAGATCAAGGAATTTTCCTCTTTTCCGACCCTGGAACAGCTGCCTCTTTGGGGCTTCGACGGCTCGTCGACGATGCAGGCCGAAGGCCATAGCTCCGACTGCGTGTTGAAGCCGGTTGCCGTGTATCCCGACGCCGCCCGCACCAACGGTGTGCTGGTGATGTGCGAAGTGATGATGCCGGACGGCAAGACCCCGCATCCGTCGAACGCCCGCGCCACCATCCTGGACGATCCAGACGCGTGGTTCGGCTTTGAGCAGGAGTACTTCTTCTATAAGGACGGCCGTCCGCTCGGCTTCCCGGAATACGGTTATCCGGCCCCGCAGGGCCCGTACTACACCGGCGTCGGCTTCAAGAACGTCGGCGACGTCGCCCGCAAGATCGTCGAAGAGCATCTCGACCTCTGCCTCGCGGCCGGCATCAACCACGAAGGCATCAACGCCGAGGTGGCGAAGGGCCAGTGGGAATTCCAGGTGTTCGGCAAGGGCTCGCGCACGGCTGCTGACCAGATGTGGATGGCCCGCTACCTGATGCTGCGCCTGACCGAAAAGTACGGCATCGACATCGAGTTCCACTGCAAGCCGCTCGGCGACACCGACTGGAACGGTTCGGGCATGCACTGCAACTTCTCGACCAAGTACATGCGCGAAGTCGGCGGCAAGGAGTATTTCGAGAAGCTGATGGACGCCTTCAAGGAAGCTCGTGCCGACCACATCGCGGTGTACGGTCCGGACAACCACATGCGCCTGACCGGCAAGCACGAGACCGCCTCGATCGACACCTTCAGCTGGGGTGTGGCCGACCGCGGCGCCTCGATTCGCGTGCCGCATTCCTTCGTGAACAACGCCTACAAGGGCTATCTGGAAGACCGCCGTCCGAACTCCCAGGGCGACCCCTACCAGATCGCGTCTCAGGTCCTGAAGACGATCGCGATGGTTCCGACCGGCGCGAAAGCCGCAGCCTAAGACGCCGAACACAACACCCCGGGGCCGGGGGCTGATATGATGATCCGCCGAGGCAGCCGCTTCGGCGGATCATTCGTCTGGCGGGCTCGAACGATCGGAGGCGGCCTCGGCCTTGATCAATCGCAAGTCCGGTTTCGATCGCAGCGGTATGTCTTCCGTAGCGGTTTGTTTGGAAGCGGGGCATGGAATGAGCTATCGCAAGTGGGTTTCAGGCGTTCTGGTCGCCTGTTCGGCCATCTCCCTGGCTGCAGCGCAGTCGCAGTCAAATGCAGAACAATATCTGCCGCGACTCGGCGACATCATGAATCTGATTCAGGTCAGACACGCGAAGCTCTGGTTCGCGGGACAGTCCAAGAATTGGGATCTCGCGTCCTATGAGCTCGCCCAGTTGAGGCAGAGCCTGACTGACGCTGCGGTCTTCTATTCGGGCCTGCCGGTGGACAACGTCACCACGCTCGGCCAGCCGATCCAGTCGATCTCGGACGCCATCGCTACCAAGGATGGCAAGCGCTTCGCTTCCGCCGTGACCGAATTGACGTCGGGATGCAACGCATGCCACGCGTCGATGGATCGGGGCTACGTCGCGATCCGCATTCCGACCGACAAGCCGTTCGGCAACCAGGATTTTCGGCCTCAAGGCCGCTGACCGGCTCCGCTCGAGGCGTGAGTTGCGCTGCAAAATTGCGCCTTCCACCGGCGGCGCGCATCGACTAAGAGCGGCGGCAACCTGTCCACCGCCTGAGCCCTCATGATCCGCCTCGATAACGTCTCCAAGCAAGTCGGCCACCAGATTCTCTTCATCGAAGCCTCCGCCGCCCTTCAGCGCGGCGAGAAGATCGGCTTGGTCGGTCCGAACGGGGCCGGCAAGACGACGCTGTTCCGGATGATCTCAGGCCGCGAGCAGCCCGACGAGGGGCAGGTCTCGATCGATCGCGGCGTCTCGATCGGCTATTTCAACCAGGATGTCGGCGAGATGTCCGGTCGCAGCGCGGTGGCGGAGGTCATGGACGGCGCCGGGCCGGTGTCGTCGGTGGCGGCCGAGCTCAAGGAGCTCGAGGCCGGCATGGCTGATCCGGACCGTGCCGACGAGATGGACGACATCATCGCGCGGTATGGCGAGGTGCTGGCGCGGTTCGAGGAGCTCGACGGCTACGCGCTCGACAGCCGCGCCCGCGAGGCGCTGGCTGGCCTCGGCTTCTCCGAGGAGATGATGGACAAGGACGTCGGCCTGTTGTCCGGCGGCTGGAAGATGCGCGTCGCGCTGGCGCGCATCCTCTTGATGCGCCCCGACGTCATGCTGCTCGACGAGCCGTCCAACCATCTCGATCTCGAGAGCCTGATCTGGCTGGAGCATTTCCTCAAGGGCTATGAGGGCGCGCTGCTGATGACCTCGCACGACCGCGAGTTCATCAACCGCATCATCAACAAGGTGATCGAGATCGACGCCGGCCAGCTCACGACCTATTCCGGCGACTACGATTTCTACGAGCAGCAGCGGGCGCTGAACGAGAAGCAGCAGCAGGCGCAATATGAGCGCCAGCAGGCGATGCTCGCCAAGGAGATCAAGTTCATCGAGCGTTTCAAGGCGCGGGCCTCGCACGCGGCGCAGGTGCAGAGCCGGGTCAAGAAGCTCGACAAGATCGAGCGGGTCGAGCCGCCGAAGCGGCGCCAGACCGTGGCGTTCGACTTTCTGCCCGCGCCGCGCTCGGGCGAGGATGTGGTGGCGCTGAAGAACGTGTCCAAGAGCTATGGCAGCCGCCGCATCTACGACGGGCTGGACTTCATGATCCGGCGCCGCGAGCGCTGGTGCGTGATGGGCGTCAACGGCGCCGGCAAGTCGACTTTGCTGAAGCTGGTTGCCGGCACCGCCGAGCCCGATGACGGCTCGGTGGCGATCGGGGGCAGCGTCAAGATGGGCTACTTCGCCCAGCATGCGATGGACCTGCTGGACGGCGACGAGACCGTGTTCGAGTCGCTCGAGCATTCGTTTCCGCAAGCTGGTCAAGGCTCGCTGCGGGCGCTGGCCGGCTGCTTCGGCTTCTCTGGCGACGATGTCGAAAAGAGATGTCGGGTGCTGTCGGGGGGCGAGAAGGCGCGGCTCGTGATGGCGAAGATGCTCTACGATCCGCCGAACTTCCTGGTGCTGGACGAGCCGACCAACCATCTGGACATGGCGACCAAGGAGATGCTGATCGCGGCCCTGTCGAGCTTCGAGGGCACCATGCTGTTCGTCTCGCACGACCGCCATTTCCTCGCCGCGCTCTCCAACCGCGTGCTCGAGCTGACCCCTGACGGTCTCCATCAGTATGGCGGCGGCTATACCGAGTATGTCGCCCGCAGCGGCCACGAAGCGCCGGGCCTGCGCAGCTGACGACGCGGCCATACTCGTCGCTCGTGCTCTGCTTGCGCTTTGTTCGCATCATCCCCGGCTAGCTCATCTGGACGTGGGTGAAGACGAACAGGAACAGCGCGCCGATCGCGATCAGGAAGATGCCGACCCAGAGCGGCGCCGTGACGCCGCTCTTGTTTGTGGGATCGAGCACGGCCGTCTCGGGTTGTAACGGATCGTAGTAGACGGTGACGTCGGTGTTGACCGGGTATTTGGCGGCGACGGCTTCAGCGCTCGACCTGTCGGAATGCAGCGCGGTCCAGCCCCAGTTCCAATGCGTGCTGTGGAAAGAGCGACCATTCACCGTGTAGCTGTATTCGATCGTGACCCGGAAACGCTCCTCTTCCGTTTCTCGTCCGCGATCGTCCTCACGTCGTGTGATCTCCATCGTCACGCCGGAGCGCGTGATGCGCCCCGGCGCAGTCGGCCAGGAGCGGCTCGCCAGGCGCTCCTGCCGCAGCTTCCAATAGGAGGCGAGTGCGACGGCTCCGAAGCCGAACAGGGCGAACGGCATCAGGAAGGCGAACAACGGCACGCCAGCCTCGGTCGTGAGCACCTTGCCGGCGAGCGAATGCGCCACCAACACGGCGGTCACGGCCGACAGCACGACGAACAGCGCCACAAGCGCCGCCGTGCCGCTGGCATTGGTGGGCTCGAGCACCGATTGCGAGGGGCGTTTCGGATCGTAAAAAACGCGAACCTTCGCGCCTTGCGGATATTTGCCGGCGAGCTCGTCGGCTTGCAGGCGCGTGACGCGGCTCGGGCTGCCGAAACGGATGCGGCGACCTTCGTAGCTCTTGCCCAACACCTCGTAACGGTAGCGGATGTCAGGCTTGGCATCGGTGTCATCTGCGGACCGATGCGTCGCCGCGACAGACACCGCCGAGGCCACGATCTCCCCCTCGACGACCGGCCAGTCGCGGCCGCCGCTGGTCTTCTTGCGCTGAAGCCAGAGTCCGTAGCCGGAATTGAGGGCGAGAAAGCCGAAGATGCCGGCGGCGACACGGGTCCAGAGCAGGGCGGATGCGGTGAGCATGATGATCTCGCATGGGCCCGCCAGGGCGGGCGACATGCAGTGGTGTCCTGCGGGTTCCCCTCGGTTCAACAGTGTGCCGGTCCTACGACGCGGGGAGGCGAGCACCTCGATGTCGAACGGCTTGGACCCCGCCGGCATGGCTTTGCCCCGCCAAGCATCATGGCGGGGCGCCAGTGTCGTCAGCCGCCAGCGCGTCAGCCGCCGGCCTCGCACTTCTTCATGAAGCTGGTCTTGGCCGCGCCGGAGAGCTTCTTGCCGTCGGAGCCGACCGCCTTGGTTTCGCAGGTCTCGGCCATGCACTTCTTCATGAACGAGGTCTTGGCGGCGCCGGCCAGCACTTTGCCGTCCTTGCCCACGGCCTTGGTCTCACAGCTATCTTGGGCGAAGGCAGATCCGGCGGCGAAGGTCGCGAGCGCGGCAATCAGGAAAAACTTCTTCATGAGTGTGTCTCCTTGGGACAAACAACGCGGCGGATGGGAGCCGCAAATCTTGGCGCGATCAAGTTTCCTGTTCGGGCTTGTCACCCGAAATCCGGCCGCACGGCAGAGCTGGTTCATTGCCGTGTCGGCCGTATGAGGCCGAGATGCGCGTCTGCGGTAACCGTGTGCTCATGCGGTGCGGTGCTGCAGAAACGCGAGCGTCGCCGGGTCCCGCGCACCGTCGCAATAGCGATCGAGCGCCCGAGCGAAGATCCCGTTCGGGCTGATCGAATCGAACAGCGTCATGCAGGAGCGGAATTTGGCATCGTCCGGAACACCCAAAATGTCGCGCAGCGACTTGCCCTGCACCGCGAGCACCAGACGGGTACATTCGAGCAGTCGCGGGCCGAGCAGGGGATGCGTCAGATAGGCCTCGGCCTCGGCACGGGAGCGGATCGCGTAGCGCTGGGCCATGGCGGAGTGGCCGAGCCCTTCGACCTGCGGAAACACGAACCACATCCAGTGGCTTTGCTTGGCGCCGGCCGCAAGTTCGGCGGTCACACGCGAATAAATCGAATTCTGTGCGTCGATAAATCGGCCGAGAGCATCACAATCCGCCTTCATTGGCTGCTCCAAATATTTGAATGATCGAGGTAATTTCTTGTTCTGGGAAGACATGGCGGCGCCAGGACGGCCCGATCCCCCCTGGGGCGCCGTGGCACTCCGGGCTGGCGTTTGTCTAGATTATGCCGCACTCTTGCCATCCTATGTCATGACGGGTCGAATCGTACCCCTTGGGGTCGGGCACCTTTCCCGGGTGGTCCGAAAAAGGGGGTATATCGGGGACGTGATGGCTTCCAGTGAAGCAAGCGTAGACGTTCTGTTGTCGCAAGGCCGCTTCGGGCGCTCCGAAGCGATCGCATTCGTGCTTGCAGCACTTGCGATCGCGGCGGGCGCGGCTGCATGGGTCGGCGCCAACAGCGAGGAGACGTCGCTTGCGACCGCGGCGCTGCCGGCCGCCGGCGCGCCGTCCATCACCTTCGAGACACGTTTCGCACCGGCCTCTGCCTCGGCCACGGCCTATTCGGAAAAAGACGCGATTCGCGCGCTCGACCGTTTCGCCCTTCGCGGCGCGATCGACCGCCAACTGCTCGATGCCCGGGCCGCGCTGGTCAAGGGCATGGAAGCGCGCGATTCGGGCGGGCGCGACCCCAGCAACAGCGATTGGCGGCCGATGCTGACGGAGGGCAATACCGTCACGATGCCTGCACCGGGCGTGCCGCTGCCGCGACCGCGCCCGTCCGTCGCCAACCTGCCGACCAGCCTGGTTTCGGCCAGTGCGCCTGAAGCGGTCGGACGCGTCGACGATCGCTCCATCCTGCAGAAGCTGTCCGACCTGTTGCCGAGCCCGACCAAGTTCGCCTCGCTCGGTCCGGATAGCGGCATCGTGCGCTCCGGGATCGATCTCGGCGCGCTCGGCTATGACAAGACCGCCGTGTACGACATCAAGGCCAGGATGGTGTATCTGCCGTCCGGCATCGGGCTCGAGGCCCATTCCGGCATGGGCAGCCTGCGCGACGACCCAGAGCACGTCAATCAGCGCATGGTTGGCGCGACCCCACCCGCCACCTATGACCTGAAGCCGCGCGAAAAACCGTTTCACGGCGTGCGCGCCCTGCGCATGAACGTGGTGGAAGGATCGACCCTGGGCCGGAGCGGATTGCTGACCCACCCCTATATGCTGGGTCCGGAGGGTGATTCGAACGGCTGCGTCTCGATCAAGAATTACGATCGCTTCCTGAAGGCGTATGATGACGGCGAGTTCAACCGACTCGTTGTCGTCGTCGGGCTCGAGGCTGGCACCCCGACGCGGACCGCGCAAAAGACCGAGTGACGTTTTGTTGCTGGGCCTCGGCGCGACCTCGGCGGTGACGCCCGTCGCATCTTCCGGAAGGTCCCCATGATTGATCCCGCAAACTCGGAAACGCGTCTGCGTACCACCTTCAACATCAAGGTGAACGGCAAGCCAGTCGTGATTTCGACGGTCGGGCAGGCCCATCAGTTCCTCACCAGCCTCAATGCCGTCGAGTGGATGGAGTTCAAGTCGCTGCACGACCAGGCCATGGCCGCGCTGCAGGCCGCGGCCGACAACGCGATCATGACGGTGCAGGCCACCAACGCCGTGCGCACGCTGTTCGTGAGCGCGAAGCTGTTGTGATGCAGACGATGACGCGTTTGAGACAACGACCTCGTGCGGCCTTCCGGGCTGAGAATTCCTGCTCGGCGTCATCGCCCGGCTCGACCGGGCGATCCGGTATTCCGGGACGGCAGTGATCGACCGAAAGGCCGCGGCGTACTGGATGCCCCGCCTGCGCCGGGCATGACAGCCGTGGGATGGGCCATGACCTCGCTCCATCGTCGTGCCGGGGCGCGCGCAGCGCGAGCCCGGCATCCATAATCCAGAGCGGGCATGTGAGGCATGCTGGTCACTCCATCTCGTTTCATAAGTTCTGCTGCGGCATATGGATCCGGACTCGCGCTGCGCGCGCCCCGGAGTGATGACGTGTGTGTTGAGGCGCCTCGCGAACAAGAGCCTCCCACCATCCGCCATCATCCACCCATGATCTCGCGATCTCGCGACGCATCCTGCGTCCGAGTGATTCCATTCGTCTTGCCCTCCGCACGGCAGAGGGCGCGGGGAATGCCGGGATGCTGGCCGCAACCCATGGCCCGCCTGCAGAAAAAAAGCAGGCGGCAGTGACCACAGGTTCAACCGGGCAACCGGCATTCCCCGCGCGATGATCTTAACGGCTACTTCGCGCGCTCCCCGGTGCGCCGGGCTTTCTGGTCACCGTGCACGACAACGCGCTTTGGGCGCGCCACCGTGGGGGCATCAGCGTCGGGATGCCAGGACCACGCGACTTGACCGTACGCGACATCAGCGTTCGTCGGCGCAAAGATGCGCTGCGCTGCCATCGCGTCCACCGCTCCTCCCGCTCCACGTCCGTGACGACCGCGATACGCCCCTTGTGTACGCCAGATCTGCCAGAATGCGCGAACGGGCGGTTCTCGCAAAACCGCCCGTCGCTGGATCTGAGCCCGGTACGCCCCAAACGCGGCAGAGCCTGTATCAGAGCGAGGGACAGCTCCGGTGATCTTCCTCAACCCGAACAGTTGCAAGGGCTTCGAGCCCATACAAGGCAAGGAAGGGAGTGGATGATGACACAGATCGCAAATGGTGTCGCTGGTATCGATGTGGCCAAGGACAAGGTGGACGGCTGCATTCGGAAACTCGGAGTACGGCAGATATTCCCGAGCAGTTCGCTTGGGCATCGCCAGCTGGTGGCCTTGCTTCGCAAGCACAAGGTGACCAAGGCCGTCATGGAGGCCAGCGGCGGCTATGAGCGCGAATGGGCCAAGGCGCTGCGCGAGGCCGGGATAGAGGTGCGGATCGTTGATCCCAAACGGGTTCGCAGCTTCGCCTTGTCGGCGGGTCGATTGGCGAAGAACGACACGATCGACGCAGAGATGATCGCCTGGTTCGCCGAGACGTTCGACGAGGCACCGAGCCAGACCTACGATGCTGCACGCGAGGAACTGGCGGGGCTGGTGAAAGCGCGCAAGAATCTGATGGATCTGAAAACCCGTTTGCAGAACCAGACCGAGCATGTTGTGCCGGGATTGGCGCAGAAGGCCCATTCCCAGGTGTTGAAGACGCTCGCGGCTCAGATTGCGAAGCTCGAGGCTGCGATCTTCGCCAGGGTCAAGGCGACGCCGGAATTTGCCGAGCGCGCCGAGATCATTGAAAGTGTGCCGGGGCTTGCCGTCATGACCTCCGCGCTCCTCATCGCAGGAGCGCCGGAGCTCGGCAAGGTGAGTGACAGGATCGCCGCTGCCCTGATCGGTGTTGCCCCTTACGACGACGACAGCGGCAGGCGCCGAGGCGAGCGCCACATCAAGGGAGGTCGGCGCTGGGTGAGAAACGGCCTGTTCCTTCCCTGCCTCGGGGCAGCGACGCAGCATAATCCGGTGCTTAAGACCTACTATGAACGCCTCATCGCCAAGGGCAAAGAGCCGAAAGTTGCCCTCATCGCCTGCATGCGCAAGCTGATCATCATCCTCAACACGATGATCGCCCGCGGCGAAAAATGGAATCCCAAGCAGCCGCGCGTTGCGATGAACTGATCGAGCGCCACACTGCGCTCGGTCCACGACCGAGTGCATGCCAAGCCAACAGGACGGCGAGCGGACGGGGTCAAGGCCTTCAGCCGCCGAAGGCGGGGGCGCGTCTCGCGCCAGCCTTGAGGCCGGCCGTTCGCCGGCCTACCTCAACAGCACAGTTGCTCTTGCGAGCGAGAGATGGCACGACAAAAGCACTGAATCCGATTTAGGAAAAGCGGAATATTTCTGACGATGGGACTGGACAGGCCAAATCAGCTTGATGGGCCTGCTGAAAATCGCTTCTGCGCGCATCGCTCTTCTCGTCGATTCAGCCTCTGGAGCGACGCCGTCAGATGGAAATGCCGCTTGATTTGCCCGGCGGGCAGCCGGTTTCTTCGTTGCGATGATCGTTGTTCGACCGAGAGCCGCGATGCGAGCGTATTTGTTAGTCGCCCGGCGCAGGCCAATCGCGCAAGGAAGCCGCGCCATCCAAGGACGCAAGATCGTGGCGCAAGGTCTGCGGCTGGCTTGATCTTTGATGCGGCGGTCGCTGTGGCTACGGTCGACACCGCTGGCCGATCGCATGCGTATACCGCGGTGCACGCGCGGGGCCGTCCAACATCATTGCGCGTCAATGGATCGGCGAGGCCCAGGTCGGGCTGCCGTTGGAGCAGTTCTACGAAGGCGGCGAGTGACTCTCGCTGATGCTGCGGCGCGGCGGCAGTATCAGTCGGCCATCTCGGCGGCGTCGAGCGCGATCTCCTCGCGCTCGGCCTTCTCGGCTGTCGGAGCGTTGGCGGTCTCGGCCGTTTCGAAATCGTCCTCGGCGATCTCCTGGACCGCAGCTTCCTGGACCTCGGCCGTCTCGACCTGCTCGGCGGCGAGTTCGGCGGCCACGATGGCCTCCGGCTCGGCGTCGTCATTGGCCGGCGTCGAGAACAGGTTGGGGGCTGGGATGGTGGTGGGCACCACCGGCCGCTGCTTGGCCTTGTACCAGGACGAGAATTTCTGCGAGATGCCAGCTTCGAACTCGGCGAGCGGCAGGCTGTTGCCGTCCTCGTCGGTGATGACGACCTGCCAGCCTTCTGCCTCCATCACCTGTGCGTTGGCGAGAACGATGAGGGCGCTTTCGCGCTGCTTGCGGATTGTCTGCTGCTCCCGCTCAGCCACCATCGTGTACGCCATGAACCTGACTCCCACACCTAAACTCGGGACACGTGATGGTCCGAAGCACCATCAGCACGCCGCCACTACGCCGTGAGAGTGTGAGCGCGGCTGGGCCGGATTGCGTTCGCCTAATGACAATTTGGCGGCGTCTCACGGGTTTCGGCAGCGCAAAAGGAGTCGAAGATGCAACAGGCCGCAAAATTGTGGTGCAGGAACGAGAGCGCTTGTTGAAGGCGCGCCGCGACGTGTCATCATTTGATTCTGCGGCGGCAACTGCTTCGCGACATCAGCGAAAGCAGCGGGTGAACCGGACAAACAGCGGGCGAATTGGGGACGGCGATGCGAACTCATCTGTTCAGGATGCGGAATTGGAATGTGGCAATGGCAGGGCTTGCGCTGGCGATGGTCGCCAGCCCGCGCGCGGGCCATGCCTTCACGGAGGACGACCAGCGGCGGCTGTGCACCGGCGACGTGTTCCGGCTGTGCTCGTCGGAGATTCCCGATCGCGACCGCATCATTGCCTGCATGATGAAGCAGCGCGCCAGCCTCAGCGACGGTTGCCGCAGCGTGTTCGGCCGGCCATCCGAGCGCTCCGCTTCGGCCACGGTGACGCGCTGAGCGTGCCAAGCCTCGTTTCCGCCAACCACGCGCCGCCGGTCGATCGATCCGCGGCGTGACCATAGTGACCTCGATGGCAATGCGGCGTGGTAGTCTGGCGCGGATCGTCCGGCCAGGAGTTGACGCGCCATGAGCTTCCGCATCCTCGTCCTCTACGGCTCCTATCGCTCCGACCGGATGGGCATCCGGCTCGCGCAATTCGTCGTGGACGGGTTGCGCGCCAGGGACCAGGACGTCGAGCTGATCGACGCCAGGGCGGTCGGCCTCCCGATGCTCGACCGCATGTACAAGGAATATCCGCCCGGCCAGGCGCCAGCGGCCATGGCCGAGCTTGCGGCCAATATCCGTGCCGCCGACGGCTTCGTGTTCGTCACCGGCGAATATAATTGGGGCATGCAGCCGGGACTGAAGAACCTCACCGACCACTTTCTCGAGGAATGGTTCTGGCGTCCGGCGGCGATCGCGAGCTATTCCGCCGGCCGGCTCTCCGGGGCACGCGCCGCCACCGCGTGGCACGGCACGTTGTCGGAGATGGGGATGGTGGTGGTGTCGAGCACGCTTGCCGTCGGCCCGATCGGTCAGTCGCTATCTGCCGACGGCAAGCCGACCGGCGATTCCGGCCAGGCGCTGGAGCGCGCGTTTCCGCGCTTTGCCGACGATCTGTTGTGGTGGGTCGAGGCGGGCAGGGAGCAGCGGGCGCGCAGGGCGCCGCCCTACTGAGCGCGGCACCAGCGCAGGCCGGAGCGCAAGCGCTCCGGCTCTCGTGCCAAGTCCGCTAACCACACGTCCGCTAACGTTGTTCCGCGCTGCCGGCCCCGTTGGTGACCGCGCGCTGACGCGCCGGCGCGCTTGCGCCCTGGCCCTGACAGGGCCGCTCCATCCATGTCCCGTCGGGAGCCTGCTGGTAGGCGCGGCACGGCAGGGACGATGTGGCCTGATCATCCGGTTTGGGCGTCTGGGAGCTTTTCGCCAGTGCGGGGGCGGCCGTCGCGACGAGGGCTGCCAGCGAACCGACGGAGATCATTTGGCTGATCCGCATCTTGGGGGTTCTCCTGCTCGAAGCACTGCCGATTCAAAGTCGAATTGTGGAAACTTTTTGGCAAATGGCGCCTGTCGGGGCGGGGAGGCTTAAGGATCGTTTGCGACGCGGCCTGCCACGTTAAGACGTCCGCGAACGTCCCGCCCGCGAGTGTGGCTTTCTCTGGGCTGGCATTGCGCCGATGCTGACGGTAAGAGCGGCATGACGCGCGCAAGCGCCCTCGTGACCGCGATGCGGCGCTCCGCCCGGAACGCCTCGTGCGGTCAACGGACGCCGCCAAGGCAGCCGGCGCTCCGACATCAGCCGCGCGACAGACGGATCGTGGCGGTTCCCGCTTGAGGGCGGGGAGGGGGATCGCGCAGGCTGAGAACTGTGCGAGCATGACGAGACCTCGATTGCCCTCCCTGATCGCGCTGCGTGCCTTCGAGGCCGTCGGCCGCAAGGGCAGCGTGCGCGCCGCAGGCGACGAGCTCGCCGTCAGCCACACCGTGGTCTCGCGTCAT
Organism: Bradyrhizobium sp. SZCCHNPS1003; assembly: GCF_032381555.1. NCBI lineage: Bacteria > Pseudomonadati > Pseudomonadota > Alphaproteobacteria > Hyphomicrobiales > Nitrobacteraceae > Bradyrhizobium > Bradyrhizobium sp. SZCCHNPS1003. Next base: position 218,993 of record NZ_JAUHIU010000004.1, read on the forward strand.
CTGCAGAATCTGCAACGTAGCCTGGGCGTGGCGCTGGTGCGCGCCGAGGGGCGGGGCCTCGCGCTGACCGAGGCCGGGCGCCAGTTTCATGCCGAGGTCAGCCAGGCCTTCGACATCATCGCCCGCGCGACAATTTCGGTGCGGCCCGCAGCGCGTCCGACCCTGAACATCTGGTGCATTCCAGGCCTCGCCAATCGCCGCCTGCTGGCGCGGCTGCCCGAGCTGAGCGGCCCGCCGCGCAACTGGGACATCAATCTGCAGCCGACGCTGGCGCACCCCGACCTGCAGCGCGGCGAAGCGGATGCGGAGATCGTCTATGCCGAGGCGATCGACCGGGGCGGCGGCGTGGTCGCCGAGGAGCTGGTGCGCCCACGTGTATTCCCGGTCGCAAGCCCGGCCTATCTGGCAAGGTTTCCGGCGATCGCGACACTCCCGGGCCTCGCCAGGGCCTCGCTGATCCACGAGGAGTCCACCGCGCAATGGGAGCAATGGTTCGAGCTGGCGGGGTATCGGGAGCCGGTCACGTTGCGCGGCCAGCGGCTGTGGCACGCGCATCTCGCCATCGAAGCCGCCCGCTTCGGCCAGGGCGTCGCGCTCGCCAACGAGGTGCTGGTCGCCGATGATCTGCGCAGCGGTGCACTGGTCGAGGTGATCCCCTCGGCACTCCACATGGGAGCCTATCAGCTCGTCGCGCTCCGGGAGCGCTGGGACGAGCCCGCGATCGTGGCGCTGCGGGCGTGGCTGAAGAAGGTGCTCGCCGCGTAGCCGCGCGCTCATCCCGCTGGGTCTGGTGCATTGCAGGCACTTGTCATCGGGAACAAGCTGATTGATCAAGACGGCTCTCGGCGTAGCCTTCTGCTCGATTTTTCCCACGAGGAGTTGAGCCATGGCTGTAATTTCGGCTGCAATTTCGGCTGCGAACGAAGACCTGCTGGCGCGACGACACGAGGCCGTCGTCAGGGGCGTGAGCTATGCGACGCCGCTGTTTGCTGATCGCGCCCTCAACAGCGAGGTGTGGGACGTCGAGGGCAAGCGCTATGTCGACTTTGCCGGCGGCATCGCGGTGCTCAACACCGGCCACTGCCATCCGCATGTCGTTGCCGCGATCCGGGCGCAGCTCGACCGCTTCACCCACACCTGCTTCCAGGTGCTGCAATACGAGCCGTATGTGCGGCTGAGCGAACGGCTCAACGCGCTGGCGCCGATTTCGGGGCCGGCCAAGTCGATCCTGCTGACGACCGGCGCGGAGGCGACCGAGAACGCGATCAAGATCGCGCGCGCGGCCACGGGGCGCAGCGGCATCATCGCCTTCACCGGCGCCTTCCACGGCCGCACCGCGCTCGCCAACGCCATGACCGGCAAGGTGATGCCGTACAAGAAGCATTTCGGACCGCCGCTGCCCGGCGTCTGGCACGCGCCGTTCCCGATCGCCGGCAGCAGCGTGTCGGTCGAGGACACGCTGTCCTACATCAACTTCATCTTCAAGGCCGACATCGACGCCTCGCAGGTCGCGGCCATCATCATCGAGCCGGTGCAGGGCGAGGGCGGTTTCCACCAGGCGCCGCCGGAGCTGATGCGGGGCCTGCGCCGGATCTGCGACGCCCATGGCATCGTGCTGATCGCAGACGAGGTGCAGACCGGCTTCGGCCGCACCGGCAAGATGTTCGCGATGGAGCACTACGACGTGCAGCCGGACCTGATCTGCGTCGCCAAGAGTCTCGCCGGCGGCATGCCGCTGTCCGGCGTGATTGGACGTGCCGCGATCATGGACGCCGCGGAGCCGGGCGGCCTCGGCGGCACCTATGGCGGCAATCCGCTGGCCTGCGCGGCGGCGCTCGCCGTGCTCGACGTGTTCGAGCAGGAGAAGCTGCTCGACCGCGCCAATGCGATCGGCGACCGATTGCGCGCGGCGATCGAGCGCTTCTCGCGCGCCAACAACCTGGTTCCGGTTTCCGAGCCGCGCGGTCCTGGCGCGATGGTTGCATTCGATATCCTCAAGCAGCGCGGCAGCGACGAGCCGGATTCCGAGATGACCAAGCGCGTGACCCGCGTCGCGCACGAGAACGGACTGATCCTGTTGTCCTGCGGCGTCACCGCGAGCACCATCCGCATTCTGGTGCCGCTGACCGCGTCCGACGAGATCGTGGACGAAGGGCTCGCGATCCTGGAGAAGTGCCTGGCCGCCTGACGCGCGGCCGAGGTGAATGGGAAGGCTGGAGGTTTGAGACGTGACTGACGCTGCGGCGGCTGTGCCGAATGACGTGATGGAGCGGCTCGCCGCCGCTATCGATGCCAACTTCGCCAAGCAGGTCGCCTTCCTGCAGCAACTCGTCCAGTTCCGCAGCCTGCGCGGCGAAGAGGCGCCGGTGCAGGACTGGCTGGCCGGCGAGTTCGAGACCCGCGGCTATCAGGTCGACCGCTTCAGCCTTGAAGACGTCGACCTGATGCGCCATCCCAAGGCGGCGCCGATGGACAGCATCGCACTCGACGGCTCCAAGCAGGTGGTGGCGACGCTGGACGGCGCGGGCAAGGGACGCAGCCTGATCCTGCAGGGCCACATCGACGTCGTGCCCGAGGGCCCGACCGATCTCTGGAACGATCCACCCTATCAGGCGATCGTGCGTGACGGCTGGATGATCGGCCGCGGCGCGCAGGACATGAAGGCCGGTGTCTCCGCGATGATCTTCGCGCTTGATGCCATCAAGGCCGCCGGCTTCGTGCCGGACGGGCGCATCCATCTGGAGACCGTGACCGAGGAGGAGAGCACGGGCAACGGCGCGCTCTCGACTCTGATGCGCGGCTATACGGCCGACGCCTGCCTGATCCCGGAGCCGACCGGCCACACGCTGACCCGCGCGCAGGTCGGCGCCATCTGGTTCCGGCTGCGCGTGCGCGGCACGCCGGTGCACGTCGCCTATGCCGAGACCGGCACGAATGCGATCCTCTCGGCGATGCATCTGATCCGCGCCTTCCAGGAGCACACGAAAGAGATCAACGCGCGTGCCAAGTCGAACGCCTGGTTCGCTGCGGTCAAGGATCCGATCAAGTTCAACGTCGGCATCATCAAGGGCGGCGACTGGGCGAGCTCGACGCCGGCCTGGTGCGACCTCGATTGCCGGCTCGGCGTGTTGCCGGGCGAGACGCCGGCGCAGGCCATGGCCGGCATCGAGCAGTGTCTCGCGAAGGCGCAGGCCGCAGACAGCTTCCTGTCGGAGAATCCGGTCGAGCTGGTGTGGAGCGGCTTCCAGGCCGATCCTGCGGTGTGCGAGCCCGGCAGCGCCGCCGAGGCGGCGCTGGCCGAGGTACATGCACGGGTATTCGAGAAGCCGCTCGACGTGCGGCTCTCTACGGCGGTCAACGACACCCGCTACTATCAGGTCGACTATGGCATCCCGGCGCTGTGCTACGGGCCCTATGGCATCGGTCCGCACGCGTTCGACGAGCGCGTCGATCTCGACAGCGTGCGCAAGACCACGCTGTCCATTGCGATGTTCGTCGCGCAATGGTGCGGACTGCGGCCGGCATGATCACGGTCGCGCTTCTCAGCCGTCCCGGACTGATGGATCCGATGCAGGCGCTGCTCGCGCGCGAGCTGCCGGGCGTGACCGTCGCGTCATGGCCGGAGTCGGCGGCACGCGATGCCGAGCTTGCGGTGTGCTGGAAGCCGGAGCCCGGCGCGCTCGCGACGATGCCGAAGCTGAAGCTGATCCATTCGATCGCGGCGGGCGTCGACAACATCCTGTCCGATCCGACCGTGCCGGATGTGCCGCTGTGCCGGATCGTCGATCCCGATATCTCCGCGGCCATGACCGAGTTCGTGCTGTGGGGGACGCTGTATTTCCACCGCGACTTCGATCGCGTGGTCAGCAATGCGCGCAACGGCGTGTGGCGTCGGTACGAGCAGCGTGCCGCGAAGGACCGTCGGGTCGGCATTCTCGGGCTCGGCGAACTCGGCTCCGCGGCGGCGATCCGTCTGGTCGAGCTGGGCTTCGCGGTGAGCGCGTGGTCGCGCTCGCCCAAGGCGCTCGCCGGCGTGCGGACCTACAGCGGCGCCGATGCGCTCGACGACTTCCTGGGTGAGACGGAGATCCTGGTCTCGCTGCTGCCGCTGACGGCCTCGACCGTGGGCCTGCTCAATGCCGGGCGCCTGGGCCGGCTGCCCAAGGGTGCCGCGGTGATCCTGTGCAGCCGCGGCGAGCATCTGGTGACGGAGGATCTGGTCGCGCTGCTCCGCAGCGGCCATCTGCGCGGCGCCGTGCTCGACGTCTTCGAGCATGAGCCATTGCCCGCGGACCATGCGCTGTGGCGCGAGCCGGGCGTGCTGGTGACGCCGCACATGGCGGCGATCGCCTCCTGGGAGGTGATCGCGCAGCAGGTGGCGGAGAATGCGCGGCGTCTGCTGCGCGGAGAGACGTTGCTGAACGTCGTCGATCGCGCCCGCGGCTACTGATTTACCAGCGGTCTACTCGAGTGTCTGCACCGGCGGCGCCACCGGGCCGCGCGGCGCCGGCGGAGCGACAGCAATGGTCCGTGCAGGCGGTGGTGCGCTGCGCGGCGCCGCCTGCGGCTGCTGCTGAGGCTCGGTCATCGCAGCCTGGCTGTCCCTGACTGGACGCCGGACCTGCTGCGACCGGGCTGCACGCGAGCGGCGGAAGCCCCAGGAGCGCGCGATCGAAGGACCTGCGGTATAGCCGACGACGGCGCCGGCAACGGCTCCCACCGGTCCGAATACGACGGCGCCCGACAAGGCGCCCAGCGCGGCATCGCCGCCGCGGTGCTCGTCGGCCATCGCCGCCGATACCGTCAGTGTCAGCGCCAAGGCCGCGGTCGTCAGCAGTCTGGTCATGAGATGTCCCCTCCGTCGCATCAGCGCCGAAATGGCGGACAAATGTGGCGATAAGAATGCGAGGAGCGGAACCTGTGAGGGAGCCGGTAACCCTAATGCGGACACAATGTCTCAGCGCCGCGGCAGGGCGCGCAGCTCCGTTCAATGCATCGGGCCGAGCACCGACGCGAACGGCATGGCGATGATTTCCTCGCCGAGATCGTCGGAAATGTGCAGCACCCAGTCGCGCCAATCCTCGTCGCTTTCGGAGGAGATCAGCGAATGCATGACGCGCTCGGCGTGATCACAGGCCTCGGCGAGATCGATGACCGCGGTTCCACGCCGATCGACGAGGAACTCATCGGGATTGGAGCAGTGGAAGAAGACCTGCGTCATGTCCGTCTCCTCAAATCGCCATCCGGCGAATCTCAGTCAGAAGTAACAGTGCGGCGGCGTGCGCGAAATCGGATTGATCACGTAAGGTAAATTACGGGGCGCAGTCTGAGCCGGTGGAACCGGACGTGCAGTGATCCAGCTCACGGAACGCATCGGTGTAGAGAAAGTTGTCGCGGACCATTCGATCCGGCGACAGGAGCTCGACATGATGTCTGAAGTCCAGATCCACGCGATCGCCCGGCAGATGCTCGAGGTGCACGGCGCCTCGGCTGTCGCACAAGCTGCGCAGAAGGCGCAGCAATGCGAGGCCAGTGGCGAGGCCGACGAGGCCCGCGAATGGCGCCACATCTCGGACGCCATGAGGATGATGCGCGGTCCCCATCAGAGCTGACATCGGATCCCAATTTTCAGAATATGCCGCGCGTTCCGGCGGCCTCGCTCGACTCTGCCCGGCTGCAGCCGGCGGTGGATACGTTTCGTCAAGGGGAACGTGTGCCGCATCTCATCCTGGTTTCCGACCCATTTTCCACGCAAGAATCGGGCAACATGATTCGGCAGTGGATTCGCCGCTGACCGACGTTGCCGGCGCGCCCGCCGTCCAGGGATTATTGCCATGGTCTTTTTCAAGCGTGAGCTGAGCCCCGTCGAGATCTTCGAGCGTGCGCTGAAGGACAAGCAGGCCGCGCGGCGGCGGCTGACGGATCGTCTCCGGGTGGCCGAGGCGGCGCTGGACGAGAAGCGCGTCGCCGCGGAGCGGCTCGCCAAGGCAGGCGCCAGCAACGGGCAGCTCGATCGTGCCGAATCGAAGATGCAGGCGGTCGAGCAGAAGGCCAAGGCGCTGCGCGCATCGGTCGCCGAATGCGACGAGCAGATCATCCTGGCGGAGCGCGCCTTCGCCGACGCGGTGGCACAGCGCGACCGCGACCGCGCCGCCAACGACATCGAGGCCGTCGCCACCGCAATCGAGCAGGCGGTTCCTCGCTTCGAGATCGGTGCGGCGGCGCTCGTCGATGCGGTCACGCGCGGCCGTGCGGCGCTGAGCGAGGCCAGCCGCTTCGCGTCCGATGTCGATGACATCCGACGCGAGGTGCTGTCCGCCGCGGAGCTGATCTGCTGGGAGCTGCGCGCGGCCGCGAGCCGGACGCGGGCCGGCAACATCAATGTGGCCCTGCTGGCGCCGCCCGAGGTGAGGCAACTGCCTGCGCCCGAGACCGACCGTCAGATGATCTACACGCTGAGTCCGCTGACCTGGCGTGAGGGTGAGGAGGTGAAGCGCGTCGCCGCGTTCACCATGACCGCGCTGCCGAAGGCCCTGCTGCCGCTGGCGCTGGCGCATCAGCACGTCGACTATCTCAACGCGCGCCGGGTGCAGACGCTGATGCACGTCCATGGCGGCGGACAGCAGCAGAGCGAGCCGATGCCGGACGATCCGGCGCTGGTCGATCTCGATGCGCTGGGTGTGCAGGCGGAGGAAAGCCCGCGGGCTGATGTCGCCTGAGCGCGTCCACGCGCGCGGGCGCGCCGGGGCGCGGCTGGGGTTTGTTGGATCGGCCGCGCTGCTGCTGATTGTCATCAGCAGTGCACAGGCGGAAGATCTCGATGCCGGCAAATCCGGCGCGCGGCTGTTTGCGGACAGCTGCGCCACCTGTCATCGCTCGGCACGTGGGCTCGCCAAGGGGCGCTTTCGCCTGACGCTCTATTTGTTCCTGCAGAAGCACTACACCAGCAGCGACGACTCCGCGTCGGCCTTGAGCACCTATCTGCAGTCGGTCGATGCGCCGGCGGCCGCGCCGGCCCGCCGTTCCCCTTCGCGGCGACCGGCCTATCGCGGTGAGACAAGACCGCCGCGGCCGCCGCTACCGGTGCGAGGACGTTAGCGATCGACCTCGATCGCGTCAGATTCAGTCGCTTGGCCCGCAGTTTTCCGGTGTGTGCTCGTCCGGGTGTGGCCGATATCCGCAACCTGGGCTATGCTCGTCGGCCAAGGTGCTCGAACGCTCCGGGGGGCCAATCTCGCGCGTGTCCGTGCGAAGCTGGCCGTCCTGAGCCGTGTCGTCCTGACGTCTCAGTCGTGCCGCGAGCCGCGTTATCGTGATTGTGTTTTCGGGCGTTATGTCTTTTGACGTTGTGTTTGGGCTGTCTGAGGCGGGGCAGCGGCGATGATGACCTTACCGGAGCTCGCGGCAGCGGCGTTGGAGCGTTTCCTCAGCTCCTATATGCGACGCCGTTTCGGATCGTCTCATACCCAGTTGACGGAGATGCTTCCGGCGGCTGCGCGCATTGCGCTGGAATGCATCGGCAACAGCGATGCGCTGTATCACAACGTCGAGCACACCTTGCTGGTCACGCTGGCCGGCCACGAGATCCTGCGCGGCCGCGCGCTGCACAGCCACATGACGGCGGACGACTACGTCCACGTCATCCTGGCCTGCCTGCTTCACGACATCGGCTATGTCCGCGGCCTGTTCAGGGAAGACGACGTCGACGGCTTCGTCATCGATCGCGGCGGCCGCAAGATCTGCCTGCCGCGCGGCGCCTCCGACGCCAGCCTGATGCCGTATCACGTCGACCGCTCGAAGCTATATGTGATCAACCGCATCGAAGGCATGGCGCCGCTGGACAAGGATCGCATCGCCCGCGCCATCGAGGGCACCCGCTTTCCGCCGCTCGCCGGCCAGCAGTTCGACGAGGAGCAGTCGATCGTGCGCGCCGCCGACCTGATCGGACAGCTCGGCGACCCCAACTACATCCGCAAGGCCAACGCGCTGTACTACGAGTTCGAGGAGGTCGGCATCAACCGGCAGCTCGGCTATGAGTCACCGGCCGATATCGTCAACCGCTATCCGCAGTTCTATTGGAACAGCGTCGCCCCGCACATCCAGACCGAGATCCGCTATCTCAACATGACATCGACGGGGCGCCAGTGGATCGCCAACCTCTATGCCAACGTGTTCCGCGCCGAACGCGACATCTCGCTGTCGGGCCCGCAGAGTTGACCGGCTGAGTTAGCGCCGGCCGCCGACCTCGTCGATGTGGCCGAGCAGGTCGGCCGGATCCTCGTAGACGCGGATGGCGCCGGACTGGCGCAGTTCCTCCGAACCATAGCCGCCGCTCAACAGGCCGACGCCGAGCGCCCGGCAGCGGGTTGCGGCGAGCATGTCCCAGATGCTGTCGCCGATCACGACCGCGCGCTCGATCGGCGCGTCGAGGCGGGCGGCGGCCGCGAGAAACAGATCGGGATCAGGCTTGGCGTAGCGGACCTCGTCGCGTGTCACGACAGTGTTGGTCTTGGGATCGACGCCGAGCGCGGCGAGATTGACGGCCGCCGTTTCCATTCTCCCGCTGGTCGCGATCGCCCAGGGGATACCGGCATCGGTCAAGAAGCCGAGCAGCTCGCGTGCGCCGGGCAGGGGCCGAACCTGGCCTCCGAGCTTCTGATAGGCCGCGGCATGCGCTTTCCGCAGCCGCTCGATCCGATCGGGCTCGATGGCAAAACCCGTCTCGCGCAGCAGCTGGTTGGTGAACAGGCCGCCGCTCATGCCGATCTTGCGGTGGATGCGCCAGACCGAGAGCTCGATGTTCTCGGCATCCAGCGCCGTCTTCCAGGCGAGCACATGCTGATAGACGCTGTCGACCAGCGTGCCGTCGAGGTCGAACAGGAAAGCGGTTTCGATGCGCATGGCTCGCTCCGGGCTGGATGTCTGCTGCGTAGCAGCTGCAAGGCCAAGCGGCAGCGGTCATCCGGGTTCCTGCCCGCCGCGGGGCTGTGCCGTGCCCGCTATGGCGGTGCGCAGACCGACGAACGGCGCGTCGTTCGGCCATGGCCGGCAAACGTGCCGTGCGGTCTTTCCGCTCCGTCGGCAGCCCCGAGGCCGCTCCGGGGTCAGCCCTTGGGACGGATGAAGCCGGCCAGCGTCTTCTTCTGCTCCTCGCACCAGTTCGTCATGCCGAGGCGGCGCTGATCCATGTCGATGGCCTGCGTGGCGACGGCCACCTCCGCCATCAGATCGTCGTCCTGCTTCTCGCCCATCTTGCCGCCGGTGTGCATATAGGCGATCGCCTTGCGCACCTTCTCGGTCGTGCCGTCAGGCATCTTCATGTCCTGCGCCTTCTGGACCAGATCCTGATAGACGACATCGACGCCGGGACATTCGACCTTGGTGGCGAACGCCTCCAGCACCATGGTCGTATACATATGGCGTGGCTCGGCGCTGCCCGGTGTCAGGGCCGCCAGCAATGCCGCAGTGGTCAATGCCGCAAGGGTTGACGTGTAAAGCAGACCGTTTCGCATCCTCTGGCTACCTCCCGCTTGTTTTCGGCGAGGCTAGCCTGTGGGCGACGCGCGGGCAACAACGAGCGCAGTGCAGCACGCGCGAAATGATCGAAGGGGCCGGCCGGCTATTTGTTCAGCCGCCGCTCCTGCTCCTTGAGCAGAACGTCGAGCTCTTCGCTCTGCTGCGCGAGGCGGTCGGCGTTGCGCTCCTCGTCGGCCGCACCCGACTGCGAAGCGGCCTGCTCGGTGATCTGGCGGATGTTGTCGCGCAGGATCGCGATGCGGTCTGCGAGGTCGGAGGCGGACAGGACGGTCGGATCGGTCAGGCTCATGAACCCCTCGGCGATGCGCATTGTCAGGCGCAGTTCCTTAGCTCGGAAAGCCGCGTCGCGACAAGTGCATCGACGAAATCGATCACCGCCGCGTCGATCGGCGCGGACCAGCGCGGGCGCCTGTGCGGATCCCTCAGCGCACCGGCATTGGCGGACGCACCACGGGCTGGTCCGGATCGACCGGCGCCGACGGCAGCGGCATCGGAGCAGGCGGCGGAGGAGCCATGCCGGCTGCGGCCGGCGGCGGCGTGCGCGGCCGGTGCACAGCTGCTGCACCAGGCAGTGCTGGGGTCACGGCCGCGGTCGCAGGGCGTGGGGCCGGGCGCGGCCGGATCGTCTGCTCGATGGCGCGCGGATCGAACGACCGTGCTTCCGCGGTCCGCTCGCTCGACCGCTCGGCGGGCCTGTCGCTGGGCTTGGCCTCGGCGACCCGCGCCATGTCGCGGACCATCTGCTCCTGCCCGGCCTTCAACTGTGCGAGGCTCGTCTTCAGCTCGCCGATCTGCTGGCTCAAGGCAGCGAGGTCGTGGGCCATCGATTGCAGCAACTGCTCCTGCGACGCGGTCGCGCCAACCGCGCTCGTTGCGTGCTCCTGCGCCTCAGCCGGCGCTTCGGCGGCCGTCTGCTGGGGCGCGGTCGCGGCTGGCTGTGCCGCGGCGTCCTTGTCGGCGTTCGATGCCAGCGTGATCCGCGGCATCCAATGCGCGATCATCTCCTGGGCTTGGTCTCCGTAGCTCTGCCAGGCGGCCGCGGCGACCGCGCTGCCGACGGCGAACAGCACCGCCAGAATGGTGCGCACGGCCCAGGTGGCGAACGTGCTGCGCTCTCCGGTGACCGCGAGGTCGCTCGTCGCCTGCGTCCTGTAGTCAGGGTCGATCTTCGGCAAGGGGACATCCGGCGGCCGTTGCGAGCTGCGCCTGTCCGCTTCGGCGGCGGTGCGATCCGCGCGGGCCGCCAGCACGATCTCGGGATCGATCATGGCATGAGGCTGCTGATCGCCGTCTTTGGTCGTCGTTGCAAGCATTGACGCTCCGTCCTCCGTTGTCGTCCGCCTCGCAGGCGGCGCTCGGCTCTGTACCGATGTGTCGTCCTACCAACGCCCTCGTGCACCAATGCTCCGCGTACTCACGCTGCATCGTACCTACGCTTCGTGACACCAACGTCGGATGACGACGGCGCCACAGGACGCTCGGCCTCTCGGCCGCATCAGCACAGAACCTGGATACCGGTTGTCCCTCGTGCCCACGCATCTGCATGTTCACGGTGATTCATCTTGGCCAGAGCCGCATGCTCAGGAACGTCCCATCATCGTTCCGTCGCGTCGACGCTCGGCCGATTCCCAATCTCATCGACACTTGGTCATATCCGCCCAAACCAAGGCGAAGACATGGCGGTTGCGCGACCCATGCGACCTCCACCTCTGGCCGCAGGCGGAGCATACCCCGAATGCACCGCGAAGGCTATGCCGACGGCGTTTCTCCGCGCCGACGAGATCCCGGCCATTGTTGCCGACCGGTGCCGCGAAATGAAGCTTCGATCGGCCCGTCAACGCTTGAGAATGTCGTCGGTGGGCAGCCGGATCTCGCAGCAGAGGCCGCTCGGCTCGAAGCGCCGCACGACGCGGGCACCGACCTCGTACGGCAGCATCTGTTCCAGCAGCACGGTTCCAAAGCCCTGGCGCTGCGCACTCAGCGTGCGTCCGGACATGCCGGTCTCGGTCCAGTCGATGACCAGCCAGTCGACCGCGTCGTGCTTGTCGAGCCGCCATTCGATCCTGATGAAGCCCCGCGGCACCGTCAGCGCGCCATATTTCAGCGCATTGGTCGCGAGCTCGTGCATGGCAAGCCCGATGCTCTCGGCCGCCTTCGGCTTCAGCCGCACCTGGGGGCCCAACAGCGAGAATTGCCTGTCCTCGCGCGCGGCTCCGGCGCGCAGCTCATCGGCGATCAGCTCGGCCAGATCGAAACCGGCGAGGGGATCGCGCGTGACGACCGCCTGGATGCGCGACAGCGCCGTGATGCGGCCTTCGAGGTGACTGGCGAAATCCTCGACACTGTCGCTCGAGTCGCCCGTGCGGCGGATGATCGAGCGGATCACGGCGAGCATGTTGCGGACGCGGTGCTGCAACTCGGCGAGCAGCAGCTTCTGGTGCTCGGAGGCCGAGACCAGCGCCGTGATGTCCTGGGTGATGCCGCCGATGCGCTGCACCCGCCCCACCTCGTCGACCATGGGAAAACTACGGATGCGCAGCCAGCGCATGACGCCGTCTGGCTGCCTGACGATACGGACGTCCAGGCTGTCGCGCTGGCCGCGCCGGGCGCGCTCCAGGCTCTCGAGGGCGCGGGGCCGGTCCTCCGGCAGCATGAGCTCGGTCCACGATGCGAGATGGTCGCCGCGGAGCACGGCGGTGCGCGGGACGCCATAGATCGTCTCGAATGCGGGGCTGAGATATTCCCATTGCAGGGTCTCGGCATCGCGGATCCACACCACGTCGGAGGACGCTTCGCCGAACTGGCGGAAGCGCGCCTCGCTGTCGCGCAGCGCGGCCTCGGTGCGCTTGCGGTCGTCGATGTTCATCACGAGCTCGACGAGGGTGCCGTCGCCGAGGTCACGGCCGGCGAACATCATCCAGGCGCGTTCGCCGTTCTTGCGAAAATACTGCTTCTCATAGGGACCGAGCCGGCCGGTCTGCCGCAGCAGCTCGATCTGGTCGCTCGCAGTGCGCATCCATTCCGGGGGGGTCAGGCTCTTCCAGGTCAGCTGGCCGCTGTTGATCTCCTGGCGCGAATAGCCTGTCATCGCCAAGAAGGCCTCGTTGGCGTCGATCAGGGTGCCGGCTGCATGATCGAAGAACAGCACGCCGACCGAATCGATCTCGAGGAGGCGGCGCAGTCGATGATCGCTGGCATCGCCGCCATTCGAATGCGGCTGCTGTGCGGGCGGCCCAGCGTCCGGCAGCTCGCTGCAGCCGAGGCAGACGGCGAGCTCAGGATCGGCCTGTGCGAGGGCAAGGACGTCCGAATCGATCGTGAGCAGGTGAGCATCGGCCCAGAAATGCGCTGTGCGCAGATAGGCGAGGAAGGCCGCCAGCAGATCGAACCTGGTGTTGCCGAAGGCGTGTCGGATCGCGCGCCGCGAGCGGTCGGAATCAGCACTTTGCATGAACAGCACCGACGCGGCCTCGAACAGGTCCGCCTCGCCGTCGCTGCCCGGCTCCGGGATGTCGAGCGGGGGCTGGAGAATCTCAAGCCGGCCCAGCGCCGCCGCGGTGCGCGCGGGATCCGCGAGCGGCCGCGCGAGCAGTTGACGCGCCCGATCGATCGTCTCGGGGCGGGATGCCGAGTCGCCCGCGGGCTTGCCCAATCCGACCAGAAAACCGAAATGCCGGGTCAGACAATAAGGCGAATGGTTGAGGCGCGACAGATGGACGGCGAGCCGCTCCTTGAACAGGGCCGGCAGCGGGGTGTCGAGATAGGCGGATTTGGCGAACTGCCAGAGCTGTCGGGTCGCCTCAGGCGCTGACGGCGCCGACCTGAACAGGTTGGGCATCAGCCCGAGGCGCTGCACGATCTCCTGCTCGAAGGGTCCGTCAACCATGCGCTGTTCGACCATCGCCGTTTCCCCGGCAGAGTGCCGAGCCGGTCAGCATAGCGCAAGCGCCGCTCCGAACCTCTCACTCATTCGCGTCGAGCTGACGGCCTTCGCGGTCCAAATGCAAGTAATTCGCGTTGAACAGGCCTGCGCTCATCAGGCGCTCGAGGTCCGGAAGTACCAGCATCTTGCCTTTGAGCACGATCAGGTTGCTGGCGCGCAGTTCCTGCAGCGTGCGGTTGACGTGGACCTTCGACAGGCCGGTCGCCTCGGCGAGATCGGCCTGGGTGAGCGGGAAGCTGCAGCTGCTGTCGTCGGCGAGACCCGCCAGGCGCAGCCGGAAGAACAGTTCGCACAACAGGTGCGCCATGCGTTCGGACGCGGTGCGCTGCCCGAGATTCATGGTCCATTCGCGCTGGATCGCGGCATTGACCAGCGTCTCCCACCAGAACGCCGTCGCAATGCGCGGATAACCGGCGCTGATCTCGTCGAAGAACTCGCGCGGCAGATCGGCGATCGACACCGGCGTGATGGTGCCGATCGAATGGTCCATCTCGCGCAGAATGAAGATGTTGAGATCGCAGATATCGCCAGGAAGGAAGAACGAGACGATCTGGCGGCGGCCGTCCTCGAGCTGCTTGTAGCGGCAGGCCCAGCCATTCAGGATCAGATGCACGTCCTTGGGCTTCTCGCCTTCGCGCGCGATGTCGGTGCGTGGCGCGAAGGTCCTTACCCGCTGAGCCGCAGCGCGGTTGAGCATCAGGCGGTCGGCCGCAGAGAGGCGGACGAAATTCTCGAGCTTGCGTACCAGATGACTCAAAGAGCGGTTCCCCCGAGTTAGTTTATTGGGGTTCCATGTGGTGCGACTTCAATAACTTATGTTAGCATTGTACCGCGTTGACCGCTGGATCTTTCTACACTTGCATGAGGACTGCATGAGGAACCAGCGCGGGCCCGGAGTCGGAGAGATTGCCGCGGCTTCCTGCGCTGCCCGTGCTCCCAAGCGATGCTCGAAGCACGAGCAACATCGCGCGATCCCGACCAACCCTTCGCGCCTCTGTCGTGGAACTCTCATGAAAACTGATGAGGACCACCGTCGAAGCCCGTTGATCTACGGGAATCGACGCGGAGCGGCGACGATCTGGCGCCACGCCAGGTCAGCGGATTTAAGACCCCCTCAGGCTCCGCTTCCTAAGTTGATCAAAACAATCAACTGGAAATGCATCATGCGAGTCGGTCAGCTCTTTGCGGTGTCGATGCTCTCGATCACGGCGCTTGCCTGTGTTCTCGGGGCCCCGGCGATCGGCGCCAAGCGCCCGCTGGCTGCGGTCGAGTACTCCAGTATCGATCGCGCGCAAGGCCGGATCGCGGTCGATCGCGAACGGGATCGAATCGAGCATTGATCAACTCGGCAATCCTCCGAAAGTCGCGCAGGCGATGTCTGAGGCGGTCGAGGCGTATTTCACCAATGCAGCGGGACTGATCGAGAAGGAGACCGTGGTGTCGCGCAGCAATGCCGGCTGATGGCGACCTGCTTGACGAAGTCCTCCGTGCTCGGCGCAATGCCGAGCGCCGAATTCACCCCGGTCTTTTCGCAGACTGATTGGGCGAGGGCAGGGCCGGCGAGTACCAGGCAGCCAAGCGTGCTGAGTGTGCGTCGCATGGGTGGTTCCTCTCGTTGGTTGCGGCCTAAACCGAGAGATGTCCACGATGTTCTGTCGACCTCGCGCGCGCCGCGCCGTGTGTCCGGTGAGGGGACGCCGCGAGCAACCGGCGCAGCCGCAAAGCGTCGGCGGGCGCCGCGCTCTTCTGGTCGTTGTCGAAATAGACGTAGACGTCGATCCCGTGCGTCGCCCAGGCGCGAATGCGCTTGGCCCAGGTCGCGAGCGTTGCGTCGGTATAGTTGTCCTTGTAGCGGCCGCCGGGGCCGTGTCCGCGCACATAGACGAAATCGGCCGTGCGCTTCCACGGCGCCGGGGCGTCGTGATGGTCCGACAGGCAGAGCGAGATGTTCGCGTCCCTCAGCAGGCGCATGATGGCCGGCGTGTACCAGCTCGGGTGACGGAATTCGAAACTGTAGCGCCGGTGCCTCGGCAGCAGCGGCAGAAAGGACTCGAGGCGCTCGGGATTCGCTTCGAAATGCGGCGGCAGCTGGAACGGCACGGGGCCGGCCTTGTCGCCGAGCAGCGACAGCCGGCTCTCCATCAGCGCAATGCTGTTGACCGAGCGCGCGGACAGGCGCTTCCAATGCGTGATGAACTTGGAGGCTTTCCAGGCAAAAACGAAATCGGGGCCGGTCTGATCGCGCCAGCCGCGGACGGCGGCTTCCGTCGGCGTCCGGTAGAACACGCCATTCAGCTCGGTGGTCTCGAACTGGCTGGCGTAGTAGGGCAGCTGGTGCCTGATCAGAAGGCCCTGCGGAAAGAAGGCGCCGCGCCAGGACCCGTAATGCCATCCCGATGTGCCGACCACGACCCGGGCCATCATCGTCCTCTCGCCGAGACAAGAACTCGAGAGCAAAGCGTCGTGCCGGCGTTCGGGTTCCTCTCGCAATCGCGACAGATGACGAGGCGAGTGTCCTAACGCCCCGCGGCGTGCAGCACGGGCGCACTCAACAGCTCGTTGATATGCGCCGCCGTCTCGGCCTGCATCGCCTTCTTCAGCATGATGTCGCGTTCGGGGCCCACGGGAAGACGCGCTGCCGCCTCGCGGGCAGCGGTTGCAGCCTGCTGCAGCCGCTGGCCGAACGACTGCTTGCGCCGGTTCCGGTTGACCTTCATGGCGAAACTCCTGCTCCTTGTGAACAGAAGTGTGCGGCGCCGAGCCTGTGACGTCGCTAACACACGTTACCGTGCAATTCACTATCCCTGGAGGTCATTTTGGAACCAACAACAAGGATGCCGTGCTGATTAGTTATTTGATCGATCGGGATCGTTACCCGGAACGCTGAGATGCACCTCATGACCCTGCTTGATGGCAAGCGTCGCGGCTGATGCCGCCGATTCGAACGCTGCTTCCTTGGTGGCATAGTCGCCGTGCGCGTTGCCGTCGTGCAGCACGCTCCAATGATCGTCCACTGCTACGATGGCGTATTGAGCCAGTCCCATGTCGTCCTCCGTTTCTCCGCGTCCAATTCGAGGAAGTCGATGAGGCCGGCAATGCCGGCCAACACGCCCATGATCGGTCCGGCCAGCAGCAGCCAGGCGGAAATATCCGCCCACATGATTTCGGCGGTCCGCCAATAGGCGATGTCGGTGACGAGTGCTCCGATGAAGCAGACGATAGGGAGTGGCACCAGCATCGGGTGGATCGGACGCCGTGCGATCTGCGCCGTCGGCTGCAGGGAAGGTCGGGTGGTTTCGGCGGTCGCCACGGGGGGTCTCCTCGATTGGGCACGGCCTGTTGCTGCGTGGAGAACCGTCGGCCTGACCGGGCGTTCCGATGATGACGACGGATTTGGCGTGGCGCTCACGCGTGACACGCGACGGCGGGTCGACCGCCCGGTCACCCGTGCCTGCGTATCGGTCAGTGGCTCCTGTTCAGCGGTCCGCTGCCGCGCCCGGCGCGGCTCATCTCGCCGAGCACGAGTCCAACCAGAGCAAGTTGCATCCGTTCCTGCGCATGCGGACGAACCTCGGGTGACGCGTCCGCTTCCAGACGCCGGCGAGCCGTGGGGCAACCGGCCCGGTCTGGCTCGTCGTGGTTGGGTCTACCCGGCCGGGCGATAGCCTGTTAAGCAACGGCGCAGGACGGGGCGGTCCCCGCGGATACGAGACTGAGAGGAAGCGGCAATGATTCAGACGGTCGGCATCATCGGAGCAGGCACCATGGGCAACGGCATCGCGCAGGTTTGCGCCGCCGCGGGCGTTCCGGTCGTCATGGTCGACATCTCGGAGCAGGCGGTGGCGCGCGGGCTCGCGACCGTAGGCTCCAGCCTCGACCGCCTGGTCAAGAAGGAGAAGATGACGGCCGCCGACAAGGACAGGGCGTTGTCGCTCATCACCGGCACTGCCGACAAGGCAAAGCTGGCGAGCTGTGACCTGGTCATCGAGGCGGCGACGGAGAACGAGGAGCTGAAGCTCAAGATCCTCAAGGACCTCTGTGCCGGCCTGAAGCCCGAGGCGCTGATCGCGACCAACACCTCTTCCATCTCGATCACCAAGCTCGCCACCGCCACCGATCGGCCCGACCGCTTCATCGGCATGCACTTCTTCAATCCGGTGCCGATGATGGCGCTGCTCGAACTGATCCGCGGCCTGCAGACCTCGGATGCGACCCATGCGGCCGCCGCCGAATTCGCCAAGCGGATCGGCAAGGTTGCGATCACCGCGAAGAACAGCCCGGGCTTTGCCGTGAACCGCATCCTGTGCCCGATGATCAACGAGGCGATCTTCGCATATTCGGAAGGCATCGCGACCGCCGCCGACATCGATGAGGGCATGAAGCTCGGCTGCAATCACCCCATCGGTCCGCTGGCGCTGGCGGATCTGATCGGTCTCGACACGATGCTGTCGGTGATGGAGGTGTTCTACAACGGCTTCAACGATCCGAAGTATCGTCCGGCGCCGTTGCTGAAGGAAATGGTGGCTGCAGGCCAGCTTGGCCGCAAGACCGGCAAGGGCTTCTACGACTACAGCAAGTAGCTGCGGCAGATTGCTTCGGCGGCGGGTGACGCCTGCGCCCGCCGCGCATCAGCCGATGATGGATTTCGTTTCGGGGACATTGGGAATGCGGCGATGACGCGAGCCGATATCTCGGCTGGCATTGGTCACCTGATCGCTGCACGCGATCGGCTGATCACACGCTCCAATGTTCGCGTTGCGCAGTATCAGCCCGAGCGTTGGGTCTCGAGCCGCCGCTCCCGAATGATAGCTACCAGGCTCGCGCTGAAGTGATCCAGATGGACGGCACAGCGCCGGGCGGGCAAGGGGCCATGCCTCGCTGATGCAGCCCACTAAGCCGCGACCCGGCGTGCCGTTCGTGATTTGCCGCTATGCGATGGTCCGAAGCGAGTCCCGTCGCACTCAGCGGATCTGGTACGGAGGTGGAGTCATAGAACCTCCCTGCAATCAGATGGGTTGTTGTCGTTCGGACATCACCGGCACCGTGGTGAGCGGCCACCGGAAATGGACGACGGGGTGGTCGTCCTCCCGGCTGTCTGCGCTGTCAAGGTGCATCCTGACGCATTGATGAATTCGGCGTTACAGGGCGTCGATACGCGCCTGCAGGAAAACTTTGATCACGCGCTGGTCTGATGACAAATCCGCGCAAATCACTACATGAGGGGGGCCGAGCCGTGTCGGTCGAAGAAGGTTCGCGATTGCGCCCGGTCGAGCGCGCGTCGTCCGCAGGGCGGAGACGATCGGGATCTTGTATGTAGGCGTAGTGCTTGGGGGCACCAAAAAAGCTGCACGGCGCAGCGACATTGATTGCGGTGCGTCAAACGGCCCAAGGTCGTTAGCGACGAAGCTGAAGGTTTCGGGAACCAAAGATTTCGTGGTGTTTTGTTTGGCGCGAAAAGCAAGGCAGGAGAACAGCGATGAGAGCAGTTGGCATTACTCTGGCGACGGTCGCCCTGTTTGCGGGGACTCTGCCCGCTCTCGCAGCGGAGCAGGGCACGGCGGGCATGGTCACGGGGATCAACCGTCTCAACGGCACAATCGCGATCAAGCGCGTTCCCAACGGGACCGTCGGCGCCAACACGGCGGGAGCGGACCAGGAGTTCAAGATCAAGGACAGCGCCATGATCGAGAACATCCACGCCGGCGATCGGGTGACGTTCTCGACGTCCGACGCCGCCACACCGACGATCATCAAGCTCGATCGGCAGAAATAGCCGACATAGCCGGATCGAGGGCGCGATGCAGCAGTACGGTGTTCTCCGCGGGCTGGGCGCTTGGCGTCTCGGGCTCTGGGTGATGATGACGGTCGGGGCCTGCACTGTTGCGAATGCGGCCTCGACCGACCTGTACCAGGCGCAGACGGTCGTGACCGGTCAGGGCGAGGACAATCGCCGGGCAGCCTTTGCAGCATGTCTGGAGGACGTGCTGATCAAGGTATCCGGTGCATTTCAGCTTAGGAACGACGCAAGGCTCGCGCCACTCGAGGCGCGGGCGGCGGAGTTCGTCGCCGGTTTCGACTATCACGATCAGATGTCGGGCAAGCCGAAGCACGACGAGCAGGGCACGCGCGACCGGCCGTATGACCTGACTGTGTCATTCGATCGCGTGCGGATCGATCAGTTGCTGGCGAGCTTGAACGTCAAGCCGTGGCCGGGGCCTCGCCCGTCGATTGCTGTGATCGTGGCGATGACGGCAGGCGGCCGCACGTTCCTCGTTGCATCCGACGACCGGACGTCCGATCTGCAGCGCGACGCATTGCGCGCGGCTGCCGTCAAGCGTGGACTCGAGATCGCTCTGCCAAGCGCCGCCGAGATCTCGAAGGCCGCTATTGAGAAGACCAAGCTGAACGATGTCCAGCCCGTGGCCGTCGCGTCATGGTTTCCCGGAGCTGAGGTCATGCTCTTCGGTGATCTCACCTGGGACGACGCCGAACTGGGCTGGGTCACGCGATGGCGCCTCGATCGCGCGGGCAAGCAATATCGGTGGCAATTCCGTGGCGTGACGTTCGACGAAGCATTTCGCCGCGCTCTCGGTGGAGCCGCGCAGCTTCTCTCCGACAACGGAGCGCCGTGAGGTTGCCGCGATAGTCTGCAACCATCCCTGTCGAGTGCATGCCGGAGCCGCGCATGCGGGTCGCGAGAGTCTCGCGCCCGAGCTCGCTCCGGCAAACAGACAGGAGGGTGTCCGTGGTGAAACTCAGAACGTGTCTCGTTGCTGCGCTGTTGATTGCCACGCCCGCCTCGCTGGCGGTGGCTGCGCCGGGCCTGGTGCGCACCGCGGCCGCCATGCGCGCAGGACCTGGCCCGGGTTTTCCCATCGTCGAGCGCATTCCGGCCGGGGCCCGGATCACCATCCATGGCTGCATTCAAGGCGGCGCGTGGTGCGATGTCAGCTTCGGAGGCGAACGCGGCTGGGTCGCGGCGCGGACACTCGCCTATCTGTACCGTGAGCAGTACGTCTACCTGCCCGAATATGTCGAGTACGTGCCGACTGTCGGCTTCACGCTGACCACCTATTGGAGCAGCTTCTATTTCGGACGGCCCTGGTATCATAGGCACGCGTTCTGGAACCGCTACTGGCATCGCCATCCGCCGGTCATGGCGCAAAATCCGCCTCAGCCTGGCATGACCCCGGGGATGCCGGGTCGTGGTCCCGGCGGAACGATCCAGCCTGGCGCCGGAGCGGGCGCGGTCGCCGGCACAGGCCAACAATCCGGACCGCCTTTGGGCATGCAAGGTCGTGTGCCGCCTGCGACTGCCGCCGGCCCCGCCGCACCTCCAGTCGTGGCTGGTGCTCCCGCTCGAGCTGGAACACCACCCATGTTGCAGCCTCTGATGAGCCGGAGCGGCGGTGCGCCGCAGAGCGCCCGCGCGCAGATGGGCGGCATGCGCATGGTCGGGACTTCGCCGCAAATCGGCTTGGCGCATATCGGGGGTGGCACCGCCATGGGTGCTGCGCGTGTCGGCGTCAGCGGCCCTCGCGGCGGCGGCGGGCGTTCCGGTCCGGGCGGTGGTTTCCGCCGGCACTGAGTCTTCAGCGCTGGCGTGGTGTCCGGATTGTGAAGGTGGCGTGCCGGCCGGCGCTGGCGACGGCGGGCGCGATGACTACATGGATGTCATTCCTCAGTGCCTCCATTGTCCTCGCCTATCGCGATAAGGCCTGTGCTCACCTTCCTGCTGCTCATCATCATGCCCATCACGCTGTCGGCCGCGAACTATCTGCGCGGCGATCGCCGCGGCAGCTGGCAGACCGCGGACCGTTCGAGCGCGGGCCTGCTGCCATCGCCGGCGCAGCATGCCGACGCGGTGGTGCGCGTGTTCGCTGCGCGCACGGTGCGTTGGCGTGGCATCTTCGCGGTCCACACCTGGATCGTCGTCAAGGAGAAGGGCGGCCCGCGCTACACCCGCTACGACTACACCGCCTGGGGTGAGCCGATCCGTGTCGATGGCTTCGCGCCCGATGGTCGCTGGTTCGGTGCATCGCCGGAGACCGTGCTGGCCGTCGACGGCGAAGAAGCCGAGCGGGTGATCCCGAGGATCCGCAGCGTGATCGAGAACTACCGCTTCCGAGCCTATGGCGACTACAACGCCTGGCCGGGGCCCAATTCGAACACCTTCGTGCAGGCGGCGTTGAACGCGCTTCCTGAGCTCAACGCCGTGCTGCCGCCGACCGCAATCGGCAAGGACTTCCCCTTTGACGGCTGGTGGGGGCGCACGGCCTCCAGGACCGGTCTGTTCGTATCGCTCGGCGGCTATCTCGGCCTCACCGTCGGGTGGATCGAGGGCGTCGAGCTGAACATCTTCGGGGGAGTTCTCGGCGTCGATCTGCGACGGCGGGCGCTGAAATTTCCCGGCATCGGCCGCCTCGGCATGCCACCGGCCTGAGGCCCGCGATCTGCCTGTCGGGCACTCCTGGCTGGCATGCTGCTTGCTGCGAGCCTCTTCAGCGCGCCTGCGATGTCGCGGATGCGCCAAACGCCGGGCGAGGCGAAAAGAGGCGGATGATGAGCACGCTGTTTGCGATCTGCGCGACCTATGAGGTGGACGATGGCGCGGCGCGGGGCTTCGTTCTCCAGCGCCGCGAGCCCGATGGCAGCGCCAAGCCCTGGCCGATCCTGGTCACGCGCAAGGGCAACAATTTCTACGGCTTCGAGAATGCCTGCCCACATCAGGGCGCTCGCCTCGACAAGCATCCTGGCGAGTTCATGGACGAGGAAGGCAATTTCCTCGTCTGTGGCGAGCATGGCGCGCAGTTCGACCTCGATACCGGACAATGCTTCATCGGGCCCTGCCAGGGCCGGACGCTGTCTCCGGTCGAGCTCGTGATCGATGACGGTGACATCTGCCTCTCCGGGATCGATCTGGATGAGGAGGACGGCCTCGACATCGACGATCCCGAGGATGACGTGCCCGAGGTGCAGATCACATCGGACTGAGGCTGAGGGCCGGCCGCCGCTGCCGGGTTAGCGTTTCTTCCGTTCGGCGCGGCTGTAGTTGCTGAAATGCCCCTCGCGCGCTGCCTGGCTGCGCGCGGCCTTGATCAGGCCGGGGCTGCGCGCTGGCGGCGCCGGCAGCGAGGGCAGGCGGGTCAGCTTGCGACTGCCACAGGTCGGACAGACCGGCCTTTCAGAAATCCCGATCAGCAACTCGAAATCCTCTGCGCAAGCTGCGCAATGGAAGCTGTAGAACGGCATGACGTCATCCCCCATTGTCGCGAGGGGCATTGCACGAAGCGGGCCAGCGTCATTGCGGGTCGAATCGCCGATTCCGGGCTCGTTGGCACGCGAACGGCAGCATTCTCTTTGCTGCGCGTGTCCCGAATGCGACGCGGCTGGGGTCGAACATTCGACAGCAGCGCAGAGGTCCTGCGCCCGGCCGGCCGGTCCCGGATACCCGGGCGCCAGCCGGACGGGCAAAGCGGATCAGGCGTTGGTCTTCGGCACGTACTTACCGGCGACACACTTGTAACTCTGCAGACGCCACTCGTGATAGGGACCCTTGGACATCCAGTCTGCGATTCCGATCTGCGCGCTGACGGCGCAGGATGTCATCGTGATGCCGGACATCTCGCTGTTGGTGACGACCTTCTCCATGCAGAGCTGGCCGTTGCATAGCATTGCGACGAGAGTGACGAGCACGTTGATTCTGCCTCCATAGAGTGGGACCCGGTCAGGATCGAGAAAGCAGAGTTCATGCCAAGTTATGAATCTGGGCCGTGCTCCTACAGAACGGATTGCTACGGGTGTCACTTCACGGCTACAGAAGCGTGATGGATTCACTGCTTGGATCACGCAGCATTCGGCAACGGACCCGCGCGGGCTGGCCGATGAATTCGGGATTTGCTTGTATGCGGTGCCTTCGGCCTGATGGTCGAGGCTGACCCGGGTCTGCCGCGCCAAACAACAGGCACCGCCTGCGCAGTCCTGCGGCGCTCGCGGCTATTGGACGGCCGGGTCCCTTGGTGAACGCCGGGGCCGAACACGTAGACTTGCGCGACCAATATCCGATGCCCAGGACACGAGAATCAGTCGGAAGCCCGTCTCATTTGGCGGGCTGATATCAACGCCTTGATGCAGATGCCAGGGCCCTTCGGTCGTCCGTGGCGTCAGGCCTCGTTCAATCCGGCACCTCGATCGGTCAGGATCTTCTGCCCCTTCGCCGTCAGCTCGTAGATGTCGCCGTCCTTGGCGACATAGCCTTCGCGGATCAGTCCATCGAGCTCGTCCTGCCGGTCGGGCGAGAAGGCGATCGCCTGGCCGATATCCGAAAGCGTCGCGATCTGGTCGTCCGTCAGCATGGCCATCCTCCCGTTGTTGATCCGAACGTCATAGCGTCGCGAATGTTCCGGGAGCACTCGGTCCTACGCCTTGCGCACGAACTCCGACTTCAGGTTCATCTGGCCGATGCCGTCGATCTTGCAAGCGATGTTGTGGCCGTCGCTCGCTTCTTGCAGGCGGATGTTGCGGACCTTGGTGCCGCCCTTCACCACCGAGGACGATCCCTTCACTTTCAGGTCCTTGATGACGATGACGCTGTCACCGTCGGCCAGAACGTTGCCGTTGGCGTCGCGGATGCTGGCATCGTCGCTGGACGCTGCCGCAACCGCGGCGTCGCCGCTCCATTCATGGCCGCATTCCGGACAGACCCATAGCGCGCCGTCCTGATAGGCGTGCTCGGAGCGGCATTGCGGGCAGGTCATTGCGTCGGTCATCTCATCCTCGGGCGCGGGCAGGAGTGTAGCGCAGCGTTAGAGGCTCGGACGGAACCGGGCAAGAAAAATCCCCGGGGGAGGGCAGCGCGCGGCACAGATCGGCAGCGCGCCGCCATCGTCGGTCGGCAGCGTGTCACGCCGCCTTTCGCTCGGGGGTTTTGCTGGCCGGCGCGGTCTCGGCCGCTTCCATCGCCCGGAGGTAGGTATCGAGCAGCGTCTCGTGCTCGTCCCGCTCGTCCTGGTCCTGCTTCCTGAGCTTGATGATCTCCTTCAGGATCTTGACGTCGAAGCCTTCGCCCTTGGCCTCGGCGAACACTTCTTTCTTCTGCTCGTTCAGTTCCGCCAATTCGCCATCGAGGTGCTCGATCCGCTCGATGAAGGACCGGATGCGCGCGCCGGGAATGCCGATCTCTGACATGGTGACTCCTGTACTAATGGGATGGAGAAAATGCGCGGCAGTTCGTTGCCAATGTCTTAACGCGCGCGCCTTGCACACACCCGCAAATCCGACGTGCTTAACGCGGGACCGGGCGGGCTGCCGATGTTGCCGAGCGGGCGCCATGCGCTAACTTCGCTCCGCTGCCGAGAGCTTCTGAAACTGCTTCTTCATCGCATTGACGCGGCCGAGATAGCCGGCGACCGAATGGTCGCCGCAGCGCTCGCCATCCGCCGGCTTGAAGCCGCGGCGCACGAATCCGGCCGCCGGCCCGGCGCCGCACAGATGAATGACGGCCGCGAGATCCTGCCGCTGCTGCGCGCTCGGCTTGGCGCCAGGCTGCCGTGCGAGCGCGGCGGCGACTTGGCGGTCGAGCGAGATCACCGTGAGCGCCACCGCGTGCGCCGGCCAGGCGCGAACGTACAGGCTCGGCGAGCCGCAGCCGTCGCTGACCACCTCGTGATCCCGAATGCAGAACCGTGCGGCGTCCGCAAAGGCGCCGTCGGTCATCTGGAACAGGCCGACGGCGCTGGAAGCCGGCTGATAGAGCGCGAACGGATTCCACGCGAACCGCCAGCGCCAATAAGTGCGCGCCACCGGATTACCCGAGCTCTCGGTCTGCGCCAAGGCGGCGAGCAGCTCCGGCGTGATCGATCGCGTCGCGCTCTCACGGAACAGCGCGCCATATTGACGCCAAGTCTCCTCCGGCTCCTTGTCGAGCGAATGACCCGTCACCACGAACAGCTCGGTCGGCTTGCGCACGACATGATAGGCCAGATTGACCAGCGCGAAGGTCACGAGCAGCACCAAGGCGCCGCAGGTGATCTTGATCCACCGCGGCGCCGCGCCCACCGTCCGGCCCAGCCACTGCGCACCACGCCCTGCGATTCGCTTCGCATCGCGCCGCAGCGCGCGCCAACGGCTGCCGCGTTGCGGCTTGCGCATTTTTTGTTGTCGTGGAGCAGGGGGATTCGGCAACTGATTACCTCGGTCGCCGGTGTGCCGGTCCATGGTTAAGGAAGAATTTGTGCAATGGCGTCATCCTGCCACTTTCCGGTGTGGGGCGGTGCGTGATGAAGAAGTCGGTGAGTACCCTGCTGATGGTGCTGCTGTCGGTGCTGGCGGCGGGCATCCTGGTGTCCACGGCGATCCTGATGAGCGGTGCCGCGGGCCGCTATCGCGAGAGCGTCGCGACCGAGCAACTGACCGCGGCCGACAAGGCGATCTTCCAGAACGTCCTCGTCATGCGCGCCCACCGCGGCGACATCCAGAGCGTGCTGCTGAGCGAGGACGATCCGCGCGCCAAGCTCACCGAATATCAGGGCATCGAGGCCAAGGGCTATGACGGCATCGTCGCCGCGCTCGTCGGCGTCGACATGCCCGAGCGCGACGACCTCATGGCAAGGTTGAAATCGAGCTGGGACGCCACGGTTCCGCAGTTCAAGCTGCTGTTCGATGAAGCCGCGAAGCCGCGCGCCGAACGCGTGCTGGCGCGCACGCAGGCCTGGTACCAGGCAATGACCAAGACGCTGGACGTCGCCAACGCCGCCTCGCTCGCCGTCTCGAACCGCGCCTGGATGACCGATCCGGCGATCGCCAAGATGGTGCAGGCGCGGCGGCTGGCCTGGCAGGTCCGCGACCGCTACGGCCTGCAATGCTCGGCGCTGCGTCCCAACATCAACGCCTCCAAGCCGCTCGACGACACCCAGAAGGGTGGGATCGCGCAGTGGCGCGGCACCGTCGCGGCCGGCTGGTCCGGGCTCGACGACCTCCTGGCGGGGGGCGGCAGCACCGCGCTCGCCGGGGCCGTGAAGACCTCGCGCGCCGAGGTCGAGGCCGCGCATCAGCGCATGGACCAGCTCGCCAAGGGGTTTGACGGCAGCGGCAAGCCGGCGATGCCGGCGCCGGAATGGAACGCGTTCTGCCAGGGCCCGTTCGCCGGCATCATCGCGATCGGCATGACCGCGCTCGACGGCTCGATCGCCCGCGCCGAGGAGATCAAGACCGCGGCGCTGAGCAGCCTGATCGTACAGTCGCTCGCCTTCATCGCCGCGCTCGTGGTGGCCGGCCTGGCGCTGCGCGCGGTGCGCGTCCGCCTGATGCGCCCGGTCGGCGTCCTGATGCAGGCGATCCAGCGCATCGGCCAGCGCGACTACCAGACGCCGGTGCCGCAGTTCGCTCATGCCGACGAGTTCGGCGCCATGGCTGCCGCCCTCGAGGGCCTGCGCGAGAGCGCCGCCACTGCCGAGCAGCTGTCGCGCGAGCGCGAGCTCGACCAGGGCCGCCGGCTGGAGCGCTCGCAGGCGATCGACAGCGCCTGCAAGAGCTTCGACGACACCGTGCAGGCGGTCATCGTCAGCATGGGCAACTCGACCGGCCAGCTCGATTCCAGCGCCGGCGACGTCCGCAAGCTGGTCGATGAGTCCACCGAGCAAACGGCCGCGGTCGCCAGCGCCGCGGAGACCGCGACCACCAATCTCGAGACCATCGCCGCCGCCACCGAGGAGCTGACCGCGTCGGTCTCCGAGATCGCGGCGCAGGTGCAGGCCTCGGCGGCCGATGCGCGCCAGGCGGTGGAGAAGGCGGCGCAGACCAACGCCACCGTCGAGATGCTCGACCGCGCCGCCAACCGCATCGGCGAGGTGGTCAAGATGATCACCGCGATCGCCGCGCAGACCAACCTGCTGGCGCTCAACGCGACCATCGAGGCCGCGCGCGCCGGCGATGCCGGCCGCGGCTTCGCTGTCGTCGCCGGCGAGGTTAAGAATCTCGCGGCGCAGACGGCGACCGCGACCGACGACATCACCCGGCAGATCGCCGAGATCCAGGCCGCCACCGGCGAGTCGGTCGAGGCGATCCACGCCATCAGCCACAACATCTCCAGCATCGACGAGAAGATGACGGCGATCGCCGCGGCGGTCGAAGAGCAGCGCGCCGCCACCACCGAGATCTCGCGCAACTTCCAGCACGCCGCGCAGGGCACCCGCGCCGTGACCGACACGATCGGCTCGGTCGCAGCCCTCAACCGCCAGACCGGCAATGCGGGCGCGGCGATGGTCGACTCCGTCCGCCGCATGTCGACGGATGCCGATCGTTTCCGCGTGGCGGTCGAGGGCTTCCTCGGGACCGTGCGCAAGGCTTGAAGCCGGTGCCTGCATCGTGGCGGCGACGCTGCCTTGCGTCGTCGTCAGGACATGCGCTGAAACGTTGTCAAACAGCCCCGTGAGCGGATAAGTTCGGCGCACGATATGCGCTGACGATCCCGCGACGCAGATTGCGCCCGAGTCTTGCTCTTGGTTTGCCCTCCGAAGCAGAGAGGGCGCGGGGAATGCCGGGCGCTGGCCGCACCCATGGCCCGCCTGCAGAAGATAAGCAGGCGGCAGTCACCACAGGTTCAGCCGAGGCATCCCGGCATTCCCCGCGCGATGGTTTTCACGCTTATGTCGCGATCTCCTCGGTGTCCGGCTTTTTAGCCACCGTCGCCCTCGGGATCATCAGCCCCTCGGACTTGGCGCCAGCATCGGGGCGCCAGGACCACGCGTCTTCACGTCCGCAAGCGTGCCGTTCGTCGGCGGGCATCAAGCCCGTTGCGGCACACTCACAGCCACCGCATCTCCGGCCCACGTCTCGTGACGATCGCGATGCGCCCCTCTCGGCGGGCCGGGATGGGCGTAGACAATCATGATTTTTGAAAAAGCGAAAGTAATTTATTTTTCACCGAAGGACTGGACAGGCCAAATCAGCTTGAGACCAAACACGAATTGGCTGGTGACGCGCACGGGCCTCTCCCGGCGTCATTGCGCTCGCGATGACGGCAGATGAGGCGGTCGGGTGGGCAAAGGCGCCCGGCTGGACATTGTCCGACAGCATGTTTCGCGCGCCGTGCCCACCGTCCGCATCCGCCGGCACCGATGGTGGGCACGCGCCGCCTCGCGGCGTCGCTTTCCTACCCTACGACAGCGTCTGCGTGGAGGTACGTTCCGGAACACTTCCCCGAGCCACAGGTTGAAAATGCTTCCACATCGGACACGGAGCCCTTCATCATGCAGGACATCAAGGAACACATGGAAGTCATCGGCGCCGACGGCGTGCATGTCGGCACCGTCGACCACGTCGAAGGCAATCGCATCAAGCTGACGAAGAAGGACAGCGGCGAGGGCAGCCACAAGGGGCATCATCACTTCATCGACAAGGGCCTCGTCGCCGACGTCGAAGGCGACAAGGTGCGGCTGTCGGCCATCGGCGCCGTCGCGGTGACGATGGAGGAGGAGAAGTAGGACGCGTCCACTTCTGTCTGCGTCGCTGCGCTCGCAATGACGATGAGTGACAACCGTAGGGTGGGCAAAGCGGCGCCGTCGGGCGGCGCGTGCCCACCATCAGGGCGGGCGGGTGCGGCCGGTGGCACGGCGCGGAATACATCATGTCCCATATCAACGTGAGGGGCGCGCCTTTGCCCACCCTACGTTTCTACGCCTACTCCGCGTAGCCGACGATCGTCTTCAACAATTTCGGGAACCTTGCGTTGAGGTCGGCCTCGCGCACGACGTTGCGGTGTTCGACGCCCTTTTTCGTGGTCTGGATCAGGCCGGCCTCGCGCAGGATCCGGAAATGGTTCGAGAGCGTCGATTTGGCCATGTCGGGGCAGGGCGCCGCCGCCGAGCAGGACATGCAGTCGTTCTGCTGCATCAGGCTCTTGACGATGCGCAGCCGCATCGGGTCGGCGAGCGCCGAGAGCACGCCGGCCAACGTGATGTCCTCCCGCGACGGATGAAACAATGGCGCCATGAAAAAACATATAGCGACGGCCTTGCGCCCGTTCAATAGTTCATTAGTTCTGAACTATTGAACAGAGCGCCGCGGCGCAAGGAGAGCAGGATGAGCAGGAGATTCGAAGGCAAGGTGGCGCTGGTGACCGGCGCATCCAAGGGGATCGGCGCGGAGATCGCCGCCAGACTTGCCGCGGAGGGCGCTGCGGTCGCCGTCAACTACAGTTCCAGCCGCGAGGGCGCCGACCGCGTCGTGGCCGCGATCACCGGCAAGGGCCGCAAGGCGGTGGCCGTGCACGGCAATCTCGCCAATCCCGGTGACGTCAAGACCGTCGTCGCCGAAACCGTCAAGGCGCTGGGCCCGATCGACATCCTCGTCAACAATGCCGGCGTCTACGCGTTCGCGCCGCTCGACGGCATCACGCCGGAGCACTTCCACCGCCAGTTCGACGTCAACGTGCTCGGCCTGCTCCTGGTGTCGCAGGAGGCCGCGCGGCATTTCAATCCGGCCGGCGGCAGCATCGTCAACATCTCCTCCGGCGTGTCGACCCTGACGCCGCCGAACACCGCCGTCTACACCGCGACCAAGGCCGCCGTCGACGCCATCTCGTCGGTGCTGTCGAAGGAGCTCGCGCCGCGCAAGATCCGCGTCAACACCATCAATCCCGGCATGATCGTGACCGAGGGCGTCGTCGCCGCCGGCCTGCACGAGGGCGACATGCGCAACTGGATCGAAACGACCACGCCGCTGGCCCGTGTCGGCAAGGCCGAGGAGATCGCCGCGGCGGTCGCGTTCTTTGCGTCTGACGACGCGTCCTACGTCACCGGCGAGACGCTGCACGTCACCGGCGGTCTGCGCTGAGCGTCACGCCGCTCCGCTCGTAACAACGGCCGGCGAACCGTAGGGTGGGCAAAGCGCCGCCGCAAGGCGGCGCGTGCCCGCCATCGGCGCCGGTGGGTGTGGGCGGTGGGCACGGCGCGTGAGATATTGGGCCTAACAACGTCGTGCGGGGCGCGCGCCTTTGCCCACCCTACGCGCCGGAAACCGGCTCTGGCGAATGGGCCGTCATTGCCTCCGCCAGTGCGGTCGAAGACGAATGGCGACAACAACTATAGATTGATTATCTATTTGATATCGGATCAAATCTGGCCTGCCGAATCCGTGATGCGCGCATCGCGGACAAGATCAGCGTTTCAACCTCCGGCCGGCCGGACGATGGCGTTTTGCCATCTATTCACTTTCCCGCCTGCTGCATTTCGGATGACCAAGGAGTTTCCATGCGCATTGGCATTGCACTTTCGACCCTCTCCGTCGTCGTGGGATTGGCGGTTCTCGGCTGGGGGCTGACCGCGCCGCGCACCGCGCACGCGTTCCTGGAGGACATCTGCGTCCCGCGCGTGAAGGGCGGGCTGAGGAATTGTCTCGCGCCGGCCAGCGCGTGCCGCAATCCGGCGGAAGCGCTCAACCGCGGCTGCCTGCTCGAGGCGGTGCAGTTCGCCGTCATTCCGCCCGGCCGCAGCATGGTCCACGCCGATTCGACCTATTTCATCGCCCAGGCGCTCGGCTATCGCGCCGACGTGGCCTATTGGATCGCCGCGTACAACGAGAACTCCGACTACGCGCAATATGCGCCGATCGACCAGTGCGGCGGGCAGGCGACATCGACCAATTCGGGCGCCAGCTACATCACCGCCAAGTTCAACGGCTTCCAGCGCACCAACAACACCACCGACGGGCCGCTCTATCATTATCTCCTGAACTTCTCGCCGAACGGGCAGGGCACCGACGTGCACGGCGCCAGCGGTGTGCAGGCGGTGTATCCGTTCCACTATCCGCCGCCCGGCTATCCCGTGACCATCGACAGCGTCTATCAGGGCACGCTGTACGATCTCCGGCAATGGGCCATGAAGGGCGACGAGGCCCCGGGTCTGCTGTGCACCGCCGGATTCACGACGCCGAACGGCTCCTCGAACTTCAGCGGCCCGCAATGCCTGGCGAACGTGCCGATCAGCGGCAACGTGCCGCTGCTGGAGAACTACGCGATCGGACCGGCCATCAACATCACCTCGGGACCGAAGGTGCTCGACAACAGCAACGGCGTCGTCGACTACACCCAGCTCAAGTCCTGGCTGGACGACAAGAGCCGGACCACCGGCGTGCTGTTCGACGACCCCAGGAAGCCGCCGGTGCCGGTGCAGATCGCCCGGATCGGGCTCTATCTGCACTCCTTGCAGGATGCCTCCTCGCACGGCACCTTCTGCGGCGACGACGCGCCGTCGCCGCCGGGCGGCTCGGACGTCGGCAGCTACATGGCCATGAGCTCCGGCAGCGTGAAGCTCGCGTTCGGCACCTATTGCGCCACCGGCCCGCATCTGGCGAGCCATGTCCAGGAGACCGGCACGGGTGACGCCAGCCTGCCGCTGCGCGACTATGTGGCGCTGAACAACACGCTCGACGAGCTGATCCTGTTCGGCAACAACGTCGCCAAGCCGCGCGGCTGGATCGTCAACCCCAGCCTGCTGCCGCCGAACGTCGTCGGGGCTAAGAGCGCCGCCGGCGACAGCGCCGCCGATTTGAAGTCGCGCCTCGTCGGCCGCATCGTGCAGGGCCAGCAATGGTCCCGCGCCGAGGTCTATGCGTCCGGCATCATCACCCTGCCGCTGCAGCGCACCGACGCCCAGGACCGGCTCAACACCATGAACGCCGCACTGGGTGCGTACTCGAAGCGGCTGACGAATGCCAACCCCAAGCTGACCCCGCTGCAGCCGATGCCGGGCAATTCGTTCGTGCCGGGCGATACGTCGGTGTGCTTCCGCTAAGTAGCCATGTCGCTTCGCTCATCCGGGCTACGCGCTGATCATCGCGGTGCGTGGAAGAAAACACGCAGCGCCCATGAATGCGCCCTCTCCCCTTGTGGGAGAGGGCGTGTCAGGAAGGTCGGCAAGCTCGGTCGGGTGAGGGGTATGCCTCCACGCGCATCGTTTGCGGAGAGATACCCCTCACCCAACCGAGTCCGTGGACGGAGATGCCCTCTCCCACAAGGGGGGAGGGCGCTATATCGCTCAGCGCGAGTCGATGGGATGCGCAAAGCGCCGCCGTCGGCGTGCCAGCAATGTCACCCGTTCGGGCCGCGGTGGGTACGATGCGACGCGGCGTCGCGAGGCAGCAGGGCGCGATCCGCTCATCCGCGCGCGTGGCGTGGTCGGCCGATCAGCACCATCCCTTCTTCCAGTGGCCCGGCGGACAATGATGGCCGCGCCAACCCACCTTTCGGCCGCGACTCCAGCCGAAGGCCCGGTGACCGCCTCCGCGGCCCCAGCCATGACCATGACCATGGCCATGACCGCCTCTCACCTCGATGAGATCAGATGCGCCGCGATCGACCTGAAGGGGAGCGCGGGGCAACGCGCTGGCAGGCATGACCAGCGCGGTTGAAATCGATGTTGCCAAGATGAAGATCGCTTTGCGCATGTGACTCCTCGGATGTCATGGAAGATGAACTGAGAGGCTTACGGCTTTTCTGTGTCTTCACGCGAGAGGCGCGCCAGGAAGCGGGATCGTATCCCGTTCGCGCGCCCATTACTTCCTATGCGTGCTGGAGCCGGTGGTCGTCATGCGCTGGCCGGGAGCGCTCTCCGAATGCCCCGGGCCGGCGGCGGTGTTGCTCTGGTGACCGGGCGCGTACTCTGAAGCGCCGGGCGCCGTCGACTTTTTGCTATGCTGCATCTGTTGACCGGGAGCATTCTTTGACGCGCCGTGCGAGCTAGCGCCGGTCTCTGCGGAGAACACCGGCGAAGCGGCGAACAGAGCCGCCGTCAAAACGATTGCCATCTTCATGAACGAACCTCCTTCGTTGTTGGGTTCGTAGCAAACTTCCGTTTGACGGCGATCGTTCCGGTCCTCCGTGAAATCCCGGGATCGTACAGGGGGCGCGGTATGATGTTCGGGCAGGGTTCAAGTGCCTCGGTCTCGCCAAACACGAACATGGAAGTCGGTGCAGGCCGAGCGCCTCCTGCGGCCGGAAGCGCAGCCAGGGCTCTTTGCGCCAGGTGATGCGGCGATGGTCGTTCATCCGGTCGCGGCAGACGGCCATGGTGTGGACCTCGGAGCCCGCGCCGAAGATCGCATAGTCGGTCCACAGCGTGGCACCCGCAAAACGCACGCCCGAAATCACGACCGCTTCGTTCTCCAAGAGATGCACCCCGAACCGCGCCGCCTCGGCCCGCGCCAGCTTGAGCTCCTCGGAGTAGATGCGGTGATAATATTCATGGTTACCCATCACCATGACGATCGGCACGTCCTCCGGCACGATCTCGCGCAGGCGCGCAAAGCCGTTCACCGCCCCCTCGCAGACATCTTGATGTCGGCCATGTCGGCGTGGAGATCGGAGAAGATGTGGAGGTGCATGGGGGGTAGGGAGGTGGAGCCCAGGACGCGGTGCGTAGGGCGCGTTAGCGAAGCGTAACGCGCCGATCTGGTCAAGCGGCGGATTACGCTCCGCTAATCCGCCCTACGCTTGCTGAGGGCCTCGCGGCGCGGCTGACGGAGGGCGAGACGGTCCTGATCCATTGCCGGGCCGGTATCGGCCGCTCGGCCGTCATCGCAGCGTGTGTAATGATTCGGCTGGGCATTCATGGAGCTGAGGCCTTCGACCGGATCGCCGCCGCACGCGGCGTGCGCGTGCCGGATACGGAAGATCAGCGGGAGTGGGTGAGGGCGTTCGAGCGCAAACAGATCGAGTAAAGTGCAGCGTCACCGTAACTCCGACGACTATTCGGCGTAATTCCTGAAGGGCTGCGTGGAGGGCATTCCCGACGAGCGCCGCGACGTTCAGCCTAAAAAGACTGCGTCACCGTAGCCCCTTCATCGGTTGGGTTTTCAGGGCGTGAGGACGGGTAGTCGAAGTCAAGCGTAATGCGGCCGTGATGCGCCGTGATCGTATTGCGTGTTAGTTGTCTTCTGGGTGGTCGCCGATGTATCCGCAGCCTTCTCCATTGCATCCGACTTTTGTTGCCAGAGGAAGTAGCGTTTGACGCCTGCAAGAAGGGCACAAGGCTTGCAAATAGTGGTTCCTCTCTTTCGATTTGTTCACCAAAGTCTGAAACGCTTTACTTCCTTCCATAATCCTTGCAGATGCAGCTTCTCGTTCGCGCTTTGCTTGAAGGCGCTCGAAACAGATTTCTGCAGCTGAGATGCTGACTAGAAACTCTAGAGCGATCTCCGTTGGATTGGCGAGTTCTGCCGCGCGCTGATCGTCGATCAGAAATGCTGAAGCGAAGATCTTTGCCTGGTGTTCGGCCGATTCCGAAGCGTTCATCTTGGAAATGGTGGTTGTGCCGGTGGCGCCGGTCGCGCGATGGTCAACCGTGCCTTCTTCGGCATGCATCACCCCATGACCAAGCTCATGCGACATGGTCATCCGCGTCCGCCGATCACCCCATATAATGGTAGAGTCGACTGACTGTTTTGCGGTTATTATTACAGAGCCTTTGATCAGTTCCGTTCTTGCATCCTTTGATCCCAGAACATGATCAGGGACGACCCGGTACACAAGCGGCCTCTCGCCACGGAGAGTCAATATTTTTCCAGAACGAAGAATGCGGCCAACATTTACTGGCCACGTTCTTCCGATGCCGTAATAGTGCTTCGTCCGTTCAGCTATTCGCCGACACTCGTCATTAGAGCGACGTGTGACCTTGCGATCGTCGTTCTCGTCGTCCATTAGAACTCCTTGCTGTCGTCGAATCCTTTGTGCTAGGTGGTTCTCGTACGGAATAGGCTGTGCGTCGGCGTCATGCAGGCGCGGTTAGTTAGGTAGTTGTACATCGACCGAAAGATCTTCGTCGAATACTTCCCCGCCGCGCATACGTCGTTTGGCCAGAGCGACCGCATCGTATCGTCATATGAGCGGACGTGAGTGACCGAAATGATAGTGCCTATGCTCGCTGGATTAGATAGTCATTCCCGGATACTGGGATGGGCTTAGCCTTTCGCCAAACCCATCCGATGGTGCTGCTTTATCGAGTCGCCCGCGAGATGTTTCACTTCTCTTTCCGAACCCCCTTGAACGGCTTGTCGTCAGCCTTCTGGTCAATGAAGCGACCAGTGTCAGAATCGCGTTTGGTCCAGTTTTCGGTCTTGGGATTGTAGACCTGCGAACGATCGCGAACGGCACCGTTGCGGTGGCCGTCACCCTTGGGAGGATTGGTAGCCATATTGGCTCTCCTGTCGAAAGACCAAGGCTCCGTCCGACAAATGATTTGTCGCCGCCAGTACCTTGGCTGGATCTCCGCGGGTTATGGGAAGGACGTAACGCTCGCCATTGCTTGCCATTGCATATTGCTAGTCGGATACGTTGATTCACTTTTCGTTCGTCTTAGCAGCTTGCGGCGAAGCTCAGGGCTCGCCGCAAACTCTTGTTGTCATTCATACGTTATCTGCTGCGCTGAGCAGCAGGCGGTGCCTTGTATTAAGAACACCCCGTCGTGCTTCCGCACGTATCGCACTTCATACAGGTGCCATTCCGCACCAGGGTGAAGTTGCCGCACTCCGAGCACATCTCGCCTTCGTAGCCCTTGGCCTTGGCTTCGGCGCGGCGTTCGGCCTTTGAGGCGACCTGGGCGTTCGCCGTGCCGGCCTTGCTCCATTGCAGGGCCTCGAGCTTCTCGGTGGGCGAGAGGTCGTGCTGCGGCTCCTGCTTCAGGGCGGTGGCGCCTTCGACGGAATCGCCGGCGCGGGCATGGGAGAGGGCGGTGACAGTCACCCCACCCCGATCGGAAGCTGCGCTTCCGATCGACCCTCCCCCTGCAGGGGAGGGTGAGGAAGAGCCGCCGCGCATCACGACGAGATTGTCGGTGCGGGAGCGGGTCAGGCCGCGCGACACGTACCTCGCGGCCTGCTGGCTCCCGTCCTCCGACGGCTTGCCTTCGTCGACGCCGCGGCCGAGCGCGTCAAAGTTGCTCTCGGAGGGGTCGACATGGGCGAGGTCGAAGCGCGACATGTAGCTGACGGCGAGCTCGCGGAACACGTAGTCGAGGATCGACGTCGCGTATTTGATCGAGTCGTTGCCCTGCACGGGACCTGCCGGCTCGAAGCGGGTGAAGGTGAAGGCGTCGACATACTCCTCCAGCGGCACGCCGTACTGCAGACCCAGCGACACCGCGATGGCGAAGTTGTTGATGAAGGAGCGCAGCGCCGCGCCCTCCTTGTGCATGTCGATGAAGATCTCGCCGAGACGGCCGTCGTCATACTCGCCGGTGCGCAAGTACACCTTGTGCCCGCCGACGACCGCCTTCTGGGTGTAGCCCTTGCGGCGATCCGGCATCTTCTCGCGCTCGCGCATCACGACGATGCGCTCGACCAGCTTCTCGACGATCTTCTCCGAAACCTGCGTGGCGCGCGCGGCCATCGGCTTCTCGTAGAAGGACTCGACCGCATCGTCCTCGTCCTCGTCGTCGGCGATGAGCTGCGAGTTGAGCGGCTGCGACAGCTTCGAGCCGTCGCGGTAGAGCGCGTTGGCCTTCAGCGCGAGCTTCCACGACAGCAGATACGCCGCCTTGCAGTCCTCGACCGTGGCGTCGTTCGGCATGTTGATGGTCTTGGAGATCGCGCCCGAGATGAACGGCTGCGCCGCCGCCATCATGCGGATGTGGCTCTCGACCGAGAGATAGCGCTTGCCGATCTTGCCGCAGGGGTTGGCGCAATCGAACACCGCGTAATGCTCGGCCTTCAAATGCGGGGCGCCCTCGACCGTCATCGCGCCGCAGATGTGCACGTTGGCGGCCTCGATCTCGCGCTTGGTGAAGCCGATCGCCGTGAGCAGGTCGAAGGTGGGGGCGGCGATCGCATCAGTGGTGACGCCGAGGTGCTTGACGATGAAGTCCTCGCCGAGGGTCCACTTGTTGAACACGAACTTGATGTCGAACGCGGTCGGCAGCGCCTTCTCGACCTTGGCGATGGCTTCGTCCGTAAAGCCCTTGGCCCTCAGGGTCGTGGCGTTGACGCCGGGGGCGTTCGACAGCGAGCCGTGGCCGACCGCATAGGCCTCGATCTCGGCGATCTCGCTCTCGCGATAGCCGAGCACGCGCAGGGCTGCGGGAACGGCGCGGTTGATGATCTTGAAGTAGCCGCCGCCGGCCAGCTTCTTGAACTTCACCAGCGCGAAATCAGGCTCGATGCCGGTGGTGTCGCAATCCATCACCAGGCCGATGGTGCCGGTCGGGGCGACCACGGTGACCTGGGCGTTGCGATAGCCGTTGGTCTCGCCGAGCGTGAGCGCGTCGTCCCAGGCCTGGATGGCGTGGCTGACCAGCGAGACCTGCGGGCAGTGGGCGTGATCGAGCGGCACGGGCGCGACCGAGAGCGCCTCGTAGCCGGTCGCCTCGCCGCGCGCGGCCCGGCGATGGTTCTTGATGACGCGCAGCATGTGCGCGGCGTTCTTCTTGTAGCCGGGGAAGGGGCCGAGCTCGCCGGCCATCTCCGCCGAGGTCTTGTAGGCGATGCCGGTCATGATCGCCGAGAGCGCGCCGCACAGCGCGCGGCCTTCCTTGCTGTCGTAGGGCAGGCCCATGGTCATCAACAGGCCGCCGATATTGGCGTAGCCGAGGCCGAGCGTGCGGAACTCGTAGGACAGCTCGGCGATCGCCTTCGACGGGAACTGCGCCATCAGCACGGAGATCTCGAGCACGACCGTCCAGAGCCGGCAGAGATGCTCATAGGCGCCGACGTCGAAGTGCTTCGTTTCCGTGTTGTAGAAGGTCAGCAGGTTGGCCGAGGCCAGGTTGCACGCCGTGTCGTCCAGGAACATGTATTCCGAGCACGGATTGGACGCGCGGATGTCGCCGGACGCCTTGCAGGTGTGCCAGTCGTTCATCGTGGTGTTGAAGTGCAGGCCCGGATCGGCGCTGGCCCAGGCGGCGTGGCCGATCTTCTCCCAGAGGTCGCGCGCCTTCAGCGTCTTGACGACCTTCTTGTTGGTGCGGCCGATCAGATTCCAGTCGCCGTCGGTCTCGACCGCGCGCAGGAAGTCGTCCTTCAGCGACACCGAGTTGTTGGAGTTCTGGCCGGACACCGTGAGATACGCTTCCGAATCCCAGTCCGTGTCGTAGATCGGGAAGTCGATGTCCTTGTAGCCCTGCTTGGCGAACTGGATGACCCGCTTGATGTAGTTGTCGGGCACCAGCGCGCGGCGCGCGAGCTTGATCTCGCGGCGCAGGGCAGGGTTCTTCTCGGGATCGAAGCAGTCGTCGCCGGAGCCCTCGCAATTGACGCAGGCCTTCATCACGGCCTTGAGGTGCTTCTGGTTGATCTTGGAGCCGGTGACCAGCGCGGCGACCTTCTGCTCCTCCTTCACCTTCCAGTCGATATAGGCCTCGATGTCCGGATGGTCGGCGTCGACCACCACCATCTTGGCGGCGCGGCGGGTGGTGCCGCCCGACTTGATGGCGCCGGCGGCGCGGTCGCCGATCTTGAGGAAGCTCATCAGGCCGGACGAGCGGCCGCCGCCCGACAGCCGCTCGCCTTCGCCGCGCAGCCGCGAGAAGTTGGAGCCGGTGCCGGAGCCGTATTTGAACAGGCGTGCCTCGCGCACCCACAGGTCCATGATGCCGCCGTCATTGACGAGGTCGTCCTCGACGCCCTGGATGAAGCAGGCGTGCGGCTGCGGATGCTCGTAGGACGATTTCGACTTGGTCAGCTTGCCGGTCTTGTAGTCGACGTAATAGTGGCCCTGGCCGGGGCCGTCGATGCCATAGGCCCAATGGAGACCGGTGTTGAACCATTGCGGCGAGTTCGGCGCGACCATCTGCTTGGCGAGCATGAAGCGGAGCTCGTCGTAGAACGCGACCGCATCCTCCTCCGACGAGAAGTAGCTGCCCTTCCAGCCCCAATAGGTCCAGCAGCCGGCGAGGCGGTCGAACACCTGCTTGGCGGAGCGCTCGCTGCCGTAGCGCTCGTTCTCAGGGAGAGCGGCCAGCGCCTCGGTGTCCGGCACCGAGCGCCACAGCCAGGACGGCACGGTCTCTTCCTCGACCTTCTTCAGGCGCGCGGCGACGCCCGCCTTGCGGAAATACTTCTGCGCCAGCACGTCGGAGGCGACCTGCGACCAGAACTCGGGCACCTCGACATTCTCGAGCCGGAACACCACGGATCCATCCGGATTCTTGATCTCGGACGTGGTCAGGCGGAAGTCGATCCCTGCATAGGGCGACTGTCCTTCGGTGGTGTTGCGCCGTTCAATCCGCATCGCGAGCCCCAATAGTTCTTGCCGGACCGCGCTTGGCGGCCGGGATCATTGCATCCAAGGGCGACGGCTGGAAGTCCCCGGACGCTGCCGGAAAATTCGTCTGCCGCCGCAGTTCAACCGGTTGCCCGGTCCGCATCTGTTCAGCCTCGAAGGCGAAGGCCTTGCGCCGTTGACCGGCGTCTCGCCCCGTCTTTCCTCGCCGGCCCGTGCAGCCCGTCCGCTGCCCGCGCCGCCGTCTCAACGCATCACGCTCTCAACGCATCACGCCCGCCATCCGGCTCCGTCGTCACCGCAGGGGAGCCCCCACATCTAGTGGGGTTCCCTTAAGGGGACACCGGCTGCCACCGTCCCAGCCTGGGACAGACGAGGCCCCGCACGCCGGGCCGACTGGCCAAAGAGCGTGATTGTCCTCGAACCCTGCTGGGAAGCGGCCGGCCAGACCCGAAACTGACTGTGCGCCGAACCGGCCGGAAGCTAGGACGACTCCGCTTCCCACGTCAAGGACTAGTGGGGGTTCCCTAATCAAACACTAAATATGGGGGAAAGTACGGGAAAACCAGGGCGCGTGCCGGTACCGTGATGGCCGTAACTATCGGCGAGTCCTCGCGGATTCGAAACCGAAAAAATTTGCCCGGAGCGCTGTCCACAGGGCTTCGTCCCGCTGTTCACAGGGGCAGATTTATTCGCGTGCGGACGACGTGTTTTGCTTGCATCGGCGGGACTCACGGGCCCCTACGGAGCGTTCGCGGGGCTGGCATGCCCCACAATCCCTGGTGTGGCCGGAAAAACGCCGGCAAGCTCATCGTCCCACGGACGGTGCCGGTGATTCCATGACAGACAAGCCAGTGGCCAGCGGGCGGATCACGCCCGCCGGGCTGATGTTCCTCGCCATCACCTCGCTTGGCTGGGGCTTCAACTGGCCGGTCACCAAGCACCTGGTCGGCGTGCTGCCGCCCCTGACCCTGCGCGGCACCACCGGGGTGGTCGGCGCGCTGCTGTTGGCGCTGCTGGCCGTCATCCGCAGCCAGAGCCTTGACGTGCCGCGCGAGGTCTGGCCGCGGCTCATCCTGGCCGGGATGCTCAACGTCACCGCCTGGATGGTGCTGATGGGGCTGGCGCTGCTGTGGCTGCCGGCGAGCGAGGCGGCGCTGATCGCCTACACCATGCCGGTGTGGGCCTCGCTGCTGGCGTGGCCGATCCTGGGCGAGCGGCCGACGCTCTTGCGCGTGCTCGCGCTGGTGCTGGCCTTCGCGGGGCTGGCCTCGATCATGGGCAGCAACGGGCTCACCGCCAGCCGCGACAAGCTGCCGGGCATCCTGATGGTGCTCGGCGGCGCGTTCGGCTTCGCGCTCGGCACGGTCATGGCCAAGAAGCTCCCGATCAGGCTGCCGCCGGTGTCGGCGGCGGCCTGGCAGATCGGCATCGGCTGCGTGCCGATCGTGATCGTCGGATTCGTGGTCGAGCACTCCGACTGGACGAAGCTCGACCAGCTCGACTGGGCGCTGATGTTCTATTCCACCGTGATCCAGTTCTGCGTCGCCTATGTCGCGTGGTTCGCGGCGCTGTCGCGGCTGCCGGCTTCCGTCGCGGCGATCGGCACCATGGCGGTGCCGGTGATCGGTGTCTTGGCCTCCGCGATCGCGCTGCGCGAGCCGCTCGGGGCAGGGCAGGTGGCCGCGTTGGCCTTCACGCTGGCTGCGGTGGCGATGGCGACCCGCGGCTAGCGTCAGCCGCCCGCCGGCCTGCCGTCCAGCGCCTGCCGCACCATCTGCGCGAGCTCGGCGCGGCGATAGGGCTTGGTCAGCAGCAGCGCGTCCGGCACAAGCTGCCGGTTCTCGGCGATCGCATCGTCGGTGTAGCCGGAGGTGTAGAGCACCCGGAGCGCGGGGCGCGTCGTCATCATGGTTTCGGCCAGCTGCCGGCCGCTGATGCCGCCGGGCATGATGACGTCGGTGAACAGCAGGTCGAAGGGCTGGCTCTGCGCGGCGATGGCCAGCGCCTCCGTGGCCTGCGAGGCGACGAGGGTGGTGTAGCCGAGGCCCTGCAACTGGGCGAGCACGAAGTCGCGCACCAGCGGATCGTCCTCGACCACCAGGATCGTCTCGCGGCCATGCGGCAGCGCCTGCTCGTGCTCCGGCTCGATCTGCTGCACCGCCTGAGCCGCCGGCAGATAGAGCCGGATCGTCGTGCCGCGGTTCTGCTCGCTCTGAAGCTTGAGGTGGCCGCCGGACTGCCTGACGAAGCCATAGACCATGCTGAGGCCGAGACCGGAGCCCTTGCCGGCATCCTTGGTGGTGAAGAACGGCTCGAAGGCGCGATCCTTCACCTCCCGTGGCATGCCGCTGCCGGTGTCGCTGACCGCGACCATGACGTAGGAGCCGGGCACGATGCCGGGATTGGCGGCTGCGTCGGCCTCGTCGAGCGCGGTCTTCATCGTCTCCAGGCGCAGCCTGCCGCCGTCGGGCATCGCATCGCGCGCGTTGATCGCCATGTTGACCAGCGCGTTCGCGAGCTGCGCGGAATCGACATGAGCGATGAGATCCTCGTCGGCGAGAACGGTCCTGATCTCGACCTGCTCGCCGAGGGTCGGCCGCAGCAGCTTGGCGATGTCCTCCACCGTGGCGTTGACGTCGATGTCGCGCGGACGTAGCGGCTGCTTGCGGGCGAAGGCGAGCAGATGCCGGATGAGCTCGGTGCAGCGATCGGTGGCCCTGCCGATCAGGGCCGCGAACTCGGCCGCCGCCGGCCGGTCCTGCACCGCGTCGATCAGGACCTCGATCGACCCGGTGATGATCGTCAGCATGTTGTTGAAGTCGTGCGCGACGCCGCCGGTGAGCTTGCCGATGGCATCGAGCTTCTGCGCCTGCTGCAGCAGGCGCTCGGTCTCATGCACGTCGGTGACGTCGTGATACACCAGCGCCGCGCCGCTGATCGCGCCCGCGGAATTGCGCAGCGGCCGCCCGCTGACCATCAGGCGAAACTGCGGCCGGCCGTCGGTCGGCTTGACCACGACCTCGCGGCGGTCGAACGACAGCCCGCGCAAGGCGCACGCGATCGGGAGCTCCTCGTCGACGATGCGGGTGACGGCGTCGCTCTCGTAGAACTCGTTTGCGGCCAGCATCTCGACGAAGGTCTCGCCCACATTCGTTCCCAAGAAACGTCCCACCGCCTGGTTCGACAGCATGATCGTGCCTTCGGGATCGACGACGAGGACGCCCTCGGCCATGCTGTTGAAGGTGTTCGTGAGAATGGCGGAGAAGCGGCGCAGCTCGTCATAGGCGGCGGCGAGATCGCCGCGCTGCTGCACGGCCTGGGCTTCCAGCGAGGTCGCGGTCTCCTGCGACCGGGTGAGGGACGAGCGCAGCGCCCGGTCGGAAAGATGAGCGCGCCGGACGAGATAGGCCGACATCAGGAGCAGCAGGCCGACGCCGGCGAGGTCGATCGCCAGCAGCCAGGATCCGGTCCGTCGCGAGATCGTGGCGCGGTCCGCCAGCAGCCGGCGCTCGTCGTCGGTGAAGGCGTCGAGTGCCTGGTTGATCGTCGTCATCGCCGCCGGACCGGCCGCGCTCGCCGCCGCCGCCTGCAGGCCGTCGCGATCGTTCGCCGCGTGACGACGGATCAACTCGCCGGCAAGCTGGATGCGCCGCTGCACGATGCCGTCAATCGATCGCAGCCGCTCGCGCTGCGAGGAATTATCCCGGACGAGCCCCTGCAGGTCCGCCCAGGCCGCAGGGATAAATCCGCTCGTCTCCCGAAGCTCGGTGATGAACCGGTCGGCTCCGGACAATGCGAAGCCGCGCGAGGCCGCTTCTGCCTGCCGCAGCAGGACGCGGAGCTCGGAGGATTTCTCCAGCACCTCCATCGTGTGCTCGACCAGGGCGGTGTCGTTGCGCGCCTTGATGTCCAGCCCCGTCGACGCGGCGCCGATCGCGAGCAGAGTTCCAAGGCCGAGCCTGATGACCACGCGCCGGCGGATCATCGGTGGCTTCCAATGGCGCGGGATGCGCTCGGTCGATCAAGCAGCATCGTGACTATGACTTGCCCTATCGTGAATGGCGAATAGTTCGGTCAGCCAATGTCGTGAGTTGTAAGCAGCGCGGCGCGTCCTGCCAATTGCATGGGGTCGGTTTCCATCGGAATTTGTGGCGCCAAGCTCCGTGATGATTGCAGTTCCAATCCGCGCGATGGTCAAGTCAGGAGAAGCGAGCGCGCGTCGGCGCGTCCTCGGAAAAGGCGTTCTCGGCCAAGGCATCATCGGCCAAGGCGTCCGCGGCGGCGCCGGCCAGCGCGAGCCGCACCATCTTGGCGAGCTCCGACTTGCGATAGGGCTTGGTGAGCAGCAGCGCCGCCTGGTCGAGGCGGCCGTGCTCG
This sequence comes from Bradyrhizobium sp. SZCCHNPS1003, assembly GCF_032381555.1. NCBI lineage: Bacteria > Pseudomonadati > Pseudomonadota > Alphaproteobacteria > Hyphomicrobiales > Nitrobacteraceae > Bradyrhizobium > Bradyrhizobium sp. SZCCHNPS1003. The sequence continues at coordinate 263,059 of NZ_JAUHIU010000004.1, forward strand.
ACCATCGCATTGTCGGTATAGCCGGACGTGTACAGCACCTTGGTGCCGGGCCGCTGCCGCAGCGCCTCCTCGGCGAGCTCCTTGCCGTTGACGCCGCCGGGCATGATGACGTCGGTGAAGAGGAGATCGAAGCTTTGGCCGGAGTCGATCTTGGCCAGCGCCTCGACTCCGGTCGATGCGGTGATGGTCTTGTAGCCGAGGCTCTGCAACTGCGTGACGACGAAATCCTGCACCAGTGGATCGTCCTCGACGATGAAGATCGTCTCCTCGCCGCGCGGCGGCGGCGGCTCGGGCGGAGCGGGGCTCGCAGCCTGTCCCTTGGGTGTGGGGATGTAGAGCCGGATCGTGGTGCCCCGTCCTTCCTCGCTGTAGATCTTGATGTGGCCGCCGGATTGCTTGACGAAGCCGTAGACCATGCTGAGACCGAGGCCGGAGCCCTTGCTGGCTTCCTTCGTCGTGAAGAAGGGCTCGAAGGCGCGGTCGCGGACCTCCGGCGACATGCCAGTACCCGTGTCGCTGACGGCGACCATGACATAGGATCCGGGCGTCACGCCGGCGTTGGCTGAGGCATAGGCCTCATCGAGCTCCACCCGGCGCGATTCCAGCAGCAGCTTGCCGCCATTGGGCATCGCGTCGCGGGCGTTGATCGCCATGTTGACCAGCGAGTTGGCGAGCTGCGCCGAGTCGATATGCGTGATCAGCGTCTCCTCTTCGAGGATCGAATTGATCTCGATCTGCTCGCCAAGCGTCGGACGCAGCAGCTTTGCGATGTCGAGGATCGTGCTGTTGACGTCGCTGTCGCGCGGATGCAGCGGCTGCTTGCGGGCGAAGGCGAGCAGATGCCGGATCAGCTCGGTGCAGCGGTCTGCCGCCTGTCCGATCAGCGCGGCGGTCGCCGCGGCGGCGGGGCGGTCTTTCACCTCGTCGGCCAGCGTCTCGATGGTGCCGGTAATGATCGTCAGCATGTTGTTGAAGTCGTGTGCGACGCCGCCGGTGAGCTTGCCGATCGCATCCAGCTTCTGCGCCTGCTGCAGCAGCCGCTCGGTCTCGTGCGCCGTAGTGATGTCGTGATAGACCATCGCCGCGCCGGTAATGCCGCCGGCGGCGTCGCGCAGCGGGCGGCCGGAGATCATCAGCCGCAGCGTCTCGTCCCGGTCGGTCCGGTAGACGATCAGCTCGCGGCGGTCGAAGCTCTCGCCCCGCAAGGCTCGCGGCGTCGGCAGGTCGTGCGCTGCGACCGGCGTCACGCCGTCGCTTTCGTAGACGCGGAGGTGCGCGCGGACGTCGGTCAGATTCTTTCCCGGGCTGTAGCCGAGCAGATGTTCGACCGCGGGGTTCGAGAATACCACGGTGTCCGCGGCATCGATGACGAGCACGCCCTCCGCCATGCTGTTGAACGTGCTCTGCAGGATGTCGGCGGAATGGCGCAGCCTCTCATGGGCGGCGATCAAGTCGAGATGCTGCTGCTCGGCCTTTTCCGCCAGCGAGATGGCCTCGGCTTCGGAGCGGACCAGGGACGCGCGCAGCGCACGATCGTGCAGATACGTCCGCCGGATGAGGTAGAAGGCGATGATCAGCAGCAGCGCGAGGCCGCACAGGTCGATCGTGAGCAGCAGCGATCCGGTGGCCTTCGACGTCATCGAACGCTGCGTCAGCAGCTTGCGCTGATCGGCAACGAAACGGTCGAGATGGGCCGTGATCTCGCTCATGGTCGCCGGGCCTTCGGCGCGGCTTCTGAGCGCTTCGAGCCCCGCACGATCCGAGGCGGCGCGCAACCGGATCAGCTCCGCAGCGAGCTCGACCCTGCGGGCAATCAGGGCTTCGGTCTCGGTCAGAAGCTCCAGCGGTTCGGGATTGTCGGCCACGGCGCGCCGCAGCTCGGCCACAGCGACCGGGATTCTCGTGCTGACATCGGCAAACTCCGTCCTGAACTGATCGTCAGCGATGAGCGCGTAGCCGCGAGAGGTCGCTTCCGCTTCGCGGAGCAGCAGGCGCAGATCGGAGGTCTTCTGCAGGATGTCCAGCGAGGAATTCACCCAGGCCGCGTCGTGGCGCGACTTGATGTCGAGCGCCGTGGACGCAGCGCCGATCGCCAGCAGCGTTCCAAGACCGAGCCCCAATGCGAGGCGCTGATAGGTCATCTGCGTTTCTCAATCATCGACATGTCCGCCAGCTGGGCCGGGGATCACCGCGGCCGGCCACATGCATCCGAGTTGCGATGCAGCTGCGTCCAAGCAGTGAAGATATGTCGGCAAGGCGCGCCTCCTTGTTCGAAGTTCCTGGCGCGTTCGCGGGCGGCAGGCCCAAGCCGCTCACCCGCGGCGTTTGCACTGCGCGAGTCCCGCGAAAATCCATGTGTCCATCAACAGATGTCAACCAAGCCTGCGAAACGGCCCGAACGGGCAGAATCACGAGCTCAAACGATATTGGACCGGAACGGGCGGATCATCTGCATGTCGCGGGGCACATTTTGGAATATGGGCGAAAATCAGCCTACAACGTGGCGCTTCAGACACAGAACAAACAACAATGCGGCGCGAAAAAGGCGGCGAGCATAGCCTCGCCGCCTTATTGTCGCAGCTACTACGTCAGACTCTTACGGGCATGGATGGCGAAAACCGTCATAGCCGAGATAGGTTCCCGAAGCCGGATCATACGAGCGGTACCGGCGTGCGCAATAGCTCGGGTCGACGCCTTCGGTTCCGATGACGGCGACAGGCGCGGAGTCGTCATAGTACGAGTAGTCGGAGTAATAGTCGGGCCCGTAATAATACGGATCATTGTAGTAGGCATAGCTGCTACCCAATCCGATCCCGACGCCAACGCCGACACCCGGCCAGAAGCCGCCGCCGCGGCGATGCCAGCCGCCACGGTGACCGCCCTGCCAGCCGCCGCCACTCCAATTGCCGCCGCTCCAGTTGCCGCGGCCGCCACCAGTGTTGACGGCGACGTTGGCGCCGGCCGCCGGGCCGCGGCCCGCCAGGGCTGCGCCGCCAACGGCTGCGCGTCCGGCGAAGCTGCCGCCGCTCATGCCGCCGCCACCCGGGCCGGCCGCAAAGCCGCCGCGTCCGCCGGCGCCGATCGCGCCGCCGCCACCACCACCGATAGCCGCGCCACCGCCACCGCCCCCGCCACCGCCGATGGCGGCACCACCACCGCCCGGACCACGACCGCCGCCGCCGGGACCCTGGGCAAAGCTCGTCGTCGCTGCCGCCAGCGGCAGAATCAGCGCCACTGCCGCCGCAGTGCTCCATGTCTTCAGTCTGGTCATCGCTATCGCTCCATCAGGGGAAAATGACCTAACCGCAGGCCGCCGATGTCGTTCCCCGCCGCGAACCGATACATCGTCGCGGGCGGAGGCGGTGCAACACTGGACAAGATGCGGGCGGGGTGGCATCAGAGCCGGGACCTTCACAGAACCGGCCCCAAGCCCATGAAACAGTTCTTTCTCAAGCTCTTCACGTGGTGGAACGGCCAGACTTTCGGCACGCAATTGTGGACCTGGCGGTTCGGCGAGCTCGTGGGGCAGGATGCACAAGGCAACCGCTATTACCGGACCGCCGGCGGCAAGATCGATCCGGTGCTGCATTTCGAGCGCAGGTGGGTGATCTACAACGGCCTGGCCGAAGCCAGCCGCATTCCGCCCGAATGGCACGCCTGGATGCATCACATGGTCGACGTGCCGCCGACTCAGGACGGCTACAAGCCGCGCGAGTGGGAAAAGCCGCATCAGCCGAACCTGACGGGGACTGCTCTGGCGTATCGCCCGGCCGGCTCGACCTTGGCCAGCGGTCGCAGGCCAAAGGCCACCGGTGATTATCAGCCCTGGACTCCTGGCAGCTGATTCGATTTCGCTCAAGATGATCCGATCGGAAGAGGCCGCCCCCAGCTCCGGGCGGCCTCTTTGCTTTCGGGAGCCTGCCAAGCCTGCGCTACGTCGGGTTGGTCCTGAGGGCGGCCGCCGCATGCTCCGCCGCCGCAATCCGCCGCTTCCGGGACGGTGCGATCCGCTCCAGCATGCGTGACACCACTTCGGGCGGTGCCGTGTCGGGGGAACCGGCGGTGAAAGGGGGCGCCGGATTGTATTCGAGCCTGAGCTGGATCGCCTCCGCCGTCTGACGATCGACCAACTGCGCCACCAGGGTCAGCGCGAAGTCGATGCCGGCCGTGACGCCTCCGCCGGTGATCCGGTTGCGGTCGATGCAGACGCGCTCGGTGCTGACGGTCGCGCCGAACACCGGCAGGCACTCGCGCGCGCTCCAATGGGTCGCCGCGCGATAGCCATCCAGCAGGCCGGCGGCGCCGAGCGCGAGCGAGCCCGTGCAGACCGACGTGACGTACCTGGCCTTTTCGGCCAGGCGGCGCATGAAGCCGATGACCTCGTCGTCATCGAGGATGGCGTCGACGCCGAAGCCGCCGGGAACGCAGATCACGTCCGCCTGCGGACAGTCGGCGAAGGTCGTGGTCGGCATCAGAGTGAGAACCGAGTCTGTCGGAATGGGCTCGATCCTCTTCCACGCCAGATGCAGCGTCGCGCCGGGCACGCTGGAGAACACCTGCACCGGACCGGTGAGATCGAGCTGGGTCAGATGTGGAAACAGGACGAGAGCGATCGAGAGCGGTTGGGCCATGGCGGTGCTCGCAGGGTCTGGTGCTTGACGGCCGTCATTCTGCATGGTCCGCTGGATGGCTGATATGCCAAAGTTCCCTCGTTTCCGGACAGACTTGGATTTCACACCTGGGATCGCGGACTTGGGATCACGGACTTGAGATCACGGAGCCATCCACCATGATCGGCGTGCTCATCTATCCCGATTTTCAGTTGCTCGACGCCGCCGGGCCGATCTCGGTGTTCGAGATCGCTTCGCGCTATGCGCGCGCCACGCCATCGATCAGGGTCGTCGCCGCCACGCCCGGACCCGTGCGGTCGTCGTCGGGGGCCGAGATGTTGGCGCGCAAATTCGGTCCGGTGTCGGCGCTGACCACGCTGCTGATCGCCGGCGGCGAGGGCGTGGAAGCGGCGAGCCGCAACGCATGCACGCTGAACTTCGTCCGTAAGGTCGCGCAGCGCGGCACCCGTCTTGCCAGCATCTGTTCCGGCGCCTTCGTGCTGGCCGAAGCGGGCCTGCTGGACGGGCGGCGCGCGACGACGCATTGGCAGCGCACGCGGCAGTTCCTGCGCGCCTACCCCCATGTGAAGCTCGAGCCTGACAGCATCTATGTCCGCGACGGCAATGTCTGGAGCTCGGCTGGGATCACTGCCGGCATCGATCTCGCGCTTGCCATGGTCGCCGACGACCACGGCGAGGAGATCGCGCAGAAGACGGCACGGCAGCTCGTACTGTATCATCGCCGCAGCGGTGGGCAGTCGCAGTTCTCCTCGCTGCTGGAGCTGAAGGCGCCGAGCGGCCGTTTTGCGGATCTGCTCACCTGGGCGCGGGAGCACCTCGATGCCCCGCTGACCGTCGACGATCTCGCCGAGCGTGCCGGCATGAGCACGCGGCATTTCACCCGCGCCTTCGTCGCCGAGACCGGCACCACGCCGTCGAAGGCGATCGAGCGTCTGCGGCTGGAAGTGGCGCGCGATCGGGTGCAGGCCTCGCATCAGCCGATCGAGCTAGTGGCGGAAGCGACCGGCTTTCGCGATCCTGAGCGGATGCGTCGCGCCTTCATTCGCGCCTTCGGCCAGCCGCCGCAGGCCCTGCGGCGCGCGGCACGCGTCACCACCTGACCTGCATCAGCGGACGAGGAGCCGCGGGCAGAGATCCTCGTTGGCAATTCAAACAATTTAAAGTTGTGTCACATGCAGGAAACGCTCATAGTGAGCGCATTGCCACTGTTCATGGAGGATACGATGCGCGTATTGCTTTACCTGATTTTATTCGTTGCTGCCGTGGTCGGCGGTCTCGACAGCGCTTTTGCGGCGAAGGCCGAACTCACCGGAATGTGCGTCTGCAAGAAGGGCGGCAGCGTGCTGAGCACCTATAGCGAGACGCAATGTGTGAAGAACGATCATGCGGGCTGCACGTCGGTGAAGGTGGCCTGCGTGAACGCCAATGCCGCCGCATGCCGCACGGCCGGCGGCACGATCTCCCAGTCGACCAAGACGTGCAGCGTCGGCGCCAAATGCTGAGCAACTGATTTTATCAGCTTCGCTCGGACGGTTCCGAACGTCTGAGGTAACAGGCAGTCCCGCGCGGCGGACATCGGCGCATGTCCGTCCGCGTGTTGGCATCGGCAGGTCCGGGACCTATAGTCCGCCCCGCGAAACGAGGGGCAGACCAGGGCGCGATGCGTGTCACCATCATCACCGGCAGCGGGGCCGGCATCGGCGCTGCCGTGGCGCGCCGCCTGGCCGCGCCGGGGCAGGCCGTGATGCTGCACGGGCAGGGGGCTGACGAACCGGGTCTCGCGCGTCTGCGGGACGTCGCCGTGGCGTGCCGGGAGGCCGGCGCCGAAGCCGAGTTTCATTGCGGTGACTTGGCCAGGCAGGGCGTTGCCACCGGTTTGGCGGCTGCGGCACGAACGCGTTTCGGCCGGATCGACGCGGTGGTGCATGCCGCTGGCTTTGCCGACCGCCGCAGCTTTCGCGATCTGCCGCGCGACGGGCTCGACCGCTCGCTCGCAGTGATGCCGGCGGCCTTTCATGAGCTTGCCAGCGCCGCGCTCCCGGACCTCGTGCAGAGCACCCATGCGCGCGTGGTCGCGATCTCCAGCTTCGTCGCGCACCGCTTCGTGCCGGGCGGCACCTTCCCGGCCTCGGCCGCCGCCAAGGCGGCGCTGGAGGCGCTGGTGAAATGTCTGGCCATCGAGCTGGCTGCGTGCGGCGGCACGGCGAATGTCGTCGTGCCCGGCTATACGCGCAAGGATGCGGGACGGCTCGGCTCGCTCGATCCGGCCGCGTGGCAGACGGCGGTGTCTGCCAATCCGCAACAGCGCCTCGCCGAGCCCGACGACATCGCCGCGGCTGTCGCCTTCTTGCTGTCGAAAGATGCCGGCCACGTCACCGGCGCGGTGCTGCCGGTCGATGGCGGCCTGACCCTGATGTAAACGGCGGATGGATCGAGAGACGATGGAGCGTATGCAGCAGACAGCCGACGTGGTCGTGCTGGGAGCGGGGATCGTCGGCGTCTCCTCCGCCTACGCCATCCGGGAGCGTGGGTTCTCGGTGGTGCTGGTCGACCGCAAGGCGCCGGGCGAGGAGACATCGTATGGCAATGCCGGCATTCTCTCCTCCGGCTCGATCCTGCCGCTCAACAAGCCCTCGCTGTTCTCGGCGTTGCCGTCCTATCTCCGCAATCGGAGCGCGGCCGTGCGCTGGGATCCATCGTGGACTCTGCGCAACCTCGAATGGGTGCTGCGCTTCCTCGCCAATGCCGTGGAGTCCCGCGTCAAGCCGCGCGCGACCGCGCTGCATGGCCTGATCGGCGCGTCGCTGACGCTGCATCGCGACTGGATCGTCCGGTCTGGCGAGCCGCAGCGCATCCGCGAGACTGGCTGGCTCAAGGCGTGGCGCAGCGATGCGATCGCAGCCGCCAAGGCCGAGCAGGCGTTCCTGGCCGAATTCGGCATCAAGAGCGAGCTGCTCGACCGCCAGGGCATTTCGGCGCTCGAGCCGAATTTGCTGCCGGTCTACAAGGTCGGCCTGCTTCATAGCCAGACGGCGTCGGTCGATTCGCCCGGCAACGTCACCAAGGCCTATGCGCGCATGTTCGAGGGCACGGGCGGCGTGCTGCGCCAGTCCGAGATCAGGGCCTTGCTGGCCGACGGCGATGGCTGGCGCGTCGTGCTCGGCGACGGCGAGATCGGCGCCCGCCAGGTCGTGGTCGCGCTCGGGCCGTGGTCGCCGGACATTCTCAGGTCGCTCGGCTACCGCGTGCCGATGGCGTTCGAGCGCGGCTATCACCAGGAGTTCACGCCCAATCCGGCGCGCATGCTGCACCGTCCGATCCACGACGCCGAAGGCAGCTTCCTGATGACGCCGATGGAGAACGGCGTGCGCGTCACCTCCGGCGTCGAGCTGACCGATCGCGATGCGCCGTCGAATTTCGCCCAGCTCGAGCAGGTGGTGCCGCTGGCGCGCGGCGTGGTCGAGTTCGGCGAGGCCGTGGCCCAGCCCTGGCGCGGCGCGCGGCCGACCTTGCCGGATTCGCTGCCGATGATCGGGCCGGCGCCGCGCCATTCCGGCCTGTGGCTTGCATTCGGCAATCAGCACATCGGCTTCACCACGGGGCCGGCCACGGGCGCGGCGATCGCCGCGATGATCGCGGGCGAGGCGCCGCCGTTCGACGCCTCCGCCTTTGCTCCGAGCCGGTATCTGTGAGGGGCCGCGACCGCGTTACGCCGGAGCTGCGATGAACTATACCTGGGATTTCGCCATCCTCGCCAAGTACAGCCATCTGTTCTGGGTGGGGCTCGGCTGGACCATGGCGTACACGCTCGGCACCATCCTGCTCGGCTCGGTGATCGGGCTCGTCGTCGGCATCGTCAGGCTGCGCCGTCCGGTCGTGATCGACTGGCTGCTGATCGGCTATATCGAGCTGTTCCGCTGCACGCCGCTGCTGGTGCAGATCATCTGGTTCTACTACGCGTTCCCGGTGGTGATCGGCGTCAACATTCCGGCGCATGTCGCCGCCGTCACCGTGCTGTCGCTCTACGCCGGAGCGTTCTATGCCGAGATCGTGCGCGGCAGCATCGAGAGCGTGCCACGCGGGCAGTGGGATGCGGCGCGCGCGTTGGGCTTGCGTCCGTGGCGGATGATGCGGCTCGTGATCCTGCCGCAGGCGCTGAAGCCGATGCTTGCGCCTTATGTCAACCAGTCGGTGACGCAGTTGAAGAACACCTCGCTGGTGTCGGTGATCGCGGTGCCGGATCTCGTCTACAACGCGACGCTGATCAATGCCGACACCTACCGGCCGCTCGAGGTCTACACCATCATCGCGCTGATCTACTTCGCGATCCTGTTTCCGGCGACGCTGCTCGGCCGCCGCTTCGAGCGCGGCATGACGTACGACAAGGCGTGAGGCGATACATCATCGAATGCCTCCGTCATTGCGAGCGAAGCGTAGCAATCCAGGGCGGCACGCGCGGTCCTGGATTGCTTCGTCGCTGCGCTCCTCGCAATGACGCTAGGAGAGAGCGTGGCTTCGCTTAGATATTCACCTCGACCGGCACGTCCTCGGCCTTGACGCCGGCCAGCCCCAGGCCCTTGACGAACCATTCGCGCATCTGGCCGATGCCGCGGTTGTAGTCGATCCACACCGCGAGGAAGTCGCGCCAGCGCTTGTCGGCCTCGCGGCGCACGCCCATGCTGGAGGGGATCGCGACCGAGGGCGACTGCAGGATCTTGTAGGTGCCGAGATTGGGGTTCTTGGCGATCGCGGTGAGGCCCAGGATCAGCGCGTTGACGACGACGTCGACGCGGCCCGAGGCCATCTCCAGCATCACCTCGTCGCGCGACTTCAGCGACTTGATGGTCGCGTTCGGCGCAAAACGGCGCGCCACCGCCTCGTTGGCCGAGCCGACGTCGACGGCGATCTTCACTTCCGGCTTGTTGATGTCGGCCCAGGTCTTGGCCTCCATCCCCTTCTTCAGCATCGCGCCGAACGGATGCGGAAACACCGTGCCGCAGAAGTCGATGACCAGCGCGCGCTGTGGCGTCGGGTTGAGCGCGAAGCCAAGATCGATCTTGCCGGCCTGCAGGTCGAGCACCGAATTGCCGTAGGTCGACTCGACATATTCGAGCTTCACGTCGAGCAGCTTGGCGATGTCGTTGGCCATCTCGATCGAGAAGCCCGACCACGTGCCTGAGGCGAGGTCCTTGTTGAAATAGGGCAGCTCGCCCGGCAGCACGGCGATGCGCAGCACCTTGTTGGCGCGGACGCGGTCGAGCGTGTTGTCGGCCGCTTGCGCCGAGGCGGGCGTCGTCGTCATGGCGGACGCGAGCGCGGCACCGGAGCCGATGGCGAGCGCGTAGCGCAGCGCATCGCGGCGGTCTTCGGAAATTTTCTGATCGTCTGACGTGGTCACATAATCCTCCTGCACCAACAGCACGGAGCGTAGCGCCGGCCTTGCACGCCAGCAACAACCATGTCGGCCTTGATAGTAAGCGGCTGGCCGTCGCGTCATGCCGAAGCGGCCGCATGCTGTTGCTGCTCTGCCTCATTCCGATGCAGGGCTGGTCAAGCCGTGATCGGTCCCGCCAGATGGAAGCGCCTTGGGACGCAGGCGCTCGGCGAGCGGCCGCAGCAACTGCGGGGCAAGGTGAATCGGGAACTGGCTCATCGCGAAATACAGCCAGGTGGTGCCCGGGATCGCGCCCTCGGTCGCCGCCAGCATCAGCCCCATGTTGCGCAGCGACACCATCATGCCGAGCGCCATGGCGCGTTCGCGGCCCGCGCCGCGAAACAGCAGCATCGTGGTACCAAGCAACAGCAAGAACACGGCGAAGGCGAGCAGCGCCAGTCCCAGCATGCGGAACGGGCTCGCGGCCAGGTCGGCCAGGAAATGAGCCATGATGGCGGAGGCGAACACGAACAGGATGAGGACGTTGAGGCCGTCGATCGGCGCGCGATGGCGGCGGATCGTATCGATGCCGAAGGCAAGGCGGATCGCGGCGGCCGCAGCCAGCGCGCCCGCAAGGATGGCGGCGAGCTTCAGTCCGAGCGCGGCCGGAGACAGTGACAATGTCTCGCCCAGGAACACATAGGCGAACAGCGGTGCCGTCAGCGGCACCAGCGCGGTCGAGGTCACCAGCGTGATGAGAACGAGCGTCGCGTCGAGCCCCATCAGCGCGGCGAGCGCGGGCGAGGCCATCATCGGCGAGGCCGTCCCCTGCAGCATCAGCGCGAGATACAGGTCGGGTGCTGTGGCATCGACGCCCGTGATGCGCCCGATCGAGCCGACCAGCGCCGGCACGGCGATCGTGGTCCAGGCCGTCGCGGCCACCACCAGCAGCGGGCGGCGCAGATGCGCTGTTAGCATCGCGACGTCGACGCGCATGAACGAGATGCAGAGCAGCAGGAAGATCGCGTGCGTGACGTAGGGTCGCGCCAGCTCGCCGAGCGGCGGCACGGCGATCGCCAGCAGCAGCACCGCGACGATGGCGCGGGTGCCCTGATTGCCGAGCCAGCTCAGGGCCTGCAGAGGAAAAGCGAGAGGCCCGAAGGACGGCATCTTCATCCGAACGCTGTGAATCAATGAACGCGCGAACCATGCGTTGGCCGCGCGTTCATGCAAAGTCACATCTGGTTACGGACGATGTCGGCGCCTGCTCATCACTGCGCGCTGGAGCCGCCGACCACGATCTTCTCGTTGAGCTTGAAGTCGACGGTCTGCACCGTCTGGTCGATCTCGGCATTGGGCATGCCGAGCTGCTGCGAGATCAGCTTCACCAGAAGGTCGACGCGCTCGATGAACGGCGCGCCCGCGGCGACGGCCCGCGCGGCCGACGACGGCTTGAGCAGGCTCTCGGCCGCCTTGGCGTATTTTTCGAACGGCACCTGGTCGCTCGGATCTGCGCCGAGCTTGCGCGCGATGGCATCGACGTGCTCGTAGATCGATTTCGACTGGGCGAGATTGCCATGAACGGCATCACGGATGGCCTGCGGCTCACCGCGCGTGATGCAGCGATAGTTGCCGGTGAGCAGCATCGACCACTTCGCCAGCGGCACGAACAGCGAGTCGAACACCTTCAGCTTCACCGGCACGTCCTGGCCGTCGAGCCTGACCGCGTCGATGTCGCGCTCCAGCTCACGCAGCAGCGCATTGTGCTTTTCGTCCTCGAAGGCGGCGGCCTTGAAGTTGGTCGGCAGGCCGACATGCAGCACGTTGGCGGCTTCCTCCGGCGGACGGAAGGCCTGCGGATCCGGCGAGCACAGCGTGACGAGCCCGGGCGTGAAGCGTTCCCACACCGCGGGGTTGGTGTAGGCCTCGTCGAGGTCGACGTTGGCGAGCGCCGGGATGCGCTTGAGATAGGGCAGCGGCGGCATGTTCATGATCGACAGGCACGGAAGCCCGGCCTCGGCGATCTTCACCATCAGCACGCGAATGGTGTGGTTGGTGTATTGCGGCTCCTGCATCGCAAGACCAACCAGGTCGTAGCGCGACAGGTCGACGCTATCCGGCGTGGCCGCGTCGAGCTTGCCCGGCAGGTCGCGCGAGAAGATCGAGCGATGCGCCGGCTCGTCGCGCAGCTTGATGCGGACCTCCGTGCCGTCGCGGTTGATCAGCTCGGCGGTCTTCTTGCGGCAGACCAGCGTCACGTTGTGGCCGGCCATCAGCAGCTTGGTGCCGAGGAGGGAGCCGTAGGAAGCCCCGAGAATCAGAATGTTGCGTGCCATACCTTGGTCGTCCCCAGAGATCGGTTCGAGATTTTGCGTTCGCGTTTCTTGTTGGCGATCCAGCCGCACCGAAGAGTCCGTCAGGCGCCCGCAGGGGCGGACGGAGGCGGTAACCCATTGCCTCGGTTGCTGGCATACCAGAGCTTTCATCCCACGGAATGCGCCGTCTGGCAAGGTGCAGCGCACCCATGCGGCATCCGGCGCGTGTCACGGTGGGGGCTATCCGAGCGCAGATCGACCTTGCGGTTGAAGCTCGGCCGTTCAGCTTAGCGCCATGTAGCGTCCCGGCTTGTGGTTGATCGCGATGATGACGTTGACGATCACGATGCCGATGATCGACAGCGCCAGCCGGTTCACGGGGATGACGAAAAAGGCGGCGATCATGATCAGGACGTCGACCGCGAGCTGGAAGTAGCCCGCCCTGATCTTCCAGTGCTCCTGCAGATACAGCGCCAGGATGTTGATGCCGCCGAGGCCCGTGCGATGGCGGAACAGCATCAGCAGCCCTGTGCCGGTCAGGCCGGCGCCGATGATGGTGGCATAGATCGGCTCGATCCACGCAATCTCCACCCAGGACGTCGTCAGGCGCGAGAACAGCGCCACAAGCCCGACCGCCAGGAAGGTGCGGATCGTGAACGGCCAGCCCATGCGCTTCACGGCCAGCACGTAGAAGGGCAGGTTGAGCAGGAAGAAGCTCAAGCCGAAGCCGTAGCCGCTGACATAGCTCAGCAGCAACGACAGGCCGGCGGTGCTGCCGACCAGCAGCACCGTCTTGCTGTAGATGAGCATGCCCAGCGAGACGAACAGCGTGCCGAGCGTCAGGGCCATTGCGTCTTCGTAGAGCTTGTGCCGTTCCTGGACGATCTCGGTCACGCTGTCGTTCCTCGCCCGCGCTCGCTCAAAGCGACTTGAACAGGCCGGCGACGCGCGTCACGTCTGACAGCTTCAGGCCGGCGACATTGATGCGGCCCGAGGTCGGCATGTAGACGCCGCTCTTCTCACGCAGGGTCAGCACCTCCGACGGGGTAAGTGGCAGCAGCGAGAACATGCCTTCCTGGACGCCAATGGCGACCGTGTTGGACCAGCGGCCACCGAGCGCCTCGGCAAAGGCACGGCGCAGCGTCGCAAGGCGAAGGCGCATCGATTCCAACTCTTCGCTCCAGTCGCGCCGCAGATCGGGGCTGCCGAGAATGGTCTTCACGATCGCCGAACCGTGGTCCGGCGGCATCGAATAGCTGGTGCGCGCGATCGCCACGAGGTTGGAGCGCGCGGTGTCGGCCGCCGCCTGCGATGCCGCGACGGCGTAAAGAGCACCAGTGCGCTCACGATAGAGTCCGAACGACTTCGAGCAGGACACTGCGACGAGCGCCTCGGGGACGGCCGCGATCAGCATCCGCAGACCGGCCGCATCGCCGTCGAGGCCGGCGCCGAAGCCCTGATAGGCGGAATCGATCAGCGGCACGAGGCCGCGCGCTGTGATCATGGCGGTGATCCGCGTCCAGTCGTCGGCGCTGAGGGGAGCGCCGCTCGGGTTATGGCAGCAGGCATGGATCAGGACGGCATCGCCCGGCTGAGCGCGCCGCAGCGCGTCGAGCATGCTGTCGAGCTGCAGGGTCTGCGATGGCACGTCGAAGTATGGATAGGTCTCGACCTCGAGCCCCGCCGCGGCGAAGATGCCGGCGTGATTGGGCCAGCTCGGCAGGCCGAGCCAGATCTTGCCGGTGCCGGCCTGCCGGATCAGATCGGCGGCGAGGCGGAGCGCGCCCGAGCCGCCCGGAGTCTGCACGCCTGCGGCATGGACCGATGGCGCGGGGCCGCCGACGAGCGACCACAACAGGTCGAGGAAGCGCTGGTCGCCTTCCGGCGCCACATAGCTCTTGCTGTCCTGGCTCTCCCAGATGATGCGCTCCGCAGCTTTCACAGCGCGGAAGATCGGCGAATGGCCGGCCTCGTCGCGATAGACGCCGACGCCGAGATCGACCTTGTCCGGCCTCGGATCGGCTTTGAAGATGCCGATCAGAGCGAGCAGGGGATCATCGGGCTGGCGGGTCAAGCGGTCGAACATCGGGGCGATCCTATCGGAGGAGGGGCCTGCCAGACGGCCACAAGCCGTCCTTACGGGCGACGGGACACTATCTCGGTTGCAGCGCAAAAACAGCGGACATTTCGGCGATGCTCCGCTTCGTCCGCTGCATGGGCGGCCGTTGCGCCCTCAGAACTTGCCGTGGCCCGCCTGAGCGAACTGAGCGACAAGCGTCAGCGACCGCCTTCTGAGCCAGAACGGGGCTCGGGAGCCGGCTGTGGGGGCTCGGTGCGGATCTTGCGCGCGCCCCTGGCGGCAAGCTGTGAGCGAACCCTGCCATCGACTTGGCGCCCGGTCGCGCGTTGCCATTTCCGAAGCTCGACCGCGGTCGGGATCACTTTCACGATCCGCTCGTCCGGGCGACTGCCGATCGTGTCGATGACCTCCTGAGCGCTGGCCAGCCATTCTTCGTAGGTGTCGTGCTGATCTGGACAGATCCGCCTGATATCCTCCCACTCTTCGGGCTTGAACCAAGCCAGCGCAATCTCCAGAGTTGGCTCAATGTTCATCCTGCTCACCTGTCCGCTCTGAATGATATCTCAAGCTCGCGGAGTCCCGAAGCTCTGACGTCTTCCGGCGAGTCAGATGCGCGGCTTGGGCGCGGGCACCCTGTCGGAGTCGCCGGAGTTCGGTTCGCCCTTGGGTTCGATCAGGAGCACCTTGACCTCTTTGGCCGCGCGCGGCCGGTGGACGACCCCTTTGGGGACGACGAACAACTCGCCGGCCTTCACCGTCCGCGAAGGCTGTCCCTGAATGTCCATCTCCATCTCGCCTTCCAGGACCAGGAAGAAGTCATCCGTCGTGTCATGCTTATGGAACGGGAATTCTCCCATGAACTTCACGACCATCACGTCATTGTCGTTGTAGTCCGCGATCACGTGCGGGTCCCAATGGCCTGAGAATTGGCTCAGCTTGTCGGCGAGGTTCACGGTCTTCATGCGGGAGTCTCCTGCTGCGAGGAATGAGATGTGAGCTGTCCAGTCGTCCCGCCCGGCTTGCACGGGATGTAGCTGCTGCTCGAGCGCGAGCAAGCCGATCTCACACGAGACGACTTCGGCCGCATGTGAGCACGACCCGCGAACTCGCGGGTCGTTGCGTTCTGAGCTCAGCGCGGTAACGCTCAGATGCCGCCGGGCCGGTCGAGCTGCTTCAGCCAGACGCCGATGTCGCGCGCCGCGACATTGGCCTGGTCCAACAGCTTGCCCATCGTGAAGAAGCCGTGGAACTGGCCGGGATGCGTTCGGTAGGTCACCGCCACGCCGGCCTCGCGCAGGCGCCGCGCGTAGTCGTCGCCTTCGTCGCGCAGCGGATCGGCGCCGGCGGTGAGCACATAAGCGGGCGGTAGCCCCACCAGGCTTCCCGCCTTCGCCGGCGAGGCCCGCCAATCGTGAATGTCGGCGACGCTGTTGAGATAATGGTCGCGAAACCAGCGGATGACCGAATGCGTCAGCAGCACGCTGGTCTCGGGCTCGCTGTGGGAGGGATGGCTCATCGTGAAGTCGGTGGCCGGATAGATCAGCACCTGGCCTGAGAGCTTCGGGCCGTTGCCGTCACGCGCCGAGAGTGCGACGACGGCGGCGAGATTGCCGCCAGCGGAATCGCCGCCGACGCTGAGCCTGGCGGCATCGATGCCGAGCGCGGCGGCATTGTCGGCGATCCATCGTATGGCCGCGACGGCGTCGTCGACCGCAGCCGGAAACTTGTGCTCGGGCGCGAGGCGGTAGTCGACCGAGATCACGATCAGTTCGCCTTCGTGCGCCAGCGCGCGGCATACCACGTCATGCGAATCCAGATTGCCGATCACCCAGCCGCCGCCGTGATAGAACACCAATCCCGGCGCAAGACCGTTGGTCTGCCGCACCGCCCTTGGCCGATAGAGCCGTGCCGGGATTGCGCCATGCGGGGCAGGGATGGCGAGGTCCTTGACGTCCGCAAGCTCGGGCGGCTCGGGATTGCTCACGACGCGCGCGGCCAGATAGTAGTCCCGCGCCTCCTGCGGTGTCAGCGTCTCATAGGCCGGCCGACCGCCCTCCTGGAACGCCTTGTAGACGGCGGCGGCATCGGCATCGAGCTGAACGGGCATTGCAATCGACCTGTGCGTTGAGGGGACGTCAAGCGGCGGTGCGGCCACCATCGACGGTGTAGGCGGCGCCGGAGACGTAGCTGGCATCGTCGGAGGCGAGGAAGGCGACGATCGAGGCGACCTCTGCGCCCTGGCCGAGTCGGCGTGCGGGGACGCGATCGACCACCTTGTCGGCCGGAACCGCGGCGCCGCTGCGCCCTTCGATGATCGCGCTCAGCATGCGGCTCTCGATCAGCCCGGGGCAGATGCAGTTCACACGCACATTAGTCCCGGTGCACTCCCAGGACGCGCTCTTGGTCAAGCCGATGACCGCGTGCTTGCTGGCGCTGTAGACGGCGATCTGCGGCGAGCCGATCAGGCCGGCGATCGAGGCGGTGTTGATGATCGAGCCGCGGTTCTGCTTCAGCATCACCGGAAGCACGTGCTTGAGGCCGAGGAAGACGCCGACGACGTTGACGTCGAGCACGCGACGGAACGCCTCCAGCGGGTAGGCGGTGATCGGCTTGATCTCGCCTTCGATGCCGGCGTTGTTGAAGAACACGTCGATGGTGCCGAACCGATCGCACGCTTGTCGCACATAAGCCGCGACCTGGTCCTCGTCGGTGACGTCGGCGGCCACGGCGAGCGCCTCGGCGCTTGCGGGCAGGGCGGCCGTCGCGGCGGCGAGATCGGCCTCGCGCCGGTCCACCGCGACGATGCGGGCACCGCGTGCGGCCAGCAGCCGCATGGTCGCGGCGCCGATGACGCCGGCCGCGCCGGTAACGACGGCCACTCGGCCGTCGAGACGGATCGAATCAGACATCGGTTTCCTTCCCTTTGACGCCGGTTCCGATCCGGCTCTTGATCACGACTATCTCATTGGATGAACCGGCTGACCAGCACGCGGAGCGCTGGCAGCTCGCCCTTCCCCCGCCGTATTCGACATGTTAACGGGAGGGCTGATCGAGAGCGGCGGATGGGTCATGACGCGATTTGATTGTCCCGAACCCCGATTCGCCTGATAAAGCCGCGCGAGATGCACCGAACAATCGTCCTGACCGGTATCGCGGCATTGCTGGCCGCCACATCCCTCACGCTGTCCGTGCCGGCGCGCGCGCAGATCGGTACCATTTTCTCCGATCCCGTTCCGCGCCCGCCGGGCAACATTCCGCGCCGTGGCGAGCCAATTCCGCCTCCCGAGGAAGAGGAGGAGGTCCCGGAGCTGCCGCAGGGCCGGGTGCTGCCGGCGCCGACCCGTCCGCCGCCAGGGCAGGGCGCCGCCCTGCCGGGCCCGGTCCAATCCCAGCCGCTGGCGCCGCCGCCGGGAACGACGATCCTGCCACAGAACAATCCCCCAGTCGCGGCCGTGCCGCCGCCCGGCCAGGCTGCGCCCGGTCAGCGGCAGGCACCGGCTCGCGGCGCACCCCAGAATGCGGCGATCCCGCCGAACGGCGCGGTGCCGCAGACGCCGGCCACCATCCAGCCGGGCGACGAGGTCGTGACCGAGCCGCCGGCGCAGAAGATCGTGAACAAGAAGGCGAGCTTCTCCGGGCTCGACAAGATCACCGGCCGCATCATCAATTTCGACGAGGACATCGGCGAGACCGTGCAGTTCGGCGCGCTCCGGGTGAAGACCGACGCCTGCTACACGAGGCCGGCCACCGAGGCCGCCAACACCGACGCGTTCGTGCAGGTCGACGAGATCACCTTGCAGGGCGAGGTGAAGCGCATCTTCTCGGGCTGGATGTTCGCGGCCAGCCCCGGCCTGCACGGCGTCGAGCACCCGATCTACGACATCTGGCTGGTCGACTGCAAAGAGCCGCAGACCACGGTGGTCAGCGCAGCCCCCGATCAGAAGCCCACGCCCACGGCGCAGCCGGCACAGAAGCGGCCGCCGCAGCAGAGGCAGGCGGCTCCCAGGCCGCCATCGCCGCCGCAGCAATATCAGACCCAGCAGGTGCCGCCACCGCCGCCGCCGCCCCAGGCGGGCGGACCGTTCGGCGGAGTGTTCAGATAACCGGGCTCAGCCGCGCGCGGCGATGATCGCCAACGCTTCGGTACCCGGCATCGGCCGATCAACCGCCAGCCTGGCGAAATTGGCGGCCGGTCCCCTCAGGGCCTTTTCGAGCAGCACGGTGTAGCGCCGGCGCGGGATCTCGACGGCGCCGAAGGTCTTGAGGTGCTCGGTGACGTATTGGGTGTCGAGCAACTCGAAGCCGCCGGCGATCAGCCGCGCGACGAGATGCACCAGCGCGACCTTCGAGGCGTCGCGGGTGCGATGAAACATGCTCTCGCCGAAGAAGGCGCGGCCCAGGCTGACGCCGTAGAGGCCGCCCACAAGCTCGCCATCCTGCCAGCATTCGACGCTGTGGCAATGGCCGAGCGCGTGGAGGCCGCTGTAGAGCTCGCGGATACGCTTGTTGATCCAGGTGTCCTCGCGGCCGGGCTGCGGCTCGGCACAGCCATCCATCACCGCCTTGAAGGCCTGGTTCACGGTCACGGTGAAGGTGTCCGATCGCACCGTGCGCGCAAGGCGCGAGGCGACGCGAAAGCCGTCGAGCGGAATGACGCCGCGCAGCTCCGGCTCGACCCAGAACAAGGTCGGGTCGTCGGCGCTTTCGGCCATCGGGAAGATGCCGCAGGCATAGGCACGCAGCAGCACCTCGGGCGTGATCTCGGACGCTGCAGAGTCGCGCGTATTCATGGGATCAGCATAGCAGGCCGACGTCGGGTGCGCGATGGTCGCGTGCCGGCTGCGTCGGCTCAGCCGACCCCAGCAGCCGCGGGCTTGGGAGCATGTTTTTCGAGGCGGAAGCGGACCACGATCTTGGTGCCGGCATGGCTCGGATCGGGGCCGACGGTGGCATCGAGCTTGGTCGCCATGGCGCTGACGATGCGCTGGCCCATTCCGGTCGAACGCGGATCGCTGGTTGCGTTGAGGCCGACGCCGTCGTCGGCAATCGACAGCACGATGTCCTCGCCTGCAAGCTTCAGCTCGACATGGATCGGGCCCGGCCCATCGGGGTAGGCGTATTTGACCGCGTTCATGACCAGCTCGTTGACGACGATGCCGATCGCGACCGCGCGATCCGGGTCGATCTCGACCGGCTCCGCCTTCAGGGTCAGCCGCGACATCCGGTTGCCCTCGGCCGAGCGGCGCAGGTCGTCGAGCAGCGAATCCAGATACTGGTTGAGCAGCACGCTCTTGAGATCCTGAGACGTGTAGAGCCGGCGGTGCACCTGCGCCACGGCGGCGACGCGGCCCATCGCATTGGTGAGCGCGGCCTTGACGTCGTCCTGGGTGCTGGAGTTGGCCTGAAGATGCAGCAGCGAGGCGATGATCTGCAGCGAATTGCCGACGCGATGATTGACCTCGCGCAGCAGGACCTCGCGCTCCGCCGCCAACGCCGCGTAGCGGTCGCGTGACGCCCGCACTTCGGCCTCCGCCTCGTCGCGGGCCTTCTGCAGCCGTGCCTGCCGCACCGCGCCTTCGGCTGCGACCTGCAGCAGCGGGATGAACTCGCCCTGCACGTCCTTGACGAGGTAGTCGGCTGCGCCCGCCTTCAGGGCTGTGACCGCGATCTTGGAATCCTGCGAGGCGGTGACGAACACCACCGGCGGCGGTTCGGGCAGCGCCATGATGCGCTCCAGCGTCTCGAGCCCGTCGAAGCCGGGCATGTACTGGTCGAGCGCAACGACGTCGATCCCGCCGCGCTCCAGCCGCTGCAAGCCCGCGCTGCCGTCGGCGGCGTGTTCCACCGTGAAGCCCAATCGCTTGAGCCCGCGCTCGACCAGCCGCGCCAGCGCCGCGTCGTCGTCGATGTAGAGCAGCGTGGGGGCGGCGGAGCTCATGCGGCGGGCGGAACCTGGATGACGGAGAAGAACAGACCAAGCTGGCGAATGGCGTTGGCGAAGCTTTCGTAGTTGACCGGCTTGGTGATGTAGACGTTGCAGCCGAGCTCGTAGCAGCGCTTGATCTCCTGCGAGTCGTCGGTCGTGGTCAGGATGACCACGGGCGCGCTCTTCAGGAAGCTGTTCTGCTTGACCATCTTGAGGATGTCGATGCCGGTCATGTCCGGCAGGTTCAGGTCCAGCAGGATCAGCAATGCTTGCCCCTTGTGATCGAGGCCGGTGCCGTCAGCACCCAGCAGATACTTCACGGCATCTGTACCGTTGGTGAACGGCTTGATCTCGTTGTTGACTCCCGAGCGGCGGATGTTGCGCTCGATCAGGCGGGCGTGGCCTTCGTCGTCCTCGATCATGATGATCGTCACGGGCATGGTCATCGGTCTGAGTTCCGGGTTGAGGCGTTCCAGTTGATCGGGAGCGTGATGGTGAACGTGCTGCCCTGGTCGAGCTCCGACGCGACCGACATGGTTCCGCCGAGCCGGCGCACCAGCGCGCGCACATGGGCCAATCCGATCCCCTGACCCGGACGGTCCTGGGTCCCGGCGCGGCGGAACAGATCAAAGATACGTTGGTGATCCCTGGGATCAATCCCCCGGCCATTGTCCGTGATCTCGAAGATGGCGAAACCGAGCTTGGTGCGGGCGCGAATGGCGATGTCACCGGCAACGCCGGGCTTCAGATATTTGATCGCGTTGTCGATCAGGTTGGAGAAGATCTGCTCCAGCGCAAGGCGGTCGCTGACGATGGCGGGCAGCGGCTCCACGCGGATGGTGGTGTTGGTTTCCGCAGCCTGATGCGCGAGCGTCGAGACGATGCCCTCGATCAGCTCGCGGGTGTCGATGCGCACCGGCACGAACTCGCGGCGGCCTTCGCGGGTCAAATTGAGGATGGCGGTGATGAGCCGGTCCATTTTTGCGATCGAGGACTTGATGAAGCCCAGCGCCTCGGTGAAATCCTCCGAGAGCTGCTTGTCGGCGCCTTCGAGCTCCGGCTCGGTGCCTTCGGCGGGCGGCGGCGCGTCCGACACCGCGCGCGCGAGCGCCGCGATGCGCCGGAAGATGTCGCTGCGCAGCTCGTCGAGCTCGCTGGTGAAGCCCATGATGTTGACGAGCGGCGAGCGCAGATCGTGGCTCACGATGTAGGCGAAGCGCTGGATCTCCTCATTGGCCTCGCGCAGGTCGGCGGTGCGCTCGTCGACGGTGGCTTCGAGGTTGAGGTTGCTCTCGCGCAGCTTGGCCTCGGCCTCGTCGCGGGCGCTGGTCGAGCGGCGCACAAGGAGCAGCGAGATGACGGCGAGCAGGACGACCAGCGCCGAACCGGCGACAGTGACGATGGTCGCGAGCTGCTGGCTCTCGTCGGCATTGGTGGTTCGCACCGCCAGCAGGCGTTCCTCCTCGGTGCGCATCGCCTCGGCGGTGGTACGCATGGTCGTGCTGCTGTCGATCGATGCGGCATCGCGCACCAGGGCCACCGCACTGGGAAGATCGCCGGACGCGACGAGAGCCTTCTCCCGGTCGAATTGCGCCAGTCGGGTCTCGATGATGCTGCGCAATCTGGCGAGCTTCGTCACCTGAGCCTGGTTGTCGGCGAGGAGCGTCGCAAGCTTGTCGAGCACGGGCCGGATCGCGGCAACGGCGGCTTCGTGATCTCTGAGAAAATCCGGGCTCTGGGTCAGCAGGTAGGCGCGGGCGCCGCTCTCGGCGCGGCGGACCTCGAGCAGCAGCGCATTGATCTGGTTCTCCGCCTCGATGGTGTGCACCACCCAGGCGCTGTCTCTGCGGGCCTTGTTGACCAGCAGCACCGAGGCCGTGCTGACGACGACCAGCACCAGGAATCCCGCCGACAACAGCAGGATTTGTCCTAGCGTGCGCCTCTGTCTGATCTCAGGCGCCACCGCTCACTCGCATGCCGATTGAAATACCTGCCCCCTCAGCGGAACCGCCGACAGAGCAGAACGTCGTGCAGACCGAAGAGTTCCCGCCGGGCCGCGGGATTCTTCAGGTGCTGCTCAGTCCGCGTTCTGGCCGGCGAGATACTGCTCGAGCCAGTGGATGTGGTAGTCGCCATCGATGATGGCGGGCTCGCGCACCAACGCCCGGAACAGCGGCAGGGTGGTCTCGATGCCGTCGACGACCATCTCGTCCAGCGCCCGCCGCAGCCGCATCAGGCACTCGACCCGGGTCTTGCCGTGGACGATCAGCTTGCCGACCAGCGAGTCGTAATAGGGCGGGATCACGTAGCCCTGATAGACCGCCGAATCGATGCGGACGCCGAGGCCGCCCGGCGGATGGTACTGCAGGATCTTGCCCGGCGATGGCCGGAAGGTGACGGGATTTTCCGCATTGACGCGGCACTCGATGGAGTGGCCGTTGATGACGACCTGATCCTGCGTCATCGGCAGGTCGCCGCCGGCCGCGATGCGGATCTGCTCCAGCACGAGGTCGATGCCGGTGATCATCTCGGTGACGGGATGCTCGACCTGGATGCGGGTGTTCATCTCGATGAAGTAGAACTCGCCGTCCTCATAGAGGAATTCGACGGTGCCGACGCCGATATATTTCAGCTCCTGCATCGCCTTGGCGACTGTCTCGCCGATCTTGGCGCGGCTGGCCGGGTCGAGCACCGGCGAGGGGCCTTCCTCCCAGACCTTCTGGTGGCGCCGCTGCAGCGAGCAGTCGCGCTCGCCGAGATGGATCGCGCCGCCGCGGCCATCGCCGAGCACCTGGATCTCGATGTGGCGGGGCTTCTGCAGATACTTCTCGAGATAGACCGAAGCGTCGCCGAACGCGGATTTGGCCTCGTTGGCCGCGGTGGTCAGCGCCAGTTGCAGGTCCGCCTCGGTGTGGGCGACCTTCATGCCGCGGCCGCCGCCGCCGGCGGCCGCCTTGACCAGCACCGGAAAGCCGATCTCCTTGGCGATCGCCATCGCGTCCTGGTCGGGCGTCACCGCACCGTCGGAGCCGGGAACGACCGGAATGCCCAGCCGCTTGGCGGTCTTCTTGGCCTCGATCTTGTCGCCCATCAGGCGGATGTGTTCCGCCTTGGGTCCGATGAAGTGCAGGTTGTGGTCGGCGAGGATCTCGGCGAAGCGCGCGTTCTCCGAGAGGAAGCCGTAGCCGGGATGCACGGCGTCGGCGCCGGTGATCTCACAGGCGGCGAGCAGCGCGGGGATGTTGAGATAGCTGTCCTTCGACGGCGGCGGGCCGATGCACACGCTTTCGTCGGCGAGGCGGACATGCATGGCATCGGCGTCGGCGGTGGAATGCACCGCGACGGTGGAGATGCCGAGCTCCTTGCAGGCCCTGAGGATGCGAAGGGCGATTTCGCCGCGATTGGCGATGAGGATCTTGTCGAACATGGTGCCTCGGGCGCGAGTGGCGAGTAGCGAATAGGGAGTAGCGAATAGGGAACGGACGGCTATTCGCTATTCGCCATTCGCTACTCGCAATTATTCAATGATCACCAGCGGCTCGCCGAACTCAACGGGCTGGCCGTCCTCGACCAGGATCTGCGTCACCGTCCCGGCGCGCGGTGACGGAATCTGGTTCATCGTCTTCATCGCCTCGATGATCATCAGGGTCTGACCGACCGACACCTTGGAGCCGACCTCGACGAACGGCTTGGCGCCGGGCTCGGGCGCCCAATAGGCGGTGCCGACCATGGGCGAGGGCACCACGCCGGGATGTTTGGACAAGTCCGCGCCGGCGGCTGCCGCCGTCGCAGCTGCGACCAGGGGAACGCCAGCGGCGACCGCTCCGATGGACGAATGGACGGCCGCCGCAACGGTCACGTTGCGGGCAACGCGGATGCGAAGGCCGGCACGCTCCAGCTCGATCTCGGTCAGGCTGGTCTCATCCAGCAGCGCTGCGAGCTCGCGAATGAGCTGGCTGTCTTCGGATTTCGCGATGGTCTTGTCGTCGGGCTGGGGCGCCATGATCTGATCCGGAACGTTGGGTGGCGTGAGGACTGTGACGTCAGGCTTGCGCTAGATGTCGGTCTGCGTATCGGCTTTGGCGCCGATCTTGGCGGCGAGGCCAGTGATCGCGAGCCGGTAGCCGTCGATGCCGAAGCCGCAGATCGAGGCAAACGCCGCCTTCGCGGTGAAAGAATGGTGCCGAAAGCTCTCGCGAGCGTGGATGTTGCTGATGTGCACTTCAACGGTGGGGATCTTCACCCCCATCAGCGCGTCATGCAGGGCAATGGAGGTATGAGAGTAGGCGCCGGCATTGAGGATGATTCCGACCACACCGCGGCTGCGGGCCTCATGGATGGAGTCGACCAGCACGCCCTCATGGTTGGACTGCCGGCACTCCGCCACCAGGCCGAAGCGGGCAGCCGTCTCGACGCAGAGCCGTTCCACGTCGGCGAGGGTGGCGTGGCCATAGGTCTCCGGCTCGCGGGTGCCCAACAGGTTGAGGTTGGGTCCGTTGAGGACATAGATCGTGTTGTGAGCGGCGTCGGCCATTCCCATCCCGGCGGTGTGGCGGCAGTGGGCGGCGTTATAGGTAACAAAGCCGCCAAGGGGAAGCCTTTCGGCAGCCAGGCCGGCCGTTCGAGGCTTGGTCCGTCACACGAAAAAACCGTCTTAAGTGTGCGAAATCGCTGATTAACCAGGTTTGTCCACCGGGCTGCACGGGCTGCGTGTGATCGCCCTTGCGTGCTCTTTGCGCAATAGATTTGCGCAATAGATAGAATGGGGCGAGCATTGCTGCCCGCCCCATGTCCTCATCGCCTGCCTGGTCGGGATCAGGCGTCGAGAACTGCGACGATCTCGTGGGTGCGAGGATCGATTACGATGATCTGCTCACGAACCAGGATGAAGTCATATCCGCGCCATTCCGGATAGATCGTCACGACTTCGGCCGGGAGCCGGTGGAAGTGAACGTCGCGCGGCACCCGGGTGCCGACCGAGATGTTGAAGTTCACGTTGGTCACCGGCTCGACGCGCTGGCTGCGGATCACGCTGGTGATCTTGGTGCGCTGCTCGGTCGTGAGCTTGGCGCCGGCGCCGGCCAGTCCGGTGGTGGTCTGCGACCGGTCGCTGCCGGTCTTGGTTTCGGCGTTCGTGCTGGTGCCGCTCTTGCTGTCGCGGCTCTCGGCCTTCATGCTCTTGGAGCCCGCCTTGTCGCTCTCGGAGGTCGCGCCCTTGGCAGTCGGACCCTTCATGCCTTCCTCGGCGCGCTGGCCCTTGGTCGCACCAGACTTCTGATCCGACTGGCTGGAGCGCATGTCGGACGCGCCGCCGGCCGCAGGCGAGGCGCTGTCGCGATGCATCGTGCCGCCGGGCGCGTTCATGCCGCCGGACTGTCCAACTGCCCCGCCCGCACCGCCGGCGCTCTGCGCATGAGCAAAACCTGCACCCGCCAGGAGCGCGATTGCAGCAACTGATACCATCAAGCGATTGGTCATCCTCTATCCTCCTCGTATTGGCACTGCCCGCGCCGACAACGGCAGGAGGTAGGAGTCGTTCCGTGCGTCTCCGATCGTTCCGGAAAAATGTCGCAGATCGCAACTTTATGAACGGATGCTCAGGGTCATGAATGCTGCATGACGACGGCGATCAGTTGCGTTGACGGCGACCTCGCACGAGCTACGCGCCGTGACGTTCGCGCGCGTAGCGGAGGAGCGCCAAGAATCGATAGAGGCCGTGCACGAACTTGCCATAGGGCATCGTGATGAAGATCGCGAACACCGCACCGAGATGGACCGCGAGCAGCACGCCCATCGTGCTGGTCTCGCGAAGCACGAGGAGAGCGAGTCCGGTCGCGCCGGTGAGGACGAGCATCGCCAAGAACGCGACATCCATGCCGCGGCTGCCGCCGTCCATCATCGCCGGCTCACGCCTGCGCTTGGCGGCGTAGAGTCCGAGCGGACCGACCACGATGCCCAATCCGCCGAGCGTGCCGAGCACGACAGGCAGATCCCACAACGGATAGGGCGCCTCGCGGTGCAGAAGATAGTGATAGAGCGTCGCGACGCTGGTCGATGCGAAGCAGAGCACGAAGCCCCAGAACGTCAGATGGTGATAGAACCGCCGGGTGTCGCGCGGCCGCTCATCCTCGTTGTAGCAGCCGACGCCGCCGCCATCGAGATAGCGCAGGCTGCCTGCGTCGCGAACGGCGCGCAGCAGCGGACGTGAGCGCGTCAGGGTCGAGCTCGGCTCGCCGATGTCATTCCAGAAGGCCCGAGCGCCCATGATGATGGCGATGATGGCCCACAGGAAGGCGGCGCCGAACAACAGCGCCATCGTGTTGTGCGGCATGAGCGCGTAGAACGAGCCGAGGCCGTGCCGGCTTGCGAACAGCGCGGCGGGATCGTTGAAGGCCACGAAGCCGAGGACGAACGCGGCCATGCTGATGACCGCGATGAGCGACACCGCAAGGCCGTTGCGCCTGAACAGCGGCGCCAGCGCGCGCGGCCAGGCATAGTCGGCGTAGCTCTCGTGCCGTACCCGGGTCAGAACGGACGGGACGCGAACGTCGAATTCGTGCGGCGGCGAGAATTGGCAGTCGACGTAGCAGGCGCCGCAGGCATGGCAGAGATTGGCGAGATAGTTGAGGTCGCCGCCGGTGAAGGCGCGGCGCATCTCCATGGCCGGAAACACGGCGCAGAGGCCCTCGCAATAGCGGCAGGAATTGCAGATCGTCATCAGCCGATCCGCCTCGGTCAACGCCTCACTGCGCTGCATGTGTCGCTGCTCCCCGGCCCGCGATGCGGCCGAATACGCTGCCGATCGTCATGCCGATGCCCGCGGCATAGCCGCGGCCGAGCACGTTGCCGGCCATGATCTCGCCGGCGGCGTACATGTTGTCGGCTGGCCCGCCGGCCTTCATCATCATCCTTGCCGCTTGATCGACGCGCACGCCGAGGTAGGTGAAGGTGATGCCGGGCCGGACCGGATAGGCGTAGAAGGGCGCTGAATCGAGACGGCGCGCCCAATGCGATTTGGGCGGCGCCAAGTTCTCGGTGCGACAATCGTCCAGGATGTCGGGATTGAAGCTGCCGTCGCGCACCGATGCGTTGAATTGCGCGACGGTGGTGGTCAGCTTGTCGGGATCGAGGTCGAGCTTGCCGGCGAGCTCGGTGATGCTGGCCGCCTCGATCGCGGGGTAGAGCGATGGCATGAACAGGTTCGCCGATTTCGCGTCGAAGATGATGTAGGCAATCTGGTTCGGCTGGGTCGCGACCAGGCGGCCCCAGATGGCGTAACGCTTCGGCCAGACATCCTCGCCTTCGTCGTAGAATCGCTCAGCGTTGTTGTTGACGACGATGCCGAACACGACGCAGTCGAGCCGCGTGATGATGCCGCCGTCATATTTGGGCGCCCGCGCATCGATCGCCACCGCATGGCATTGGGTCGGGTCGCCGATACTGTCGACGCCGGCGCCGAGCAGCATGTCCAGCACCGCGCCGCGATTGTTGGGCGTGCCGCGGATCAGGAAGTTACGGGCGATCTCACCCCAGCCCTCGACCAGCTTGTCGATGTTGGATTCGAAGCCGCCCGCGGCCGCCACCAGCGCCTTGCCGCCGATGCGCATCCTGCCGTTGCCGTGCTGCACGATCGCCGCGCGGAAGCGGCCGTCGTCCATCTCCAGCCCCACCACCTCGGCCTCGTAGCGCACGTCGACGCCGAGGAGCTCGGCGGTGAGATACAGCGCATTGAGCATGGCCCGGCCGCCGCCGAGGAAGAACGAGTTGGTCCGCCCTAAGCTCAGCGTCCCGCCGAGAGAGGGCTGGAAACGCACGCCTTGTTCGACGATCCAGTCGAGCATGTCCTTGGATTCGCGGATCATCAGCCGCGCCAACTGCTCGTTGGTCTGGCCTTCGGTGACGCGCAGGAGATCGTCCCAGAACTCGTCCTCGGTGTAGGGGCCGCTCAACGTCGCGGTCGCCGCGTCATGGGCGCAGCGCATGTTGCGGGTGTGGCGCGTATTGCCGCCGCGATAGAACTTCGAGGCGGCCTCCAGCACGATGACTGAGGCCCCGGCGCGCCGTGCCGCAATGGCGGCGCAGAGGGCCGCGTTGCCGCCGCCGGCCACGACGACGTCGTAGGTCAGGGGATGGTCGACGATATCGCTCTGATCAGTCATCGCAGGCCCTGGCGAACGCAAGGCGGCAGGCCCTGGATCGGCGTGCGTCCGCACAGCCACGCCATCGGCATGCCAGCCGTCGGCCTAGCGATGATGGACAGTGCTGAAGTGCCGGCTGCGGAGGCATGTGTTCGTATACTATTGTATACGAACACATGCAAGAGATGCTGTTGTTCGGAACAAGGTTGTGAGACAGTGACCCCATGTCCTCGGAAGCGCCATCGCTCACCATCGATCGTGACAACGTCTCTCTCGGCGAGGCGGTATTTCGTGCGCTGTGCCATGCGCTGGAGAACGGCCTCTATCGCTCCGGCGATCGACTGCGTGAGGATGAGGTCGCCCAGAAGCTGAACGTCAGCCGCACGCCGGTCCGTGAGGCCTTCGGCAAGCTGGTGGCCAAGGGGTGGGTGCAGCCGGCTGGTGGCCGCGGCCTGATCGTGCGAAGTCTCGACGAGAATGAAATCCTCGAGCTGTACGCGATGCGGGAGATTCTCGAAGGCGCTGCGGCCCGGCTCGCGGCACAGTATGCCGTGCCGGCCGAGATCGCGGCGCTGCGCGACATTCATGCGCGCTTCGTCAGCGGGGAGGGCGACGCCGTCGAGCTCGCGCGGCTGAATCGGCTGATGCACGGTGCGATCCAGCGCGCCGCGCGCAACCGCTATCTCGATGCCGCCCTCGAGGACATGCATGTGGCGACAGCGCTGCTGGGAACCACAACGTTTGCGGCCGAAGGACGTCCGGCAACGGCCGCGGCCGAGCATGGTGAGCTGATCGAGGCGATCGCGATCCGCGATCCCGATCGGGCCGAGGCGATTGCACGCGGCCACATCCGCGAGGCACTTCGAACCCGGCTCGGCATGAAGCTGACGGGATAGGCGAGGGCGGCGGCGCCACCGGTCTCTTGCTTCTTCACCGGCTCACGGCAAAAGCAGAAGGCCGGCTGATACAGCCGGCCTTCGATTGATCTCGTGATGGCGAGACGCTTTGACAGATATGCTCAGCAGCTCGCCTTGCCGCAGCGGGCCGTGCTGATCTTCTCGCGCAGGCCTTCGACGCCGACGGCGCCGATCACGACCTGCTTGCCGATCACGTAGCTCGGCGTGCCGTTCATGCCCATCTCCTCGGCGAGCTTGAAGTTCTCCTCGATCGTCGCCTTGGCCTCGGGGCTCGCCATGTCCTTCTCGACGCGGGCCATGTCGAGGCCGAGTTCCTTGGCCACCGCGAGCGCGTGGGCCTTGTCGGCCTGGCCGCGGCCGCCGAGCAGCTTCTGGTGGAAGTCGAGATATTTCTGCGGGGCCTGCATCCGAACGGCAACCGCGACCTGCGCGGCCTCGACCGAGCCCTGGCTCAGCACCGGAAATTCCTTGAGCACGACCTTCAGCTTCGGGTCGCTCTTCATCAGGTCCATCATGTCGGCCATCGCGCGCTTGCAGTAGCCGCAATTGTAATCGAAGAACTCGACGAAGGTGACGTCGCCATCCTTGTTGCCGAGCACGACGCCGCGCGGCGAGTTGAAGATGGTCTCGGCGTTCTTGCTGATGCTGGCCTCGTGCTTGGCCGCCTCGGCCGCCGTCTGGCGCTTCTGCAGCTCGGCCATCGCCTCTTCGAGCACCTCGGGATGCGCGATCAGGTAGCTTCGGACGATGGTCTCGATCTCGCCACGCTGGCTGTCGGAGAAGCTCTCCGCCGACGCGAGCTGAGGCACGCCGCAGAGCGAAAGCGCGAGCAACATCGCGGGAATGAGCGTGCGGACTGACGGCATGAAGGAGGTCCTCTGGGTCAAATGATCGGGTCCTTGTCGATGGTCGTGATCGGTATCTTGATATTCTGGATCGGATGATAGCAGTAATTCAAAACTTCAACGGGCGCCAACCCCCGCTGTCCGACACATTACTGGCCGGAAAGCGGCTTTGCCGTGACGATGTCGTCGGCCTTGACCCAGCCCGGCGACCCCACCGCGAAGCGGGTTTTCGCACGCGAGGCAAGCTCGCGCGCCGTCTTGTTGTCGCCACGCAGGAAGGCGGCCTGCGCCGAGGCGAGATCCGCCTCCGCATAGTCGCCCTTGCGGCCATAGGCCATCGCGAGCTGGGAATAGCCGAGCGGTGCCTCGGATTCGCGCGCGACTGCCGCGCGCAGGATCGAGATCGCCTCGTCAGTGTAGGCTTTGTTCTCGGATGCCACCAAGGCCTGACCAAGTAACATCTCGATGAGCGGAGCGTTATTGGACAGGTGCACCGCCTTGCGCAGCGGGGCGATCGCCTCAGTGGGACGGCCGCCCTCCAGCAGGGCCTGGCCACGGACCTCGTAGAAATAGGCGTTGTTGGGCTGCACCTGGATCAGGGCGTCGATCTGGCTCAGGGCGCTGCGCAGGTCGCCATGCAGGTAGGTGGAGATTGCCCTGGCGTAGCGGGCGGGCAGGCTGGTGTCCGACAAGGGATATCGCCGTGCCACCGTGTCCGGCCGTTCCATGAAGGCCGAGATCTTGGCCCGGACCATGTCGTGGCGGAGCTGCAGCGCGGGGTCGTCCTTCTTGTCCCAATAGGGGCTCTGGCGCGCGAGGCCCTCGAGCGCCTCGACGCGATCGGCCGGCATCGGATGTGATTGCAGATAGGGGTCGGCGCCACGTGCGGCGAACAGGCTCTCATTGGTGAAGCGCTTGAACGTCTCGTACATGCCCTTCGGCGATTGCGCTGCCGCAGTGAGGAATTTCACCCCCGCACGGTCGGCGTTCTCCTCCTGCTGGCGCTGATACGACAACAGCGAGCGGCGGATGACCTCGCCCGGCGCGGACAGCGTCGCGGCGCCGGCATTGGCGAGGCCGCTGCCGCCGCCGCGGGCGCCGACGGCGAGGGCGCCGGCGCCGAGAATGGTGGCGATGATCATCTGGGTCTGGGCGGTGGCGAGCTGCTGGCGCAGCTTGGCGAGATGGCCGCCGGCGAGATGGCCGGTTTCGTGCGCGAGAACGCCGATCAGCTGGTTCGGATTTTCCGACTGAAGGATCGCACCGTAATTGACGAAGATGCGGCGGCCGTCGGCAACGAACGCGTTGAAGGACGCATCGTTGATGATGACCATCTGGATGTTCTGCTTTTCGAGTCCGGCGACGCGCAGGATCGGCCGCGTATATTCACGCAGCAGCACCTCGGTCTCGGTGTCGCGCAGGATCGGCGGTCCCTTGCCTTGCTGCGCCGACGCAGGCGCGAGCGGCGCCAGCGTCACGGCCGCAGCGACGACCGCGGCAAGCCCGCCGGACAGTTTCTTGCGAAGCACGATACGGAGCGACATCAGGCGATCTTTGCAATTGGCGCGAGGCTCGAGACGGGCTATTGCCCACCAAACGGCGGAATGCGGCTCATCTGCGGCGAATGAGGCCCATGGGCTGACCTCGACTGGTTCACGGAGCGGGTCCGAACAGCCGGGGTCAATAGCAGATATCGATGGTGGATGCGACAGTGATACCGACATTGGAACAGCGGATCGCCAACCTGTCGGCGCCGTCCGCGCGCAGCAATGTTCCGCCGTTCATGGTGATGGACGTGATGGCTGCGGCCGAGCGGATCGAGGCGGGCGGCGGACATGTCATCCACATGGAGGTCGGCCAACCTGCGGCGCCTGCGCCGCGAGCGGCCATCGCGGCCGCGCACGCTGCGCTCGATCAGGCACGCATCGATTACACCTCGGCGCTCGGCCTGCTGTCGCTGCGACAGCGAATCGCGCGGCACTATCGCGAGACGCACGCTTGCGAGATCGATCCGGCGCGGATCGTGATCACGACGGGATCCTCGGCCGGATTCATCCTCGCGTTCCTGGCGATGTTCGAGCCCGGCGATCGCGTGGCCGTGACCGTGCCTGGCTATCCGCCCTATCGCCACATCCTGACGGCGCTGGGCTGCGAGCCGGTGCTGATCGAGACCACGGCGGAGAACCGTCACGCCCTGACCGGCGAGGCGCTGCTTGCCGTTCACCGCAAGACGCCGCTGAAGGGCGTGCTGGTGGCAAGTCCCGCCAATCCGACCGGCACCATGATGTCGCGTGAGGCGCTGGGCGGCGTCATCGCAGCCGCGCGCGATGCGGGCATCCGCTTCATCTCCGACGAGATCTATCACGGTCTGGACTACGCGTTTCCGGCGGTGACGGCGGCGGAGCTGTCAAGCGAGGCCCTGATCATCAACTCGTTCTCGAAGTACTTCTGCATGACCGGCTGGCGCATCGGTTGGATGGTGGTGCCGGATGCGCTGGCGCGGCCGATCGAGCGTCTGCAGCAGAACCTCGCGATTTCGGTTCCGACCCTGTCGCAGATCGCTGCGGAAGCGGCGTTCGACGGCCGGACCGAAATGGAGACCATCAAGCACGGTTATCAGGAGAACCGCCGCATCCTGATCGAGGGTTTCCCGAAGGCCGGCCTGACCCGCTTTCTGCCGGCCGACGGCGCGTTCTACCTCTATGCCGACGTGTCCGACTTCACCTCCGACAGCTTCGACTTCGCCAAGCGGATGCTGGAGGAGACCCATGTTGCGGCCACGCCGGGCGTCGACTTCGATCCGATCCACGGCCGCAGCTTCGTGCGCTTTTCCTATGCGCGTTCGGCCGAGGACATGCGCGAGGCCGTCTCCCGGATCGCCCGCTGGCTCGCGTAGGGCGGGCAGGGCGTCGGCGCCCTGGCGCGCGGCGACATCCTGCAGGTGCTGCTGTTCGCGATCCCGTTCGGCTTCGCGCTGATGGCGCGCGGAGAGCGCAGTCAGCGGCCGCGGGACGTGATCGACGATACGTCGCATGCGGTGTTCGGCGTCATCGCCATCGTCATGAAGGCGGCGCCGATCGGCGCATTCCGCGCCATGGAAGAACGTCATATGAAAACGCCCGGCCATCTGCCCGGCCGTTTTGCATTGAAGCGTCGGAAAGCGGGGGGCTTACTGCCCGCCACCGAAACGGCGGGACCACCAGCCGGCCCGGCGGGGGGCCGCAGGGGACGAGGAATCGGTGGCCGCCGGCTCGGACGCAGCGACGTCGACAGTCGGAGCGGGCGCGCTGCTCTCGGCGACGTTGACGGCCGAAACCGCGCTCTCAGGCCTGGGCTCGGTGAGGAAGCTGACCTTCTCGCGAACCGTCGAGCGGCGCGGGGTCTTCTCGGATTCCGTCTTCGGAGCCTCGGTCTGCTGCACTTCGGGTTGTCGAGGAGCAGCCTGGGGCACGGGCACGGAGGCGTCAGCGATGGGCTCATCGGCCTCGGTTGCGGTCGCCGCATGGACCGGCGCCGCGGGTTCGGCCGGTTCTTCCTCGTCGTGGCGGGAAGCGCCATTGCCGTCGAAATCGGCCACGGCGGCTTCTGCCTCCGATGCCGAAGCCGGCGCGAGCTCGTCGCCGATTGACGCGGCGAGACCTTCTTCCGCGCCACCGCGCCGACGGCGACCGCCGCGGCGTCCACGCCGGCGCGGACGCCGCTCACCGCCAGGCTGATCCGTCTGCTCGCCTTGGGCGAACGCAGGCTGTTCCTCCGACTCGTCGTCTTCGCCGTCGGAGTCCTCGGCTGACTGCTCGGCGGCAAGGCCCGGCTCTGCGGGCTGCAGTCCGGCCGTTCCTTCAGGCAGCGTGCCCTCGCGGGTCTCGCCGCCGCGGCCGCGCCGGCGCCGTCGCCGCTTGCGGCGCGCGCCGTCCCGCTCGCCGTCGGCAGCGCTGCCGTCGGCCGCGTCCTCGGACAGACCTTCGGTCTCCTCGGTCTCGACCTCGGATTCCGTCTCGATGTCGAACGTCTCCTCGTCGTCGAAGACTTCCTCGGCCACCAGCGGCGGCGCGGAGGCCTGCGCCGCGAGCAGCGCCTTGGCGGCCTCGAGCGTATGCACCTGCTCGCCGCGATCGATGATGAAGGATTGCTGGCCGCTCACAGTCGGATCGGCGATGACCGCGAGCGACACCTTGAAGCTGTTCTCGAGGTCGCGCAAATGGCCGCGCTTGTGGTTGAGCACGTAGAGCGCCACCTCGGTGCGGGTGCGGACCACGAGGTTGTGGGTCGCGCCCTTCATCAGCGTCTCTTCGAGGCTGCGCAAGAGCTGCAGCGCCACCGAGGATACCGAGCGCACGTGGCCGGTGCCGCCGCAATGCGCGCACGGCTCGGTCGAGCTTTCCAGCACGCTGGCGCGGATGCGCTGGCGCGACATCTCCAGCAGGCCGAAATGCGAGATGCGGCCGACCTGGATGCGCGCGCGATCCTGCCGCAGGCAGTCCGACAGCTTGCGCTCGACGGAGCGGTTGTTGCGCTTCTCGTCCATGTCGATGAAGTCGATGACGATCAGCCCGGCGAGGTCGCGCAGCCGGAGCTGGCGCGCCACTTCCTCGGCGGCCTCCATATTGGTCTTGAGCGCGGTGTCCTCGATGTGATGCTCGCGCGTGGCGCGGCCGGAGTTCACGTCGATCGAGACCAGCGCTTCGGTCTGGTTGAGCACGATGTAGCCACCCGAGCGCAGCTGGACGGTCGGCGAGAACATCGCGTCGAGCTGGCTCTCGACGCCCATGCGCGAGAACAGCGGCTGGCCGTCGCGATACTGCTTCACCGCCCGGACGTTGGTCGGCATCAGCATCTTCATGAAGTCGTGCGCCTCGCGATAGCCGGCTTCGCCGGCCACCAGGATTTCGTCGATCTCCTTGTTGTAGAGGTCGCGCAGCGAGCGCTTGATCAGCGAGCCTTCCTCGTAGACCAGGGTCGGGGCCTGCGACTTCAAGGTCATGTCGCGGACCGTTTCCCACAGCCGCAGCAGATATTCGAAGTCGCGCTTGATCTCGGGCTTGGTGCGGTTGGCGCCGGCGGTGCGCAGGATGACGCCCATGCCCTCGGGCACGTCGAGGTCCTGCACCACTTCCTTCAGCCGCGAGCGGTCCTGCGCCGAGGTGATCTTGCGGCTGATGCCGCCACCGCGCGCCGTGTTCGGCATCAGCACGGCGTAGCGGCCGGCCAGCGACAGATAGGTCGTCAGCGCCGCGCCCTTGTTGCCACGCTCCTCCTTCACGACCTGCACCAGCATCACCTGGCGGCGCTTGATGACCTCCTGGATCTTGTACTGGCGGCGCGGGCGGAAGGTGCGCTCAGGCACTTCTTCCAGCACGTCATCGCCGCCGACGGATTCAACGAGCTCTTCCTCGATCTCTTCGCCGTCGTCCTCGTCGTCCTCGTGGTCGCCGGACCCGGATTCGGCGCCGTTGTCGTCGCCCGGCACGATCGTGACGCCGTTGCCGTCATGCTCGGCTACGGGCGCGCCGTCATCGTGGTGATCATGTTCGTCGTGATCGTGATGGTCATGGTCGTCATGGTCATGTTCGTCATGACCATGCTCGTCACGATCATGGCTTGCATGGTCATGTTCTTCGTCGTGCTCTTCCGCGGCGACAGCGGGGCTGGCCGCCTCGGCAGAGGTCGCGTCGCCGTTCTGCGCGACCGCGGTGTCCGCGGCTTCGCCGGCGGGCTGTTCCGCAGCCGCCACACGGTCCTGCGCGGCGACAGCATCATGCGGCTCGTCGGCCTGGTCGCGCGATTCGTCGGCTGCACCGTGGTGAGCTTCGCCCGGCGCGTCCTGACCCTGAGCCTTGACCGGGCCCTCGGAGAAGCCCTGCGCCTCGCTGGGATCGGTCGCGTCGGCGTGCGGCCGATCGTCGTCCTGCGCATAGGCGTGGTGCTCATGCGCCTCGTGGTCGGCCTCATGCCCTTGGGTCTGGGCAGGGAGGCCTGCCTCGGCGGCCTCGACGATCTCGCTCTGAACCCGTTCGCCGCTGCCGCGGCGTCGCGAACTGCGGTGCCGGTTGCGGCGGCGATTGGAGCGGTTCTCGCTTTCCTCTTCGGCTTCGCGATGCGCGCGCTCCTCGGCCTCGATCAGAGCCTGCCGGTCGGCGACCGGGATCTGATAATAGTCCGGATGGATTTCGCTGAAGGCCAGGAAGCCGTGGCGGTTGCCGCCATACTCGACGAAGGCGGCCTGCAGCGAGGGCTCAACGCGGGTAACCTTGGCCAGGTAGATGTTGCCGCGGAGCTGCTTGCGTTGGGCCGTTTCGAAATCAAATTCCTCGACGCGGTTGCCGCGGACGACAACGACCCGGGTCTCTTCCGGGTGGGTAGCATCGATCAACATCTTGTTGGGCATATTGGAACTCTTGGAGGCGACGGGCGCGATTGGCCGCGAGCGCGTGGCGCGCTGTCGGATGACGCGACGGTCCACCTGATTCGGGGGTGAGGGGAAGGCCTAAACGCAGCTGGTCGCGCCGCGCCAACCCTGATGCCGGCGGGGCGATTGGCCGGGCAGGGGTCTGGCCCCGCATCGGCACGGATCGTCCGCTGGTCATGGTTGGCAACTCAGTCTGGCGCATCAAGCGTCGGCCCGTCTGGAATACGTGGGCGGCAGCGGGTGCCGCCTTGCTCTGTTGCCGAAGGCCAGATTGCGCCGAAACGCTTGCCTGGATCGAATACCCACCCTGTCACGGGTGCGGTATCAGGCTATACCGTGTCTGACCTGGTGCCCGGGCGGTCTCTGCGAGGAGGCGCCTGACAGGCGCCACTCGGCTCGTGACCGGCTCTCCGTTGCGGCCGCGCGGGATCGCGCAGGCTTTGGTGGAGCGTCGGAAAGGCGCTGGAATCTCCGCCACGATCGAGGACCCGATACCGAGCACCCCGATCACGAAGCTTCCGGCGTTTCACCGGGAGGTTGAACGCGACACAACCGGCAGTAAGGATTAGCCTTCAGCCCTTCGTACATACGAGGAATGGTCAGGTCGCGCAAGCGAAGCGTCGCGGAACCGCAACAATCGGTGGCCTTTAACGAAAATGACAAAATTTGGCGGTTAACCCCTGGGATTGGTTGCGGTAAGACCATCCCGCGGAGGCATCGATTTGGCAGCTGGCCGGGCGAATTACCTTTCTTTGCTGGGATGCGCGTCGCTGTGCGTCACGCAAATGTTATGTGCGGCCGTCATTCCGGCCCGCGCCCAGAGCGGGCCGGTCGGCCAGGTGCCGCCTGCCGTGGTCGGGCCAGGGTTCCCGATCGCCACCGATGCGCGGGTCGCCGGCGATTCCCGACAGACCCGATTCGTGCTCGATCTCGACCGGACGGTGCCGTTTCGAGCCTTCCTGCTCAGCGAACCCTATCGCGTCGTCGTCGACCTGCCCCAGGTCAGCTTTCATTTGCCCACCGGAGCCGGGACCAGCGGCCGGGGTTTGGTGAAGGCGTTCCGCTATGGGATGGTGATGCCCGGTGGGTCTCGCATCGTGTTCGATCTCACCGGCCCGGCCCGAATCGCCAACTCCACGGTGCTTGATGCCGCCAACGGTCAGCCGCCGCGGCTGGTGCTCGAACTGGAGGAGGTCGACGAGGCGACCTTCGCCCGCGCCATTGGCAGCGACAGTCGTCTTGCCGCCAGGCCTGCCGATTCGAGTTCCGCGACGGCGTCGGTCGCTGTCGCAGGAAACCCTGCGCCGCCGGCAGTCCGGCCGCCGCCGACCACGGTTGCCATCGCTCCCCCTCCGACGGACGGCCCGCCGGACACCCGGCCCGTGATCGTGATCGACCCCGGTCATGGTGGCGTCGACTACGGCACACAGGGCGGGGAGGTGCCGGAGAAGAATCTGGTGCTCGCCTTCGGCCAGGCGCTGCGCGAACGGCTGGAACGGTCGGGCAAGTTCCGCGTGGTCATGACCCGCGACGACGACACCTTCATCCCGCTCGGAGACCGGGTCCGCATCGCCCAGAAGCAGTCGGCGGCGCTGTTCGTCTCCATCCACGCCGATGCGCTGCCGCGAGGTGAGGGCACTGCGCAGGGCGCGACCATCTACACGCTGTCCGACAAGGCGTCCGACGTCGAGGCGGAACGGCTGGCCGAGGCCGAGAACCGCGCCGACCAGATCGGCGGGGTCAATCTGACGGAGGAGCCGGCTGACGTGGCCGACATCCTGATCGATCTGGCCCGCCGGGAAACGCGGACGTTTTCCAACCGGTTCGCCCGTCTGCTGATGAACGACATGAAGACGGCGGTGCATATGCACAAGCGCCCGCTCAAATCGGCTGGTTTCCGCGTGCTCAAGGCGCCCGACGTGCCATCCGTGCTGGTCGAACTCGGCTATGTCTCCAATAAGGGCGATATGGGAAACTTGGTCTCCGACGCATGGCGGTCGCGCACGGCGGACGCAATGGCGCGGGCGATCGATGCCTTTCTGGCCAAGCGCATCGCCAATGCGGGCCCCGACAGGCCGGACAAGCCGGGGCCGGTACGCGCAAAGCCCTAGTTTGGCCACAGCAACATCCCTATAAACGTGCTGCGAGGCACCCGGAATCAGTGAAGATTCCTTCTCGGCAGACTTGTGATAGGCTTGACCGCTGATAGGCTTGACCGTGCGTTTCTCTGGCATGGGTCACGCGGCATTGCAGCCGACCGTGTGATTTTTGGCGGTAGCGCCCGTGGGTGCGCCGCGTCCGAGCCGAGAGACGAAACAAGAGTTGGAACGGATATTCGCCGATGCGCTTTCTGGTGCGGTTTTTGGGCTTCCTGTTCGCGGCCGGTACCGTCTTGTTCCTGGTCGGTGTGGCAGCAGCGGCCGGCCTGATCTGGCATTTTTCCAAGGACCTGCCTGATTACTCCCAGCTGCAGGATTATGAGCCGCCGGTGATGACGCGCGTGCACGCGGCCGACGGCTCGCTGGTCGGTGAATATGCCCGGGAGCGTCGGCTGTACCTGCCGATCCAGGCGGTTCCCAAGCTCGTCATCAACGCCTTCCTCGCCGCCGAGGACAAGAACTTCTACGAGCATGGCGGCATCGACTTCACCGGCATGGCGCGCGCTGCCGTGGTCTACGCCCAGAACTTCGGCTCGAATCGCCGCCCGCAGGGTGCCTCGACGATCACGCAGCAGGTCGCCAAGAACTTCCTGCTGACCAACGAGGTGTCGTTCGCCCGCAAGATCAAGGAAGCGCTGCTGGCGATGCGCATCGAGCGCACCTACTCGAAGGACAAGATTCTCGAGCTCTATCTCAACGAGATCTATCTCGGCTCCGGCGCCTACGGCATCGCCGCGGCGTCGCTGGTCTATTTCGACAAGTCGGTCAACGAACTGACGGTGGCCGAGGCCGCCTATCTGGCGGCTCTGCCGAAGATGCCGGGCAGCCTGCATCCGATCCGGAATCGCGACCGCGCCATCGAGCGCCGCAACTATGTCGTCGATCGTCTGCTTGAGAACGGCTGGATCAAGCAGGCCGACGCCGACAAGGCGCGCAAGGACCCGCTGACGATTGCGAGCCGCAACACCGGCGCCCACATCTTTGCAGG
This sequence comes from Bradyrhizobium sp. SZCCHNPS1003, assembly GCF_032381555.1. Taxonomy (NCBI): domain Bacteria; kingdom Pseudomonadati; phylum Pseudomonadota; class Alphaproteobacteria; order Hyphomicrobiales; family Nitrobacteraceae; genus Bradyrhizobium; species Bradyrhizobium sp. SZCCHNPS1003. The sequence continues at coordinate 302,838 of NZ_JAUHIU010000004.1, forward strand.
TGAATATTTCGCCGAGGAAGTGCGCCGTGACATCTTCGAGCGTTATGGCGAGAAGAAGCTCTACGAGGGCGGCCTGTCCGTCCGGACGACGCTCGATCCGAAGATCCAGGTCATGGCGCGCAAGGCCATGGTCGCCGGACTCGTGAGGTACGACCAGGAGCAGGGCTATCGCGGGCCTGTCTCCAAGCTCGATACTTCGGGCGACTGGGGCGTGAAGCTCGCGGACATCAAATCGCTCTCGGACATCTCACCGTGGCGGATGGCCGTGGTGCTCGAGACCAGCGATCAGTCCGCCCGCATCGGCTTCCAGCCGCCGCGCGAGCTCGGCGGCGCCGTCAGCAAGGAGCGCCAGACTGGCCTGATCACGCTCGACGGCGTGAAATGGGCGCGGGCTGCGACGGCCAATGGCCGTGGCAAGGTGCCGACGTCGGTCGCCCAGGTGCTGCAGCCGGGCGACGTGATCTATGCGGATCCGCTGTACAAGGAAGGCAATCCGGTCGAAGGCCAGTATCGCCTCGAGCAACTGCCCGAAGTGTCCGGCGCGATGGTTGCCATGGATCCGAATACGGGCCGTGTGCTCGCGATGGTCGGCGGCTTCTCCTTCGACCAGAGCCAGTTCAACCGGGCAACGCAGGCCTACCGGCAGCCCGGATCGTCATTTAAGCCGATCGTCTATTCGTCAGCGCTCGACAACGGCTATACGCCGTCGACCCAGGTCGTCGACGCACCGATCGAGATCGACCAGGGGCAGGGTGGCCAGGTCTGGCGCCCCGAAAACTTTACCAACGGCAAGTATCTCGGGCCCACGACCTTGCGCAACGCGCTGCGCCTGTCGCTGAACACGGTGACCGTGCGTCTCGCGCAGGACGTCGGCATGCCGCTGATTTCCGAGTATGCCAAACGGTTCGGAGTCTATGACGAACTGCCGAATTACCTGTCCTACGCACTCGGTGCGGGCGAAACCACGGCCATGCGCATGGTCACGGCCTATTCGATGATGGCCAATGGCGGCCGCCGGGTGAAGCCGACGCTGATCGACCGGATCCAGGATCGCTACGGCCACACCATCTTCAAGCATGATGCCCGCGAGTGCCGCGGCTGCGACGCGCCGGACGGCTGGAAGAACCAGAGCGAGCCGCAACTGGTCGACCGCCGCGAGCAGGTGCTGGATTCGATGACCGCCTATCAGATCACCTCGATGCTCGAGGGTGTGGTGCAGGCGGGTACGGCAACCGTGCTCAGGGAGGTCGGCAAGCCGATCGCCGGCAAGACCGGCACCACCAACGAGGCCAAGGACGCATGGTTCGTCGGCTTCTCGCCGGACCTCGCCGTCGCGATCTACATGGGTTACGACAAGCCGCGGCCGCTCGGTAAGGGTAATGCCGCGACCGGCGGTCATTTGGCCGCGCCGATCGCAAAAGATTTCATGAAGCTCGCGCTGGCCGACAAGCCGGCCACGCCCTTCAAGATCCCGGCCGGCATCAAGCTGGTGCGTGTCGACGCCAAGACCGGCATGCGGGCGAGCCCGGGCGACGGCGGCCGTACCATCATGGAGGCGTTCAAGCCTGGTACGGCGCCGCCGGACAACTACTCGGTCATCGGTGTCGCCGACGCCGATGGACGTGTGATGCCGTCGCAGGGCGGCGGCCAGCCTGATGCGGGCAGCTTCATCATCCGTCCGGGTACCGGTAGCCTCTACTAGACCGGCGAAACTGTGCTGGTGCGGTGCAGAGCGATTGCGCTTTGCGCCGAGCGCCGTTACATCCCCCTGTGAGAGATGATGCTGCGGCGCTTCGAGCCGTGGCCTGAAGAGAGCGACATGCGCGCCGAAATCGAGAAAATCGTAGAAGAGATCAAGCAGTCGGTCGGGCTGCTGAGGAGGCATCTTTGACGTCGAGACATCGACGGCAAGGCTCGCTGAGCTGAACAAGCTCGCCGAAGATCCCAATCTCTGGAACGACCCCCAAAAAGCTCAGCGGCTGATGCAGGAGCGGACCTCGCTGGAGGATTCGCTGACCGGCATTGGCAAGGTCGAGCGTGAGCTCAGCGACAACATCGAGATGATCGAGCTCGGCGAGGCCGAGAACGATCCGGGGGTCGTCACTGAAGCCGAGAATGCGCTCAAGGAGCTGAAGAAGGAGGTCGCGCGGCGCGAGCTCGAGGCGCTGCTGTCCGGCGAGGCCGACAAGTTCGACACCTATCTCGAGGTCCATGCCGGCGCCGGCGGCACCGAGAGCCAGGACTGGGCGCAGATGCTGCTGCGCATGTACACGCGCTGGGCCGAGACCCACGGCTTCAAGGTCGAGTATCTCGAAGAATCGCTGGGTGAAGAAGCCGGCATCAAGTCCGCGACCATCCAGATCTCCGGCCATAACGCCTATGGCTGGCTGAAGACGGAAGCCGGCGTGCATCGCCTGGTCCGAATCTCGCCGTTCGATTCGAATGCGCGGCGCCACACTTCATTCTCTTCGGTGCAGATCTTCCCGGTCATCGACGACAGCATCAAGATCGACATCAAGGAGTCCGATGTCCGCGTCGACACGATGCGGTCGGGCGGCGCCGGCGGCCAGCACGTCAACAAGACCGAATCGGCGGTGCGGCTGACGCACATCCCGACCGGCGTTGCCGTGGTCTGTCAGGCCGGTCGCTCACAGCACAAGAACCGCGCTCAGGCCTGGGACATGCTGCGCGCACGTCTCTATGAGATCGAGTTGAAGAAGCGCGAGGAGAAAGCGGCGGCCGACCAGGCGGCCAAGACCGAGATCGGCTGGGGTCACCAGATCCGTTCCTACGTGCTGCAGCCGTATCAGATGGTGAAGGATCTGCGCACCGGCGTGCAGACGTCCGACACCGCCGGCGTGCTCGACGGCGATCTCGACGAGTTCATGGCGGCGACGCTGGCGCAGCGCGCGTTCGGCACGACGCCAGGCGCTGCGATCGAGGACGTCGATTGAGCGTGGCGCGCGTTGCCTTCATGGGGCTCGGGCGCATGGGCCATGGCATGGCCGGTCGTTATCTCGACGCAGGCTATTCCGTCGCGGTCTGGAATCGCAGCCGGGCGAAGGCGGAGGATCTGATCGCGCGCGGCGCGCGCTGGTCGACCTCGCCAGCTGATGCGGCAATCGATGCCGATGCGGTCGTTACGATGGTGGCTGATGACGACGCCTCGCGCGCGGTGTGGCTCGGGCCGGATGGCGCCGCGGCCACCATGCGGGTCGGCACGATCGCGATCGAATGCTCGACCGTGTCGCGCGACCATGCGCTGCGCCTGTCGCGCGAGCTGGATGCGCGCGGCGTGACCTATCTCGACTGCCCGGTGACCGGGCTGCCCGACGCGGCCGCGAGCGGCAAGCTGACCTTGCTGGTCGGCGCCGACGCCGCCGATCTCGACCGCGCGCGGCCGTATCTGGCGCCGATCGGCTCGACCATTCGCCATTTCGGGCCCGTGGGCGCCGGGACAGTCTACAAGCTGATCAACAACCTGCTTGGCGCGATGCAGATCGCAGGTCTTGCGGAGGGGCTCGCAATCGCCGAGCAGGCCGGCCTCGACATGAAGCTCGTGCTGGAGGCGATCCAGAGCGGCGTCGCGGCGAGCCCCCAGGTGCTGCGCCACGCGCCGCGCATGATCGCGCGCAACTTCGCCGATGCCAGCTTCACGGCGGCGCTCCGTCACAAGGATGCAGCCTATGCGCTGCAGCTCGCCGAGCAGCTGCTTGGTGAGCGTCCCATCATGGCCCAGGCAGCCGTCGATGCCTATGCGCGGGCGAAGGCGGCGATGCCGGATGAGGACGAAGGCCGCATGATCGAGCTGGTCTCGCGGCCAAGAGATACGTGGTAGAGCGCGACGTCTGCGCCGACGGAAAGCGGGTGGACCTTGCTCCGCTTCATCTGCAACGTTCACGCGGACATTGAACAGCGGTTTGCGGTGATGACATCCCCGAACGACAGGATGGACACGCGGGATTGGTCGCTGCTTGGGCTGCTGTCGCTGCTCTGGAGCGGATCTTTCATCTTCAACGGCCTTGCCTTGAAGGAATTGCCGCCGCTGACGCTGGTGCTGCTGCGCATCGTGTTGGCGGCCGCGATCCTGCTGCCGCTGTTGCGACTGCGCGGGCTCGGCTTTCCCAAGGGGTTTGCCGGCTGGCGACCGTTCTTTGCCGTGGCGCTGTTCAACAATGTCGTGCCGTTCTGCCTGATCGTGATCGGCCAGACGTTCATCACCTCCGGCCTTGCCGCCGTCCTCAATGCGACGACGCCGCTGTTCACGATCGTGGTGATGGCAGCCGCGGGAGAGGAAAGGCTGTCGGCCCGGCGGGCAGCGGGTCTGGTCGTAGGCCTCGTCGGCGTCGTGATCCTGCGAGGTGGGCCGGGGCTCGACGGCTCGGCAGGCGGCTACGGCTTTCTGTTCGGTCTCGGCGCGTCCCTCAGCTACGGTATCGCCGCGCTGCTGGTGCGCCGCCATCTCGCCCATTCGCCGCCGCTTGCGACCGCCACCTTCCAGCTCTCGGCTTCCAGCGTGATGATGCTGGCCATCGCCGCTGTCGTCGACCAGCCATGGCGTCTTCCAATTCCCGGACTGCAGACCTGGCTCGCGGTCATCGGGCTTGCGGCGCTGTCGACGGCCTTCGCCTATATCGTGTTCTTCCAAATCCTGCGCCGCTCCGGGGCGACCAACGTGATGCTGGTGACGTTGTTGATCCCCTTGACGACGATCCTGCTCGGGTCGCTGGTGCTCGGCGAAAGCATCTCGTTGCGGGAGATCGGCGGTGCGCTGGTGATCGGGAGTGCGCTGCTGGCGATCGATGGTCGCATCTTCAGCGTCATTCGTCCTTCGCCGCGACCGTCCTGCTGAACCGCTCGCGCACGATCACTTCGTGCCGAACATCCGATCGCCAGCATCGCCGAGGCCGGGCACGATGTAGGCGTGGTCGTTCAGCTTCTCGTCGATCGCCGCGGTCCAGATCGGAATGTCCGGATGCTCCTTCTCGAACTGCGCGATGCCCTCAGGTGCCGCCAGCAGGCAGACGAAGCGGATGTCGCGGGCGCCGCGCGTCTTGAGGAGCTCGGCTGCCGCGCAGGCCGAATTGCCGGTCGCGAGCATCGGGTCCATCAGGATCACGGTGCGGTCGGTCAGGTCCTGCGGCGCCTTGAAGTAGTACTCGACGGCCTGCAGCGTCTTCGGGTCACGGTAGAGCCCGATATGGGCGATGCGCGCGGACGGCATCAGCGCCAGCATGCCGTCGAGGAAGCCGACGCCGGCGCGCAGGATCGGCGCAAGCGTCAGCTTCTTGCCGGCGATCTTCGGTGCCTTCATCGGCGCGATCGGCGTTTCGATGTCGACCAGCTCGAGCGGCAGGTCGCGCGTCACCTCGTAGGCCAGCAGCATGCCGATCTCGTTCAACAGCTCACGGAAGCCCTTGGTCGAGCGGTCACGCTCGCGCATCAGCGAGAGCTTGTGCTGGACCAGCGGGTGATCGACGACGTGAACGTTCGTGTTTGCCATGCTTCAAGTCCAGCGGGATCGGAGATTCTGTGGAAGATGGATGCGCGCCGGCCTCATGGCAGCACCTCGCGGCGATCGGCGAGCATGGCCTCGGCCTCGTTGCGGCGCTCCGACAACAGGCCGGCGCTGGCGTCCTGGATCAGGTTGAGCAGAACCTGCGCATCGCTGAGCCTCGGCACCGTCACATAGTCGGCGCCGGCGTCGTAGAGATCGTTGACATCCGCGAGCAGGTCGGCGGTGGCGACGATCTTGGCCGTGGCATTGATGCTGCGGACGTGCCGCACCAGCTTCTCGTTGTTGGCGCCCTTGAGCAGCGAATCCGGGATGCTCAGGATGATCAGCTCGGCCTGGCCGACCCCCGCATGAACCAGCGTGTCGACATTGCTGATGTCGCCATAAGTCACCTGGATGCCGCGATCGGACAGGGTGCGAAACACCACCGGATTGAAATCGACCACGCCGATCTGCTCCAGCAGCGCCGGCTGGCTGCGCTCGATTTCGCTGAGGAGGGCGCTGGCGGTGCGGAAGAATCCGAGCAGCACGATCGGACGCCCGGCGCCGTGTCCGCCCTCGTGGCCGGCCTCGCCATCCTTGCTTGCATCGAGGTCGCGCAGACCGATCCGCTTGAGCAGCGGGATGCTTCGCCGCGCGATCGGATCGGAGCGGACGATGACGAAGGTCGAGAGCACCGCGAGCAGCACGAAGGCAAAAGACGCCGCGCTCGACGTGCCGTTCTTGAGGTGACCGGCGGCCGCGCCGGTCTGGATCACCACCAGCGAGAATTCGCTGATCTGGGCCAGGTTGAGCGCCGGCAGCAGGCTGGCGCGCAGGCCCTGCCGCATCATGTACAGCGGCGTGAACGTGGTGAGCAGCCGGCTCGCCACCGTGAACAGCGCGATCACCAGCGCCAGCCCGACAACGGACATCGTCGGGATCGGGATGGTCATGCCGAGCGCGACGAAGAACAGCGTGATGAAGAAATCGCGCAACGTCGTGACCTTGGCGGTGACGTCGAGCGCGTAGGGGAAGGTCGATAGCGAGACGCCCGCGACCAGCGAGCCCATCTCGCGTGACAGGTGCAGCCTTTCTGCGATCTCGCCGATCAGGAAGCACCAGGCCAGCGCGCCGAGCAGGATCAGCTCCGGGGTACGCGCGATGCGATGGAACACCGGCGGCAAGACGTAGCGGCTGAGGAGCAGGGCGATCGCGACCAGCGTGCCGGCGCGGGCGAACGACAGCAGGATCACGCTGACATGGAGGTCGTCGAGGCTCGGCTGTACCGCCAGGAAAAGGATCGCGAACACGTCCTGCAGCACGAGCACGCCGAGCGTGATGCGGCCGGGCAGGGTGTCGAGCTCGCGCTTCTCGTACAGCACCTTGACGATGATGACGGTCGAGGACAGCGCGCAGGCGACGCAGAGATAGAGCGCGTCGTAGCTCTCGGCGCCCATCCGCATGCCGATCGCGACGAAGAACAGGATGCCGAGCGCGGCGCCGCCGAGCAGCTGGACGCCGCCCGCGATGAGAATCACCGGGCCGGCGCGGATGATCTTCTTGAGGTCGATCTCGAGCCCGATCATGAACAGCATGAAGATCAGGCCGAGCTCCGAGATCACGGAAATCGACTCCTGGGACTTGACCCAGCCGGTGCCGAAGGGGCCAATGGCGAAGCCCGCGACCAGATAAGCGAGAATCGAGGGCTGGCGCCATTTATGCGCTGCCAGTCCAAGCACCCACGCAAACAGGATGCAGAGCGTGATGTCGCCGATCAGTTCATGCATGAAGCAACCCCCGGGGCGGCAACTTATGTCGTGCCGCCGCGCAAGGAAACCCGCAATCTGTCACATCCGGAACGGCGCGTTCGCGCTGCTGCTCATCGCAGCTGCTGCGGTCGGCCCGGCGCAGGCCGCGGACGACGCGACCGCCGGTTTCGCGAGCTCGCTGACGCCAGTTCCGGCGGAGCCCGTCACGGTCACGGGCGCCGTCTATGTCCCCGTCTATTCCAGCGTCGCGATGACCCCGGGCCGGGTCCAGGCCGATTTCTCGGTGACGCTGAGCATCCACAACGCCTCCGAGCAGCGGCCGCTGATCGTCCGGCGCATCAACTATTACGATACGGCCGGCACGCTGGTGGAGGCGCATCTGCGCGAGCCCGTCGCCTTGAAGCCGTTCGCGACCGTCGAGGTCTTCGTGCCCATCAAGGACACCCGCGGCGGCACCGGCGCCAATTTCGTCATCGACTGGGCCGCGACCGGTGAGATCGCCGAGCCCGTCGTCGAGGCGCTGATGGTCGGCGGCATCGGCGCCGGCCATTACGCCTTCATCAGTCAGGGCCGCCCGATCCGGCTGACCGGGCGGTGAGCGCGGGGCGGCTCAGGCCGCCCGCACGTTGCCGAGGAATCGGTCGACCTCCTGCCGCAGCCGGTCGCTCTCCTGTGACAGCGACTGCGCCGCCGACAGCACGTTGCCCGAAGCAGAGCCGGTCTGCGAGGCGCCGCGCTGGACGTCGACGATGTTGGTATTGACCTCGGTGGTGCCGCGCGACGCCTCCTGGATGTTGCGCGAGATCTCCTGCGTCGCCGCGCCCTGCTGCTCGACGGCGGCGGCGATGGTCGAGGAGATTTCCGACAGCCGCTCGATCGTCGTGCTGATCTCCCGGATCGCCGACACCGATTCCTGCGTCGCCGCCTGGATGCCCGAGATCTGCTGGGCGATCTCACCGGTGGCCTTCGAGGTCTGCTCGGCGAGCGCCTTGACCTCGGACGCGACTACGGCGAAGCCGCGGCCGGCATCGCCGGCGCGCGCCGCCTCGATGGTAGCGTTCAGCGCCAGCAGGTTGGTCTGGCCGGCGATGGTGTTGATCAGCTCGACCACGTCGCCGATCCTCGCAGCTGCCTTCGAGAGCTCGTTGACGCGGTCGTTGGTGGTGCGCGCCTGATCGACGGCGCCGTTGGCGATGCGCGCCGATTCCTGCACCTGGCGGCTGATCTCGGTCACCGACGAAGTCAGTTCCTCGGTGGCCGAGGCGACCGACTGCACGTTCGTCGCGGCCTGCTCGGACGCGGCGGCCACGGTAGTGGCGAGCTCCTGCGAGCGCGTCGCGTTCGAGGTCAGCGTGCCGGCGGACGTCTCGAGCTGTGACGACGCCGAAGATACCGTCTGCACGATGCCGCCGATCGCGCTTTCGAATTCGCTGGCGAGCTTGTTCATTCCGGCCTTGCGCTTGACCTCGGCCGAGTGCTGCACTGCCCTCACTTCCTCGCTGTTGAAGCGGACGATCGCCTGCACGGTCTGCAGGTTGCGCAGCGCCTCGCCGAGCTCGTCGTCGCGCTCCACCGGGATGCGGTTGTCGAGCTTGCCCTGGCTGATGTTCTGCATCGCGTCGTTGAGCACCTTGAGCGGCCGCAGCACCGCGCGGATGCCCTGCAGGCTGAACGTAGCACCGATTCCGATACCCGCCAGGATCATCACAGAAATGATCGCGAGCACCACCAGATATTGTCTCTCGGCCTCCTCGTAGAGCGCCTTGCCTTCCTTCACCTGGATCTGAACGAGCTTGTCGAGCTCGTGCTTGGCGGCCTCGAACAGATCATGCCCCTTGGTGGCGATATGCTGGCTCGCCTCGTCGAACTTGCCCTGCTCGAGCAGAGCCAATCCTGGCCTGATGCCTTCCTCCAGATAGGCCTTGCGTCTGATCGCGAAGGCATCGGCGACGATCTTCTCCTCCGGCGTCAGGTAGCTCGCCATGTAGTCGGCCCACACCTTGGTGATCCTGGCGCTGTTTCCGTCCACCAGCGCCCTGATGCCGTCGATCGGTTTTCCGGCCTTGCCGTTCGCTGCCGCGGACTGTTGCGACGACATGTTCTGCAAGGTACGATCGTTGATCTCGAGCAATTGCGCCAGTGGAATCGTGCGATCCTCGTACAGCGACTTCATGGCGACGTTGGTGGAGCGGGTCGACAGCAGGCCGGCCGCGCCGATGATCAGCATGAACACGCCCAGCACCGCGGCCAAGGTCGTCAGGCGCGCCCTGAGCGTACCCGTGAACAGCGACAGGCGGTCGAACACCGAGCGGCGGCGGATGACGCCCGCGCTGATCGCGTAGCCCTGCGCCTTGTTCTGATTCAGCAGCCCGTAGACCTTCTCGGCCTCGGCGCGCTGCTCGGCCGGCAGCTTGGTGCGGATGGAGGTGTAGCCCGTGATCTCGCCGTTCTCGCGGATCGCCGACGCGGTCGCCTGCACCCAGTAGAAGTCACCGTTCTTGCGGCGGTTCTTGACGGCGCCGGCCCACGGCTTGCCTTGCTTCAGCGTGTCCCAGAGGTTGGCGAATGCGGCCTCCGGCATGTCGGGATGACGGATGATGTTGTGCGGCTGGCCCATCAGCTCGTCCGGCGTAAAGCCCGCGGCGTCGACGAACTGGTCGTTGAAATAGGTCAGCTTGCCCTTGAGATCGGTGCGCGAGACGATCAGCGTCTCGTCGGTGATCGGGTATTCGTTGGACGTGACGGGTAGATTCTTGCGCACGGATATGAACTCCCAGCTGCCCAGTCGTATTCAGTGTCGGAATGCCAACCTTGGAACTAACAAGAGGCCCCAATCCGTTAAAGGTTGCGTAAAAGATGGGCACCGTAGGACTACGCGTTGTGCATTGCAGTGGGGCGGGAGCTGGGCACCACCTCAAACAACCAGCAATTGATACCGCATGCGAAATGCCTCGTGACGCATAAGCGTCCGAGCTTTGGGCAGCGAGCCCTCGAAACGAGGGCGCAGGGAATGCCGGGTGAAGGCCTCACCCATGGCCCGCCTGCGAAAAAAATGCAGGCGGCAGGTACCACAGGCAAAGCCGTAGCCGGCATTCCCTGCGCGATGGCTTTAACAACTTATACGCGATCTCCCCGGGGACCGGGCTTTCTTGCCCCCGTCATCCGCGCCGTGACTTTATCGGCACCGGCACGAACTTAGCGCCAGCATCGGGGCGCCAGGACCACGCGACTTCGTCGTCCGCGAGCGGCCATGCCCGTCGTGCATCGCAGCCCACGTCCACCGCAGCCCGCCCCAACGTCCGTGACGACGCGTACGCCCCTCGCAACGAGGCGGGATGGGGAGATCATACATGATTTCTGGAAAAAAGAAACAGCAAAATGGCATGGGGGTATTCGGCTAAAGGGGATGATGCCGAGCATGGGCCCGTTCAGCCGAATGATGGCGTTTCGGCGAACATGGTGCTAAGAGCGAACCGAGCATCCTGCTGGCGGAGCCGTCGTCTCCGTGTTCGCCGCGAACAGGACGGAGCTACGCATGAGCACCGGAATCAGTCGAGGCGTGTTTTGGGCAGGCGGTTTCGTGGCCGCGCTCGCGGCGGGCGCTGCCGCGATCGTGCTGGCGCCTGGTATCGATCTCGACCTTTCGATCTTCAAGCGTGAGCTGTCGGCCGCAAGCCCGACGGATGCTGCAGCACCGCGAGCGGCGTCTGCCCCAGCGGCTCCGGGCCGCGCGGTGGTGGAGCAGGAGCCGGCAGACCCGGGCGGCGCGAAGCAAGCTGCGGCCGCGCTGGCGACTGCCCGGCAACAGGCTAGCGGTCTGGCAGCGCTGTTGGCGCCGGTCGCGCCAGCCGCTCTCGACAGCGACGAGCCGTCGTTCGACGTGGTCAGCGTGGAGCCCTCGGGGGAGACCGTGGTCGCAGGCCGGGCCGCGCCCGGCGCGACCGTCGAACTGCTGCGCAACGGCGAGCCGCATGCGCAAACGGTTGCCGATCGATCGGGACAATTCTCCATGGTTCCGCCTCCCTTGCCGGCTGGAGCGTTCGACCTGACCCTGCGGTCACGGCAGCTCGACGGCCGCGAGGTGTCATCCAAGCAGAGCGTGGCCGTCGTGGTCGACGCCCGAAAGCAACCGCCTACGGTCGCGTTGATCGCGCCGGACCAGCCGACCCGCGTGCTGTCGAAGCCTGAGGGGGCGACGCCTCAGGCCGTGGCGATAGAGGCCGTGGACTTCGAGCCGAACGGAAATCTGCGCGTCAGTGGACGGGCCCGGCCCGGCGCGACGGTGCGGCTCTATCTCAACGATCGCCTGGTCAGCTCGGCCATTGCCGGTGCTGACGGTCGTCTCGCGGCGACCATCAAGGACGCCGCCTGGGGCAGCAAGGACCGGTTGCGGCTCGACGAGGTGGATGCCAAGTCGGGCACGGTTCAGGCCCGCGCGGAAGTGCCTTTGAACGTACCGGAGACGCTGACCACGGCCTCGCTGCCCGCGGCCGCCGGCCAGGGGAGCGCAGCCGCTCCCGCGAGCGCAAGCGCTCCAGGCGCGCGCACGCAGCTTGCGGCGGCATCGCCGGCCGACCTCAAGGACATGGCGGCATCACCCGCCCGCGGCGGTGGCGCCAGGACGATCACCGTGTCGCGCGGCGACAGTCTGTGGCACATCAGCCGGCGCCTGCTCGGCGAGGGCACGCGCTATGCGGTCATCTACCGTGCCAACCGCGAGCAGATCCGCCGGCCCGATCTGATCTATCCCGGCCAAGTGTTCGTGCTGCCGGCCAAGCGCTAGGCGGGGCTGAACTGACCGCTCGCGCAGATCCATGATTGAACCATCGCTGTCATCGTCCGCGAAGGCGGACGATCCAGTACGCCGAGACGTCGCGGTTCGCATCTTCTGCCGCGGAATACTGGATGCTCCGCTTTCGCGGAGCATGGCGAGGGTGGAGACGGCCAGACTTCCACCGCCCATCAATTGCCGGCTCTCAGGAAACGGTGTCTAGGCGAGCGGCTCATGAGCCAGCTCCCCCAGCCGTTCGACGCTGCGCTCGATGCGTGCGTCCCAGTCGTGGCTGCAGCTCAGCCGCAGGCAGTTGCGATAATCTGATGTCGCCGTGAACAGGCTGCCGGGCACGAAGCAGATGCGTTCGCGGATGGCATGGTCATAAAGTGCGTCGGAATTGAAATCCGCGGGCAGCTCCAGCCAGAGCACGAAGCCGCCTCTGGGGTCGGTCATCCGCGTCTCCTTGGGGAAGCTGCGGTCGACAGTGCGGCGCATGCGGTCCATGTTGGCGGCGAACACCTTGCGGATGCGCCGCAGATGGGCGTCGTAGCCGCCGGAGCCGAGGAAATCCGCCATCGCCTTCTGCGGCAAGGCCGCGCCGCTCAGCGACAGCGCGAACTTCGCGGCAAGGATCTGATCGTGGCGGCGGTTGGAGGCGAGCCAGCCGATGCGATAGCCCGGCGCGATGGTCTTCGAGAACGAGCTGCACAGGATGATGTCGGCCTTCGGGGCGATCGCGGCGAATGGGCGCGGCCGGTCGTCGCCGAAGCTGATGTCGCCGTAGATGTCGTCCTCGATCAGCGGCACGCCGTGGCGCGTGAGCACGCGGATGATGGCGGCCTTGCTGGCATCGTCGGTGCGCGTGCCCAGCGGATTGTTGAAGCTCGAGGCGAGCAGGCAGGCGGCGACGCGGCGCGCGCCGAGCGCCTTGTCGAGCGCGGCGACGTCGACGCCACGGGTCGGATCGGTCGGCAGCTCCAGCGCGCGCAGGCCGCGGGCTTCGAGCACCTGGAGCAGGCCGAAATAGGTCGGGGATTCGATCGCGACCGCGTCGCCCGGCCGGGTGGTGACGCTCAAGGCGATGTTCAGCGCCTCGGTGCAGCCGTTGGTGATGAGGACGCCATCGGGCGGCACGGCGTGGCCGAGGCGCAGTGCGCGCGCGGAGATCTGCGCGCGCAGCTCGGCATCGCCATGCGGATCGGCGTAGATGTTGTAGTGGCGGCCATGGACGCGGGCGCAGCGGGCGAGATGACGGTCGAGCCGCTCGGCGGCGAGCAGGCCGGCGCTCGGGAGGGCGCAGCCCAGCGGGGCATAGGTCGGGTCGCCGGCAAAGGCGAGCACGCTGAAGACGGGACTGGAGACGGCCACCACCGGGTTGGCGCGCTGCGGCGGCTGCGACGCGGTCGGCAGCGCGCGTTGCCGGTGGCTCCGCTGCGTGACGTAGAAGCCGGATTTCGGCCGGGCTTCGAGCACGCCGCGATCTTCCAGCAGGCGATAGGCCTGCACCGCCGTGGTCAGACTGACGCCGTGCTGGGCGGCGAAGGCGCGCACCGAGGGCGCGCGCATGCCCGGACGCAGGACGTTGTCGTCGACCAGCGCCGTGAGGTGGCCGGCGAGGGCTTCGTAGAGCGGCGAAGACGGGGTGCGCTGGTCCATACAGATCATCCAATCGCCAATCTGTACTGGTGGCAATCGGGCGTCTCTGTATCTGTCATCCCCAGTCCCCCGGGCGGTAGCTTGAGCGCATCACTCGGAGCTCAGCCATGCCGCACGTGCCCAGCCGTTTCCCGTACAACGACATCATCAGCTTGACCTCGCAGCCGGTCCGCTACGATCTCGCCGAGAGCATCGGCCCGGATCTTGGGCTTGACGAGCTGCTCGCGGACGGGCTCGGCGACGCGCTGACGGATGTTGTGCTGAGCTATGGTCCGACCGAAGGCCACCTCGAGCTGCGCGAGCTGATCGCCGCGCGACATGGTGTCGGCGCTGACGACGTCATCACCACCGTCGGCGCCATGCAGGCGCTGTTCCTGACGGCCTTCGTTCTCAGCGCGCCCGGCGCGGAGGTCGTGATCGGACGTCCTGCGTTTCCCAACGCGCGCAACGTGCTTGCGTCGGTGGGCCTGCGCGTTCTCGACCTGCCGCTGCATTTCGATGACGGCTATCGTCTCGATGTCGGCCGCCTGCGCTCGTTGCTGACGGCGCGGACGCGGCTGGTCAGCCTGGCCTCGCCGCAGAATCCGTCCGGCGTGGCGCTGTCCGATGCCGAGCTGCGCGAGGTGCTCGCGGCGATGGACGAGATCTGCCCCGATGCGTTCCTGCTGGTCGACGAGACCTATCGCGAGGCCGTGCATGGCGAGGCGGAGCCGCGTCCGAGCGTCGTCGCGCTGGATCGGCGCATCATCAGCTGCGCGTCGTTCTCGAAATGCCATGGCGCGCCGGGCATCCGCACCGGATGGGTGATCACGCGGGACGAGGCGCTGCGCGCACAGCTCGTGCTCGGCAAGTTCAACACCACGATATCGAACTCGGTCGTCGATGAGGCGATCGCGCGATCGATCCTGCGGAATCTCGACGGGATCATGGGCGAGCGGCGCCGTCATCTTGCCGAGGGTCTGGCGCGCACCGCCGGCTTCGTTGCCGCCCATGCCCGCCTGCTCGAATGGATCAGGCCGGATGCGGGCGCGCTGTGCTGCATCAGGCTCAGGCGCGAGATGTTCGAGGACGCGGCGGTGGCGCGCTTTCATCGCGAGCTGGCCGAGCGCGAGACTCGCGTCGGTCCGGGATCGTGGTTCGGCGACGAGGCGCGGGTATTCCGTCTCGGCTTTGGCGTGCTCGCGTTGCCCGAACTCGACGAGGCGCTGCGGCGCGTCTCACAGGCGCTGAAATAGGCGTCCATTATGGCGGTCGATCAGCCGTCATTGCGAGCGAAGCGAAGCAATCCAGGGCTGCGAGTGCGACTCTGGATTGCTTCGTCGCTTCGCTCCTCGCAATGACGGTGCCCCAAGATGACCTTTCGCCAAGCGGCGGGCCTCTTCTCAGTTGGATCGGTCACTCCCCAGTTTCGGTTATCGAAACCGCCCCCCTGACCTCGCGCATTTGCGTTACGATGGCTGCACGCATTGTCTCACGAGGTGTCCATGCACGATCTCACCCGCTGCGTTCAGCATCCTGCCGTGTCGCATGACGGCTTCACGTCGCTGGCCGTTCCCACCTATCGCGCCTCGACCATCGTCTATGACGATCCGCAGGACTTTGCCGGGCGCGCCGCGCGCGGCCTCGACGGCTACACCTATGGCCTGCACGGCACGCCGACGACACGGACGCTGGAAGCGCAGATCACCGCGCTGCATGGCGGCGAGCGCACGGTGCTGGTGCCGTCCGGACAGGCCGCGGTCGCGATCACGATGCTCGCCGTGCTCAAGCCCGGCGACACCGTGCTGATCCCCGATCACGTCTATCCGCCGGTGCGGCATCTGTGCGCCAATTATCTCGCCTCGCGCGGCATCGCGCATCGCGTCTATGATCCGCTGATCGGCGCCGGGATCGCCGATCTCATCGACGCCAGCACCAAGCTGGTCTGGCTGGAGTCGCCGGGCTCGGGCACGATGGAGGTGCAGGACGTGCCGGCGATCGCGCGGGCCGCGCGGGCGAGGGGCGTGCTCACCGGTTGCGACAACACCTGGGCGAGCCCGCTGCTGTTCAAGCCGCTGGCGCATGGCGTCGATTTCGCAGTGGAGGCGCTGACCAAATATGTCGGCGGTCATTCCGACCTGCTGCTCGGCTCGATCACGGTTGGGGATCTCGGCCTGCGCAAAGCGCTGAAGGAGGTGCTCGGCGTGCTCGGCATCGGCGTCTCGCCGGACGAGGCGGCGCTGGCGCTGCGCGGCATCGAGACGATGGGCGTGCGCATGGCGCATTCCGGCCGGGTCGCGCGCGAGTTCGCCGAGCGCCTGCAGGCCGCGCCGGCGGTCGCGCGCGTGCTGCATCCGGCGCTGCCGTCCTGTCCCGGCCACGAGATCTTCGCGCGCGACTTCAAGGCCGCGAGCACGGTGTTCAGCCTGGTGATCAAGCCGGAGTTCACGGCGCGAATTAATCCGGCGCTCGGCCATGTCCGCCTGTTCGCGATCGGCGCCTCCTGGGGCGGCACCCACAGCCTGATCGCGCCGATGGATGTGGTCGCCGACCGCACGGTGCGGCCGTGGAATGCCGCGGAAGGATTGGTGCGGCTCAGCATCGGACTCGAGGAGCCGGGCGAACTGTGGGACGACCTGTCGCGCTTTCTGGATGCGCTGGTGGCGGGCTGATCAGCCAGCGCTCAACCTGATCCCCGCGCGCAAGAATTTCTGCGGGTCGACGGCTTCGCCGTCGATGCGGGTCTCGTAGTGCAGATGCGGGCCGGTCGAGCGGCCTGTCGAGCCGACCTCGCCGATGATGTCGCCGATCTTCACCTGCTGACCGATCTTGACGTTGATCTCGGAGAGATGGCCGTAGCGGGTGGAGAGGCCGTTGCCGTGATCGACCTCGACCATGCGGCCATAGCCGCCGGCCCAGCCGGCATTGACCACCTTGCCGTTCGCTGTCACGCGAACCGGATCGCCGGTGGCAGCACGGAAGTCGAGCCCGGTATGCATCGCGGGACGGCCGAGGAACGGATCCGAGCGCACGCCGAAGCCGGAGGTGAACTCGACCTCGCCGATGACCGGCTTGCGATAGGGTACCAGCGACAGCGCGCGGTTCATCTTCTCGACCTGGGCGCGGGTGATGCTGATGCGGTAGAGCTGACGCTCGAACGGACCAGATTCGGCGCCGAGCTTGACCGGCACGAACGGGCCGCCCATGCCGCCCTTCGGCGCGGCCGCCTCGATCTGACCCATGTCGAGGCCGAGGTCGGTGATGACGCCGCGCATCCGCCGCAGCTTCGATTCCAGCGTCTCCTCGGCCGAGGACAGCATCGCGATCTGCCGCGCCTCGACCTGGTCGAGCGAGCGCGTCAGCCGCGTCAGCACGCTGTCGACGCCGGCGAGCTTGGTCGATGGGTTCGGCTGCGCATTCGCCATCACGGGGCTGCGCGATTCGAGCCGGGCCTCGCGATCCGGCGGCGCGGTGAAGATCACGGTGTCGCTGATCGGCGACGGTTTTGGCGCGGACGACGCCGACTCGGTTGCCGCGGGTCCGCGTGCCGGCAGACGGATCGAGCCGGTCACGTCGGGCATGCTACCCAGCGCGGTGGCGCGACCCTCGAGCGCGGTCTGGCGCTTCAGAATCTGGTCGAGCTTCTGGTCGAACTGTTCCTGGTCGAGCAGCTGGCGGCTGGTGGCGCGGTCGACCTTGGCGCGCAGCTCGGCGATGCGGTCCTCATAGGCGTATTGCATCTCGGCCTGGCGCGCGATCAGCCGCGTCAGCACGTCGTCGCGGAAGGCGAAATAGGTCGCGGTCGCCGCCGACCAGAGGCCGAGCAGGCTGACGGTGCCGACCACGATCCAGAACACCACGGGGCCGATGCGCACCTGCTTGCCGGCATGCACCAGCGTGTAGTCGCTCTGCGATGCGGCCGCGACCTGCGCCGGATGGCTGACGGGTGCACGCCGATGGTGGTGGGCGTGCCCGCGATCATGAGGATGGTGCTGGGGATATTCGGCGTGATGGCCGGAACGATACGACATCGGCACTCCCGCGCCGGCCGGAGATCGTCATTCCAGCGGCGTCATTTACGGGAGCGATTTGACCTCTGCATGGTTAATTTTCCGCCAACGCCGTCAGGCGCATTCTCAGAGCGCGCGCGTCGCCGCCAGCACCGCATCGGCGTGGCCGTCGACCTTGACGTTGCGCCACACTTTGGCGACGCGGCCGTCGGCGCCGATCAGGATGGTGCTTCGGATGATGCCGAGGAACTTGCGGCCATAGAGCGACTTCTCGCCCCAGGCGCCGTAGGCCCCCAGCATCTCGTGCGTCTCGTCCGAGATCAGGGGCACGGCGAGATCGTGCTTGTCGCGGAAATTGTCCTGTGCCTTGACCGAATCGGCGGAGACGCCGAGCACGGCGGCGCCGGCGGCGGCGAAGTCCTTCGACAGGCGGGTGAAGTCGATCGCCTCCTTGGTGCAGCCGGGCGTATTGGCCTTGGGATAGAAGAACAGCACGAGCTTCCGGCCGGCATAGTCGGCCAGCGAGACGGTTCCGCCGCCATCGCGCGGCAGCTTGAAGGCGGGCGCCTTGGCGCCCTCGGCGAGGCCCGTTCCGGCCGCAGCCGGCGTCGCGGGCTTGGCCTTCGCCGCCCCGGTTTTGGTGGGCGCGGCTTTGGTCGTCGCGGTCTTGGCGGAGGTCGTCTTGGCGGCTTTCGTCAATGTCGGTTTGGCCGTCTTCTTGGTGGCCTTCTTGGCCGCGGTGGCAAGCCGGTTCCCGTCAATCGCCCCGTAGGACGCCGGGTTGGAGGATTTCTTTTGTGATTCCTTTGACATACGCCTTCCTTTCGTCGCTTTCGGCGGCTCAAAAATGAAAGTATCTCGGTTCTTGTCCGGTGTCCCGGGATCGATCTGGCATCCGTGCTTCGCGGCGCGCAGGGGATCACGCCTCTTGCGATGAAGGGAAGATCATGGCTACCAGCAGGCGTGAGCACCAGCGCAGTCGAGCACAGTGCAATGACGACTCTCGTACCGTCCGGATCAGACGCTCCACCAAAAATTTCGTCCGGCGGTGGAGCGGCGCCGGTCCGCTGGCGCGAGCAGGTGGGCAAACCTGACGGCGGTGGGGTATGGTGACGGGGATTTCGCGCGTCGTCCGCGCCGCCGGCGTACCGCCGGCAGGCGTGTTGACAGCTCCCGCCGAAGCGTGACGGGATCATTGGGGGATCGGGCCCTGCCGGCAGTGAGCACGCGCGCTGCGTGAACGGGCGGGGCTACACCGGCGACCAACCTGGCCGAGGCCAGATTGGCACGAAATATTTCGGACACGAGGGGCCGGCACCGAGAGGCAATGGCAAGACAGACATCACCCCACCGGCCCCATCTGCAAACGGACACCCAGGGCCAACAGTGGGATGAGGCCGACTGGGATGTGGCCGACCAGTACGAGGCCGCCGCTGAGCCCGACGAGAGGGCCGGGCAGCGCGGCCGCCGCCTGTTGTCGCGGTCCGATTCGGGCGAGAGCACCGGTCGATTCGGCGGATCGCGCCCGCGCGTGCCGGGCGGCCGCATGGTCAAGCGGGTCGTCGTCACCTTGGCATCGCTGATGCTGCTCGTGGGGCTCGGCTTCGCCGGCCTGTGGCTGCGGCTGGGTGCGGGCCCGATCAGCCTCGATCTGGCGACGCCGTGGCTCGCGGCGGCGATCGAGGACAATATCGGCCACGGCAACACCGTCGAGGTCGGCGGCACCCAGATCGAGCGCGCCGGCCGGATCCGGATCGCGGTCCGGATCCGCGATATCATCGTGCGCGATCAGGATCACGCCATCGTCGCCAGCGCGCCCAAGGCCGAGGTGCGGCTGTCCGGCGCTGCGCTGCTGATGGGCCAGCTGCGCGCCGAGAGCCTCAAGCTGGTCGACGCCGAGCTCGCGATCCGCATCACGCCGGACGGCACCGTCACCGTATCGACGGGTGAGACCAACAAGCCGCTGGCGACGGGCGTCGCCTCCAAGCGCGACGCCGGCCTGCCGCCGACATTCCCGCGGCCGGGACAGGCCGCGCCACCGCCCAATGCGCCGGGACCGCAGGCCGGCTCGCAGCCGTCAGCACCGACCACGTCGACTTTGCCTGCGACTGCCGCGCCGGCCGCGCCCCAGAACGGCCTGCTGGCCGGCCTCGACTGGCTCGACAGCCTCAGCCTGACCGGGCTCGATGGCCAGAACCTGAACGAGATCGGGTTGAAGAACGGCGTGCTGATCGTCGACGACCAGCAGCGCGGCAACAAATGGACGTTCGAGAACATCAGCCTCAGCCTGCGCCGGCCGTCCGGCGGCGGGGTGGCGCTGAGCCTCGGCGAAGAGGGCGCCAAGCCCTGGTCGCTGCGCATCCTGGTCGGGCCCCAGGCCAACGGCGTGCGCACGGTGGACATCAAGGCCGACAAGGTGTCCACCAGCAACATCCTGCTGGCGATGCGCCTCAAGGATCTCACCTACATGGCGGACCTGCCCATGAGCGGCGAGATCAAGGGCGAGCTCGCGCGCGACGGGCTGCCGACCTATCTGCGCGGCAAGATCAACATCGGCGCGGGCAAGATCATCGACACCGATACGCCCGACTATCCGATGGCGATCGACTCCGCCGAGATCAGCATGGAATGGGACGCCGGGCGCCGCGTGCTGGTCGCGCCGTTGAAGGTGATCTCGGGCGCCAACCGCGTCACGCTCAACGCCAATCTCGAGCCGCCGAACGACACCGCAAACGACTGGCGGCTGGGTCTCAACGGCGGCACCATTCTGCTCGGCGCCATCGAAAACGAGCCGCCGCTGATCTTCAACCGCATCTCGATCAACTTCCGCTTCGACACCGAGGGCAAGCGCGTGCTGCTGACGCAGGCCGAGGTGTCCAACGGCGAGATCGGCGTCGCCGGCACCGGCAGCGTCGAGTATGCCGGCGAGCCGCGGCTGAAGCTCGGCTTCGCGGCGACGCCGATGCCCGCGCTGGCGATGAAGCGGATCTGGCCGGCGCTGATCGTGCCGGAGGTGCGGGCCTGGATCATCGAGCGCATCGAACGGGGCTCGGTGCAGCGGATCGATGTCGCGGTCAACTCGCCGACGCGCAACCTGCCGCGCAAGGGGCCGCCGATTCCCGACGATGGTCTCGACGTCAACATCGTCGCCACCAATGTCACCGTGCATCCGGTCGACGGCCTGCCGTCGGTGCGCGATGCCGACGTGAAGGCGCATGTCACCGGCCGCACCGCGACGGTGACGATCGGGCAGGGCGTCGCGGATACGCCGGCCGGACGCAAGCTCAACTTCTCCGACGTCGTGTTCGAAGTGCCGGACATGGCGCCGAAGCCGTCGCCGTCGCGGGTACGCATGCGCGTCGAAGGTCAGGTCGCCGCTGCCGCCGAGATCCTCGCCTCCGACCGGCTCAACGATCTGTCGTCGATGCCGATCGATCCCAACCAGACCAAGGGAACGTTCCAGGCCAGCGTCAATCTCGCGATGCCGGTCAAGGGCGAACTGACCAAGGCCGACACCAGTTACGCGGTCACGGCCGATCTCAACGGCTTTGCCGCCGACAAGCTGGTGATGAACCAGAAGCTCGAGGCCAACACGCTCAAGATCGTGGCCAACACCGCCGGCTATCAGGTGAAGGGCGACGTCAAGATCAACGGCCAGCCGGCCACGCTCGACTATCGCAAGCCGACCGAGGGCGACGCCGACATCAAGATGCAGGCGATCCTCGACGATGCCAGCCGGGCCCGGCTCGGCATGGATCTGGGCACCGCGATCACCGGCAACGTGCCGCTCAAGCTCAATGGCAAGATCGCGGGCTCCAGCGATCGCGACAGCCGCATCGGCGTCGAGGCCGATCTGACCCAGCTCAAGCTCGACAACCTGCTGCCGGGCTGGGTGAAGAATCCGGGCAAATCGGGGAAGGCCACCTTCAACGTTGTCGCCAAGCAGCAATCGACACGCTTCGAGGACATCAACATCGAAGGCGGCGGCGTCTCCATCAAGGGCTCGCTGGAAGTCGACCAGAACGGCGACCTGATGAACGCCAACTTTCCGATCTATTCGCCGTCGGAAGGCGACAAGACGCAGCTCAAGGCCGAGCGCGGCCAGGACGGCGTGTTGAAGCTGTCGATGCGTGGCGACGTGTTCGACGGCCGCGGCTTCCTGAAGTCGGCGATCTCGGGCACCAACAAGGACGCCGACAAGAACAAGGCGCGCTCGAACCTCGACTTCGACGCCGAGGTCAAGCTCGGCGCCGTCGCCGGCTTCAACGGCGAGGCGCTGCGCAGCGTCGACGTCAAGCTCTCCAGGCGCGGCGGTGCCTTCAAGAGCTTCAATCTCAGCGGAAAGGTCGGCCGCGACACGCCGGTGACGGCCGACCTGCGCATCGGCCGCGAGGCGCCCAGCGCCGATCCGCGGGCACGCCGCCAGGGCCGCGAGGTGATCTATCTGGTGACCAATGATGCCGGCGCGCTGCTGCGGTTCGCCGACACCTATTCCAAGATGGCAGGCGGCGAGCTGGAGCTTGCGATGGAGCCGCCGACGGCCGACACCAGCCCCAAGGAGGGCCTGGCGATCGTTCGCAACTTCACCGTCAGGGGTGAGCAGGCGCTGGATCGCGCTGCCTCAGGCGCCGCACAGGGCGCCTCGCAAGGCATCGCCTTCACCATGCTGCGCGCGGAGTTCACGCGGCAGAACGGGCTGCTCTCGATCCGCGACGGCGTGGTCAAGGGACCGACGCTCGGCCTGACCATCGAAGGCAGCATCGACTACAACGTCAACCAGGTCCGGGCTTCGGGCACGATCGTGCCGTTGTACGGGCTGAACAACATGTTCAACCAGATCCCGATCGTCGGCCTGTTCCTCGGCGGCAGCAATGAGGGGCTGTTCGGCGTGACCTACGAGGTTGTGGGCACGCCGAGCCAGCCTGTGGTGCGCATCAATCCGATCTCGGCCATGCTGCCGGGCGTGACGCGCAAGATCATGGACTTCAACACCGGCAAGCAGCAATACCCGCCGGCGGAGCTGCCGCCGAACAATTGACGCCGCTGGTCGCGTCAGCGTTTGGCAACGCCGTTGTGGCGGATCGAAGCGGTCAGGCGGCTCTGACGCCCGCAAGGAAGGTGTCGACCTCGCGGGAGAGCTGCTCGGCCTGCTTGGAGAGGTTGCCGGCGGCGATCAGCACGTGGCCGGCGGCGCTTCCGGTCTCATTGGCCGCCGTCGAGACGCCGCCGATGTTGGCGGTGACCTCGCGGGTGGCCTGCGCCGTCTGGGTGACGTTGCGCGCGATCTCCGCCGTGGCGGTTCCCTGCTCCTCGATCGCCGATCCGATCGTCGCGGCGATCGCCGACACCTCCTCGATGGTCAGGGTGATGCCGTCGAGCGCGCCGACCGCTTCCCTGGTCGCGTTCTGGATCTGGGCGATGCGGTCGCCGATCTCCTGCGTGGCCTGCGCGGTCTGGCTGGCCAGGCTCTTCACCTCCGCCGCGACGACGGCAAAGCCGCGGCCGGCTTCGCCGGCGCGCGCGGCCTCGATCGTGGCGTTGAGCGCCAGCAGGTTGGTCTGGCCCGCGATGCTGGAGATCAGCTCGGCAACGTGCTCGATCTGCTTGGCGCCGTCGGCCAGTGCGCGAACGATCCCGTCGGTGTGGCGCGCGCTTTCGACGGCGCGTCCGGTGACCTCGGCGGATTGGGCGACCTGACGGCTGATCTCGGTGATTGACGAGGTCAGCTCCTCCGCAGCGGTGGCGACCGTCTGCACGCGCGAGCTCGCCTCCGTCGCCGCGGAGCTGACGGCGGTGGCGCGCGCATTGGTGCTCTCTGCCGTGCCGGTCATCGATTTTGCCGTCGCCTCGAGTTCTCCGGCGCCGGACGCCATCAGGGCGACGAGCTGGCCGACGGAGGCATCGAAGCGGTCGGCCATCGCAATCAGCGCGTCGCGCTTGTCCGCTTCGCTGCGCTGCTTGGATGCGGCCTGCTCCTGCTCCAGCATGCGCGCGGTGATCGCCGTCTTGCGCAGCACCTCCAGGGTCTCGGCCATGCGGCCGATCTCGTCGCCACGCTCGGTCTCGGCCACCGGCTGCTCGAGCCGCCCGCCGGCGATATCCTGCATGCGATCCTTCAGCCGATGCAGCCCGCCGACCACGTTGTGCGAGATCAGGAAGGACAGGAGGCCGAGCAGCACGAGCAGCGCCGCGCCGATCCCCGCGAGCCGCATCAGCAGTGCATAGACATCCGCCTCGATGTCGTCGACATAGAGCCCGTAGCTCATGACGATGTTCCACGGCGCGAAGCTGCGGACGAAGACGACCTTCCTGAGCGGCTCGGTCTGGCCGGGCCGGGGATAGAGATAGGACGTCGTGCTGCCTTCGGGTTTCTGCTGCGCAGCCTTGATCTGCGCATCGGCGATCATGACGCCGTTGGCGTCCTTGGTGCCGAGGATCTTGCCTTCCAGCTTCTCGTTGGCGGCGTTCAGAAGAAGCGCCGAATCGGACGCGTTGTAGGCGATCGGATATCCCTGGCCGTTGTTGAACGTCATCCGTCGCGCAAGGTAACGAAACTTGTTCTTGGCCTCCTCCACCGACATCTTTCCTGCCGCGACCTCCGTCTGCAGCGTCTCCGCGAGGCCGTAGACGAGGTCGACCGCCGTATGCATCTGGGTGATGCGGTCCTCCAGCATGCGCGCGCGGCTGAGCCAACCGGAGACGGCCACGATCGCGATCACCGTCGCGATCGCAAGGATCACCATGCTTGCAAGCTTGGTGCGGAACTTCATGCGGCTGAGCAGTGTCACGGCGTCCTCTTCGTTGTTGTTGCCGGAACAACTATCATCAAGCTGCTTACTAATCATGAATGCGAATCTGTCGAGCCGAGTCCACTATGTGGACTGACGCGGCAATCAGGCGCGTCCCAGCACATCGTGCGCGGATGGCCCGACCGCAACTACGTGCGGAGGGCAGGAACCACGAGGAACGGGATCATCCCGATGACGACGCTCACGAGCGCGAGCAGAATGACGGCATCGTAGCCGTGGGTGAGATCGTGGATGACGCCGCCGCTCCACGATCCCAGCGCGGATCCGAGCCCGCTGCCGATCGTGATGGTGCCGTAGATGGTGCCGAGCCGCTTGCCGCGGAAGATCTTCATCGCGGTGGCCGACAGGAGTGGCCCGCGCGAGCCGATCATGCTGCCGAAGCAGACGACGAAGCCGGTGAGCAGGAAGATGTTCGGCGAGAATTGCAACGCCCACAGCATCAGGATTCCTGCGATCGATACGGCGTAGGAGAACAGCACCGACGGCCGTCGGCCGATCAACCCGTCGAGGGCCGAGACGCCGAGCATGCCGAACAGCAGCACCACGCCCGAGAAGCCCCAGGCGGTGGCGGCCTGCAGCGGCGCGAAGCCGGCGTCGATCAGATAGGCGACGACCTGCGGTGCGATGGCATACATGCCAACGGCGGTGAAGAAGAAGGTCGAGAACAACGCCCAGAAGGCGTGATGGCGCAGCGCCCGCGACAAGGTCCAGGCATCGTCGGCGAGCTCGTCGGCGACGGGCCTGGTGATGTGGGGCGCGCCGGCGGCAAACAGCCGCCAGGGCAGCAGCGCCAGCGGCACCAGCAGAATGAAGGCGGCGGCACCGAACGCCTGATATGTGCTGCGCCACCCGATCGCGTCGATCAGCAGTTGCGAGCCCGGCAGCAGGATCAGCACGCCGGCGCCGGTGGCGGAATAGATCACCGCCATCGCGGTCGGCAGCTTCTTGCCGAACCAGCGGCCCAGCAGGATCGAGTTGGGGACGTTGCCGATCAGCGCGATGCCGATGCCGACGCACAGGCCGATGCTGATCTGGAATTGCCACAGCGCCTGCGCGTGCGCGGCGGCCGTGAAGGCTGAACCAAGCAGCAGGAGGCCGAGCGCATAGACGGCGCGCGGTCCGGAGTGGTCGAACAGCCGCCCGATCAGCGGAGCGGCGAGGCCGCCGGCGAGCGCCGTCAGCGAATAGATCGAGACGACCTCGGAACGATCCCAGCCGAAGCTGTCGGAGATCGGCTTGAGAAAGACGGTGAAGCTTTCTCCCAGCCCGCGGCCGATCACCGACAGCGCAAAGCAGAGACCCAGCACCACGAACGCCATGCGCACTCGTGGTGGAGCTGTCGGGGTTTCCTCGGCTTGCGCAGGCTCTCGCGGCGCGCTGATCGTCATGCCGTCAGGGAGCGCCTTTCGGCCTTCCCTGACAAGCAGGCAAAAACGAATGCGGCTATGCAGGCTTGACCAGCACGTGGCGCTTCTTGCCCAGCGACAGCTTGATCACGCCCTCGCTGGTCAGCGCCGCCGGCGTCAGCGCCATCTTCTCGTCGGTGACCGCAACGTCGTTGACGCGCAGGCCACCGCCCTTGATCTGCCGCCGCGCCTCGCCGTTGGAGCCGACGAGGCCGGCCTTGACGAAGGCGTTGAGCACGCCAAGGCCAGCGTCGAGCTCGGCCTGCGGCACCTCGACCGTCGGCAGGTTCTCGGCGATGGCGCCTTCCTCGAAGGTGCGGCGGGCGGTCTCGGCAGCGGTGCGCGCCGCCTCTTCGCCATGCAGCAAGGTGGTGGCCGCATCGGCCAATGCCTTCTTGGCCTCGTTGATCTCGGCGCCCTGCAGTGCAGCGAGCTTCTCGATTTCGGACAGCGGCAGCGTGGTGAACAGCTTGAGGAACTTGACGACGTCGGCGTCCTCTGTGTTGCGCCAGTACTGCCAGAAATCATACGGGCTGCACTGGTCGGCGTTGAGCCAGATCGCGCCCTGCGCGGTCTTGCCCATCTTGGCGCCGGAGGCGGTGGTCAAGAGCGGCGTGGTCAGCGCGAACAGCTGCTCGGTGCCCATGCGGCGGCCGAGCTCGACGCCGTTGACGATGTTGCCCCACTGGTCGGAGCCGCCCATCTGCAGCCGGCAGCCGGTGCGCCGCGCCAGCTCGACGAAGTCGTAGGCCTGGCAGACCATGTAGTTGAACTCGATGAAGCTCATCTCCTGCTCGCGCTCGAGCCGCAGCTTGACCGAGTCCATGGTCAGCATGCGGTTGACCGAGAAGTGCCGGCCGATGTCGCGCAGCATCTCGATCCATTTCAGCTGCGTCAGCCATTCGGCATTGTCGAGCATGATGGCGTCGGTGGCGCCATCGCCGTAGCGCAGCACCTTGGCAAACACGCCGCGGATCGACGCCTTGTTGGCCTCGATCTCCTCGACCGTGCGCATCGCGCGGGTCTCGTCCTTGCCGGAGGGATCGCCGACCATCGTCGTGCCGCCGCCCATCAGGGTGATCGGCTTGTTCCCGGTCTGCTGCAGCCAGTACAGCATCATCATGGTCAGGAAGTTGCCGATGTGCAGCGAGCGTGCGGTGCAGTCGTAGCCGACATAGGCGGTCGCCTGGCCCTTGGCGGCGAGGGCATCCAGCCCCTCGAAATCCGAACACTGATGAATGAACCCGCGGCTCTGCAGCACGTTCAGGAAATCAGACTTGAAGCCAGTCATTGTCGGCGACTCTGAGCATTTGTTTACGGTATTGACCGCTTGTCGCGGGGACGTGCGGGGGGCACATGCCACGGATACGGGCGTTGTGGCATTATAAGATGCGCCGGGCTTGTACAAGCATGTGCACGGCCTGGGCGGGACCTCAAATCGGCCGTACTTGGCAAGCAGGGCAGGGTTTTTAGGTTCGACTGCAATGATTCTGACCGCACTTGGCCTCATGAGTGGCACCTCGCTCGACGGGGTGGACGTGGCCCTGATCGAGACCGATGGGCGGCAGATCAAGAGCCTCGGTCCCTCGGGCTACCGGGCCTATAGCGCTGCGGAGCGCAGCCTGCTGCGCGAGGCGCTCGCCGATGCGGTGCAGATCGAGCGGCGCGATGCGCGCCCCGGACGGGTGCGCGACGCCGAGCGCGTCGTGACGGTGGCGCATGCCGAGGCGGTCGCCGCGTTCCTGGCGCAGCACCGGCTGAAGCCCGAGGACATCGATATCATCGGCTTTCATGGCCAGACCGTGCTGCACCGCCCCGAACGCCGCCTGACCGTGCAGATCGGCGACGCGGCCGCGCTCGCCAAGTCCGTCCATATCCCGGTGATGCACGATTTCCGCGCTGCCGACGTCGATTTCGGCGGGCAGGGCGCGCCGTTCGTGCCGGTCTATCACCGCGCCCTGGCGCAATCGCTGTCGCGCGCGGGGCCGATCGCCGTGGTCAATATCGGCGGCGTCTCCAACATCACCTATATCGACGGCGACGACGTGCTGATCGCCTGCGACACCGGTCCCGGGAATGCGCTGCTCGACGACTTCATGCACCGGACCACGGGACAGGCATTCGATCAGGATGGCCGCGTGGCGGAGCAGGGCAACCCGGACGAGGCCTGGATCACCAGCGCGCTGGAAATGCCCTTTTTCGCGCTGCCGCCGCCGAAATCTCTCGACCGCAACGATTTTGCCGCGCTGAAGCTGGGCGATGTGAAGCCGGCGGACGGGGCCGCGACCCTGACGGCGTTCACGGCCGCAGCGATTGCCCGCATCATCCCGCTGCTGCCGAAGCCGCCGGCGAGCTGGATCGTCTGCGGCGGCGGCGCCCGCAACCATACCATGATGCGGATGCTGCGCGAGCGTGTCGCGCCGGCGAGCGTCGAATCGGCCGATGCGCTGGGCTGGTCGGCGGACGCCATCGAGGCCCAGGCGTTTGGCTTCCTGGCGGTACGCGGCATGAAGGGCCTGCCGCTGAGCTATCCCACTACCACAGGCGTGCCGTTTCCGATGACCGGCGGGGTCATTGCGCGCCCTTGATTCATGCAATTGCATGAACCTTGACAGTTCGATGCGTATGCATCTAGTTTGATGCATCTGCATCAAACTGCCGAGGATGTCATGGCGCCTGTCCTGAAGCTGATCAGCCACAAGCTCTGCCCCTATGTGCAACGCGCCGTCATTGCGCTGAACGAAAAGGGCGTCGCATTCGAGCGGATCGACATCGATCTCGCCAACAAGCCCGACTGGTTCCTGAAGATCTCGCCGCTCGGCAAGGTGCCGGTGCTGGTGGTACCCTTGGGCCAGGGCGAGGTGGCGCTGTTCGAGAGCAACGTGATCTGCGAGTACATCGAGGAGACGCAGCCGGCTGTGAGGCTGCATCCCGAGGACGCGCTGGTCCGCGCGCAGCATCGGGCCTGGATGGAGTTCGGCTCAGCGATCCTCGGCGATCTCTGGGGCCTGGAGACGACGCAGGATGCCGCATTGTTCGCCGCCAAGCGCGAGGCGCTGACGGCGAAGTTTGCTCGCGTCGAGGATGCGCTGGGCGAGGGGCCGTATTTTACCGGCGCGCGTTTCAGCCTGGTCGACGCCGTGTTCGCGCCGATCTTCCGCTACTTCGATGTGTTCGATGCGTACGGTGATCTCGGCATCTTTGCGTCCACGCCGAAAGTTCGGGCGTGGCGCGATCAACTCGCGCAGCGGCCGAGCGTGAGGACGGCGGTCAGCGTCGACTATCCGCAGCTGCTGCGCGCGTTCCTCGCGCGGCACGATGCGTATTTGTTGAAGCAGGCGGCGTAGAGAGGCACGACGTTGTCATGGAAGGTGCCGGCTCCACTCGCAGCGTCATCGTCCGCGCAGGCGGACGATCAAGTATTCCGAGACGCCGGTGACGAACTGAGAAGCCGCGGCGCACTGGATCACCCGCCTGCGGACGATGACGGCGGAGGATGTGGCGGCAGTTCGTAGTTCGTAGGGTGGGCAAAGCCGCAGGCGTGCCCACCATTGTCTCCGAGCCGCCAAATGAAGATGGTGGGCGCGGCGCGTTGCGACCATCCGCGTTGACGGAGTGTCGGACGCGCCTTTGCCCACCCTACAGATCGAGGGCTTTGCAACGACGCGCCGACCTCACCTCACATTGGCGAGGCGCATGTCGAGATAGGCGGTGATGGTTTCCATCAGCGGCTCGAGCTTGCCGTCGAAGAAGTGGTTGGCGCCGGGGATGACCTGCTGGTCGATCACGATGCCCTTCTGCGTCTTCAGCTTCTCGACCAGCGTGTTGACGTCCTTGGGCGGCACCACCGCGTCGCGCTCGCCATGCACGATCAGCCCGGAGGACGGGCAGGGCGCCAGGAACGAGAAGTCGTAGAGATTGGCGGGCGGGGCGATCGAGATGAAGCCCTCGACCTCCGGGCGGCGCATCAAAAGCTGCATGCCGATCCAGGCGCCGAACGAGAACCCGGCGACCCAGCAGGCGCGAGCCTCGGGGTTGATGGTCTGCGCCCAATCGAGCGCGGAGGCCGCATCGGACAGCTCGCCGGTGCCGTGATCGAACGAACCCTGGCTGCGGCCGACGCCGCGGAAATTGAAGCGCAGCACCGAGAAGCCGCGATGCGCGAAGGCATAGTAGCACTGGTACACGATCTGATGGTTCATCGTGCCGTGGAACTGCGGATGCGGATGCAGGATCATCGCGATCGGCGCGTTCTTCTGCTTCGCCGGATGGTAACGGCCTTCGAGGCGGCCGGCCGGACCGTTGAAGATGACTTCAGGCATCAGAGAATCCTTGGCAGAGCGTCGACCGACTTCGTCCGAGCTTCATCTGGCGCCTCGCCGACGAATTCCGCAGGACAAGTGGTGATCGAGCGCCATCCGTTCGCTTGGACGGAGCAGCGCTGGCGTGACTGGAAGTTGGCCTTCTAGCATGGAGCGCGGGGCAAAAAGCAAGGATTTTCAACGCCCGGCAAGGCGGCTGCGGCAGGGATGCAGACCGGGCCGCCGATACAGCGGCGGGGCGAAGCGGCCGCGGAACGTCATCCGAATGCGCCTGCAATTCTATGAAAATACTGGCGTTTTCGTCTGCAGCCCGGCCGTTCAGCGCAGCGACGCCGTCTGCTCCAGCTGCGCAACGGCGCTGCGATAGCGACGGCTGCCCTGCACGGATTGTCCGTTGTCGAAGGTCAGGCCGAAATCGCCCGTTGGCAGGACCGAAAGCGCGGCGACCCGGGCCATGTTGACCAGCCGGCCGCGGTGGATGCGGACGAGCGCGAAGCGGGCGAGCTCGACCTCGGCGGCCGACAAGGTGCCGCGGATGAGATGCCGCCTGCCGTCGGCCATGGCATATTCGACGTAGTTGCCGGCCGCGGCCACCCACAGGATGTCGGCCGGCGAGATGCGGATGCGGCTCGGGCCGTCGCGCAGCCAGAGCGTCGCAGGGGCAGGAGGCTCGGATCGCCGTGTCGGCTCTCGGACAGCGCTCGCGCGATAGCCGTCGTGCAGCCAGAGCGTGCCACCGATGAGCAGCGCCGTCATGACGTCCTTGCGGAACTCGTACACGATGGTGGCAAGGGAGAGCTGGAAGTCGTACGCGCCGCCCGCGGTCCACATCAGCAGCTTGCGCAGCGTCACCATGCCGATCATGTGAAGCGCAGAGAAGGCGACGATGGCGGCGACGGCGAGCGCGATATGACGTGCCATGGCGGCCGGGCCCAGCCGGATGGAACGAACGGTGGCGACCGGCAGCGGCGCCAGCAGGATGATGACGACAATGCTCGTCATTTCCCACAGCAACTGCTTTTCCAGATCATAGGCCGCGCCCCGCCTGACGGCATCGTGAGCGGTGGAAAGGGCGTTGACGACGCCGATGCCGAGCGAGAGCCCGGCCATGATCGCGTAGAAGGTACGATCATTCGGACGCAGCATCGAGCCGACAAGCTTGTTCATGGCACCGGACCCGCTATCTCAATCTCGCGCCCGACGATATCACGCTGGCCGTCGCGCATCATCATGGCGCGGGCGAGCGATGGTCGTTCGTGTCCCGAGTTGATAAGAACGAGCCATGGCCGACAGGATCTATCTCGACTGGAATGCGACGACCCCGCTGCGACCGCAAGCGCGCGCGGCGATTCTCGCCGCGATGGATCTGGTCGGCAATCCCTCGTCGGTTCACGCCGAAGGCCGCAAGGCGCGGCGGCTGACGGAGGAGGCCCGCGAGGTGATCGCCCGGGGGCTCGGCACCGTCGCGCGCCGCGTGGTGTTCACCTCCGGCGGAACCGAGGCCAATGTGCTCGCCTTGAGCCCAGGCCTGCGCGCGCCGGCCGGCCCGGTCGAGCGGCTGCTGGTGTCTGCGGTCGAGCATGCCTCGGTGCTGGCCGGCGGCCGGTTCGCGCCATCAGCGGTGCAGACGATCCCGGTCGACTCCTCCGGCGTGGTCGATCTCGGCGGCCTGGAAGCCCTGCTGGCCGGCGGGCCGCCGGCGCTGGTGTCCGTCATGGCCGCCAACAACGAGACTGGGGTGCTTCAACCGGTTTCGAAAGTCGCCGAGATGGTGCACCAGGCGGGCGGCGTGCTGCACGTCGATTCGATCCAGGCATTCGGGAAAATACCCCTCGATATCAAGCAGATGGGCGCGGACCTTGTGACCATCTCTGCGCACAAGATCGGCGGACCCAAGGGCGTCGGCGCGCTGGTCCTGGGCGCCGGCGTGGAGGAGCCGATTCCAGTTCTCCGCGGTGGCGGCCAGGAGCGCGGTCGCCGGGCTGGAACCGAAAACGTGGCCGGAATTGCCGGATTTGGCGCCGCGGCCGGCGTTGCCCTGGCTTCGCGCGAGGTGGACCTGACCCGGATCACGGCGCTGCGCGACCGGCTGGAAGCGGGCCTTCGTCAGATCGCTGGCGTGACGGTATTTTCGTCCGAAGCGGCGCGGCTTCCGAACACGACGCTGTTCACCGCACCGAGGCTCAAGGCCGAGACGGCCGTGATCGGCTTCGATCTCGAAGGGATCGCGGTGTCTTCCGGCTCGGCGTGCTCGTCCGGCAAGGTCCAGCCGTCCCATGTGCTGGAAGCGATGGGCGCCAGTTCCGCAGCGGCCCAGGGAGCGGTGCGCCTCAGTCTCGGCTGGTCCACCACGGAGGCGGAGGTCGATCGTTGCGTCCAGGCTTGGCGAAAGCTGTCATTGACCCTACTTAAAGGAGGCGACGAAACCGTGCTTGAGCGATTCTAAGGGCGTGATTTCGTCGAGGAAACGTCGTAAGACGGTTCCAGAAGATGTCCACCGCGGTCCTTGAAACCGCGAGCGGAGGATGGAATGCCAGCCGTACAAGAGACGGTCGACCGCGTCAGGCGGATCGACGTCGACCAATATCGCTATGGGTTCGAGACTGTCATCGAATCCGAGAAGGCTCCGAAGGGGCTTTCCGAAGACACCGTCCGCTTCATCTCGGGCAAGAAGAACGAGCCCGCCTGGATGCTCGAATGGCGCCTCGAGGCCTATCGCCGCTGGCTGACCATGACCGAGCCGACCTGGGCGCGCGTCGACTATCCCAAGATCGATTTCCAGGATCTCTACTACTACTCGGCGCCGAAGCCGAAGAAGCAGCTCTCCTCGATCGACGAGATCGATCCTGAGATCCTGAAGACCTATGAGAAGCTCGGCATTCCCCTGCGCGAGGTTGCGATCCTCGAAGGCGTCGAGCCGGTGCCCGGCGCTGGCAGCCCCGAGACGCGCAAGATCGCGGTCGATGCCGTGTTCGATTCGGTGTCGGTCGCGACCACGTTCAAGGAGGAGCTGAGGAAGGCCGGCGTGATCTTCATGCCGATCTCGGAAGCCATCCGCGAGCATCCCGAGCTGGTGCAGAAATATCTCGGCAGCGTGGTGCCGACCTCGGACAATTTCTATGCGACGCTGAATTCGGCGGTGTTCTCCGACGGTTCGTTCGTCTACGTGCCGCCGGGCGTGCGCTGCCCGATGGAGCTGTCGACCTACTTCCGCATCAACGAGCGCAACACCGGCCAGTTCGAGCGCACGCTGATCATCGCCGACAAGGGCGCCTACGTTTCCTATCTCGAGGGCTGCACCGCGCCGCAGCGCGACGAGAACCAGCTGCACGCGGCCGTGGTCGAGCTGGTCGCGCACGATGACGCCGAGATCAAGTACTCGACGGTGCAGAACTGGTATCCGGGCAATTCGGAAGGCAAGGGCGGCATCTATAATTTTGTCACCAAGCGTGGCGACTGCCGCGGCGACAATTCCAAGATCTCCTGGACCCAGGTCGAGACGGGATCGGCGATCACCTGGAAATATCCGAGCTGCATCCTGCGCGGCGACAATTCCCGTGGTGAATTCTATTCGATCGCGATCTCGAATGGCTATCAGCAGGTCGATAGCGGCACCAAGATGATCCATCTCGGCAAGAACACGACCAGCCGGATCATCTCCAAGGGCATCGCCGCAGGCCGCTCGCAGAACACCTATCGCGGCCTGGTGACGGCGCATCGCAAGGCGTCCAACGCGCGCAACTTCACCGCCTGCGATTCGCTGCTGATCGGCGACAAGTGCGGCGCGCACACCGTGCCCTATATCGAGGCCAAGAATTCCTCGGCCACTTTCGAGCACGAGGCGACGACGTCCAAGATCTCCGAGGACGTGCTGTTCTACTGCGTCCAGCGCGGCCTTTCGCAGGAGGAGGCGGTCGGCCTCGTCGTCAACGGCTTCGTCAAGGACGTGCTGCAGCAGCTGCCGATGGAGTTCGCGGTCGAGGCGCAGAAGCTGATCTCGATCAGCCTCGAAGGATCGGTCGGCTAAGACCACATGGGAGCGGGTCCGCGGCGCGGCCCGCTCTTGCTGACATCAACATCATCCGCCCTCGGACCCGATCGATCGGTTGCTCCAGGGCAAGCGTTGAGCGGAAACAGATTATGGCACTACTCGAAATCAACAATCTGCAGGTCCGCGTCGAGGAGCGCGAGATTCTCCACGGCCTGACGCTTTCGATCGACGCCGGCAAGGTGCACGCCATCATGGGGCCGAACGGCTCCGGCAAGTCGACGCTCTCCCATGTCATCGCCGGCAAGCCGGGCTATGAGGTCACCGGCGGCGAGATCCTGTTCAAGGGCGAGGATCTCCTGGCGATGGCGCCGGACGAGCGCGCCGCCAAGGGCGTGTTCCTGGCGTTCCAGTATCCGGTTGAGATTCCAGGCGTCGCGACCATGACGTTCCTGCGCACCGCGCTCAACGCGCAGCGCAAGGCGCGCGGCGAGGAGGAGTATTCGACGCCGGATTTCCTCAGGAAGGTGCGCGAGATCTCGAAATCGCTCAGCATTCCGCAGGACATGCTCAAGCGCGGCGTCAATGTCGGCTTTTCCGGCGGCGAGAAGAAGCGCAACGAGGTGCTGCAGATGGCGCTGTTCCAGCCGTCGCTGTGCATCCTCGACGAGATGGATTCCGGCCTCGACATCGATGCGCTGCGCATCGCCGCCGACGGCGTCAACGCGCTGCGCTCGCCGGAACGCTCGATGATCGTGATCACCCACTATCAGCGGCTGCTGAACTACATCGTGCCCGACGTCGTTCACGTGATGTCGAAGGGCCGCGTCGTGAAGAGCGGCGGCAAGGAGCTCGCGCTGGAGCTCGAGGCATCCGGTTACGCCCAGTTCGAAGACGCGGCCTGATCGCTGCGTGAATGGATCTGTGATGAACGTAGCTTTGGTCAAGAACGACAGCGGCACCGTGGCGAGCAGCGTCTTTGCTGCCGTCCAGGGCCGGCTGCCCGGCGTCGGCAAGGTCGCGGATATCCGGCGCGAAGCCTTCGCGGCTTTCGAGCGTACCGGCCTGCCGCACCGTCGTATCGAGGAATGGAAGTACACCGATCTTCGTGTGCTGATGCGCGAGGTGCTGCCGCTGGCAGGCGCGCCGGACGCGGCGGCGCTGGCGCGGGCCAAAGCCGTGCTGGCTTCTGTTGCCGTCGACGGTGCTCGGAAGCTGGTGCTGGTCGACGGCGTGTTCGTGGCGGAGCTCTCGGATATTTCGGCCTCCGAGGATGGTGTCAAGGTTCACACGCTGCGCGAGGCGCTGCAAAGCGCCGGCAGCGAGCGGCTGCTGGAAACGACCGTCAACGATGCCATGGTCATCTTGAACGGGGCGCTTGCGACCGATGGTGTCCTGATCTCCGTGGCGGATGGTGCAAAGCTCTCGAACCCGCTGCAGATCATTCACATCGCGACAGCATCGCAAGCATCGCGTGCCAGCCGCTCGCATCTTTCGGTAGGGAACGGCGCGCAGGCGACTTTGATCGAAAGCGCGATCGCAGCCGATGGTGCCTCAGGCTATCAGGCCAATGACGCCGTGGTCGTCTCCCTCGGTGATGACGCTGCGCTGTCCACCATTCGCCTGATGCGCGATGCCAGGGACGCCGTTAACATCACTTCAGCCAAGTACGAGGTCGGTGCGCGGTCGAAACTCAATCTCTTCAACATGACAACAGGCGGCGCCGTCAGTCGTCTGCAGGGCTTCATTACTCTCAAGGGCGAAGGCAGCGAGCTGATCATCAACGGTGTCAACCTGCTGCGCGACAAGCAGCATGGCGACCTGACGCTGGTGGTCGATCACGCGGTGCCCGGCTGCACCAGCCGCGAGAACTTCCGGGCCGTGCTCGACGATCGTGCCCACTCGGTATTCCAGGGCCGGATCATCGTGCGCCCCGACGCGCAGCAGACCGACGGCAAGATGATGACGCGGGCGCTGCTGCTGTCCGACGAGGCCGAGGCCGACAGCAAGCCGGAGCTCGAGATCTTCGCCGACGACGTCTCCTGCGGCCACGGCGCCACTGCCGGCGCGCTCGACGAAAGCCTGCTGTTCTATCTGCGCGCCCGCGGCCTGCCCGAGAAGCAGGCGCAGGCGCTGCTGATCCAGGCCTTCGTCGGTGAGGCGATCGAGGCGATCGAGGATGATGGCCTGCGCGAGCGCGTCATCGCCGCCGCCCAGGACTGGATGGAGGCGCGCGCATGAGCACGCATCCCGCTGTCTCAAACGGCTCCTACGACGTCGCCCGCATCCGCGAAGATTTTCCGGCGCTGGCGCTGCAGGTCTACGGCAAGCCGCTCGTCTATCTCGACAATGCGGCGTCGGCGCAGAAGCCGCGCGCCGTGCTCGACCGCATGACGCAGGCCTACACCAGCGAATACGCCAACGTGCATCGCGGCCTGCATTATCTCGCCAATGCCGCGACCGAAGCTTATGAGGGCGGCCGCGAGCGTGTCACGCGCTTCCTCAACGCGCGGCGCAGTGAAGAGATCATCTTCACCCGCAACGCGACCGAGGCGATCAACCTCGTCGCATCCTCCTGGGGCGGACCGAACATCGGTGAAGGCGACGAGATCGTGCTCTCGATCATGGAGCACCATTCCAACATCGTGCCGTGGCACTTCTTGCGCGAGCGCCAGGGCGCCGTGATCAAGTGGGCTCCGGTCGACGATGACGGCAACTTCCTGATCGACGAGTTCGAGAAGCTGCTGACGGACAGGACCAAGCTGGTCGCGATCACGCAGATGTCGAACATGCTGGGCACGTTGGTTCCGGTGAAGGAGGTCGTGCGATCAGCGCATGCGCGCGGCATCCCTGTGCTGGTCGACGGCAGCCAGGCCGCCGTGCACCTCGCAATCGATGTCCAGGACATCGATTGCGACTTCTATGTCTTCACCGGCCACAAGCTGTACGGGCCGACCGGCATCGGCGTGCTCTACGCCAAGTACGACCACCTCGTTGCCATGCGCCCCTACAATGGCGGCGGTGAGATGATCCGCGAGGTCGCGCGCGACTGGGTCACTTATGGCGATCCGCCGCACAAATTCGAGGCCGGCACCCCGATGATCGTCGAGGCGGTCGGGCTGGGCGCCGCGATCGATTACGTCAATTCGGTCGGCAAGGAGCGCATCGCCGCGCACGAGCACGACCTGCTCACCTATGCCCAGGATCGGCTGCGCGAGATCAATTCGCTGCGGCTGATCGGCACCGCCAAGGGCAAGGGCCCGGTCATCTCGTTCGAGATGAAGGGCGCGCACGCGCACGACATCGCGACCGTGATCGATCGCCAGGGCGTCGCGGTGCGCGCGGGCACGCACTGCGTGATGCCGCTTTTGGAGAGATTCAACGTCACGGCGACCTGCAGGGCCTCGTTTGGCATGTACAATACGAGGGAAGAGGTCGATCAGCTTGCACAGGCATTGATCAAGGCGCGGGAATTGTTTGCATGACCGACACGGCCGACGTCAAAACTCAGACTGTCGAAACCCATTCGGCGCTGCCGCCGGAGGAGACCGAGCGGCTCTCCACCGAGATCATCGCGGCGCTGAAGACGGTGTTCGATCCGGAGATCCCGGCCGACATCTACGAACTCGGCCTGATCTACAAGGTCGACATCAAGGACGATCGCAGCGTCGACGTCCTGATGACGCTGACGACGCCGAACTGCCCGGCGGCCGGCGAGTTGCCGACCATGGTGGAAAACGCGATCGCCAGCGTTCCGGGGGTCGGCGTGGTCAATGTGAGCATCGTCTGGGAGCCGCAATGGACGCCGGACCGGATGAGCGACGAGGCCCGGCTCGTCCTGAACATGTGGTGAGACGAGCGGGCACGAAGTTTGAATAGTAAGGGCGGATCACATACCCCGCCGGGATGACGCCATGACCAGCACGACGAATTCGACAGCGCCTGTTGCCAAGCCCAAGCCGCGGCCCCGTCCGCAGGTGATGCGGCTCACCGATGCGGCGGCCAGGCGCATCCGTGAGCTCACTGATCGCGCCGAGTCCGAGATCATCGGATTGCGTGTCGGTGTCAAGAATGGCGGCTGCGCCGGTCAGTCCTACACGGTCGAATATGCCCATGATATCCGGCCGACCGACGAGGTCGTCGAGGACAAGGGCGTCAAGATCCTGGTCGATCCCAAGGCCGTGCTGTTCCTGCTCGGCACCGAGATGGACTATCAGGCCGACAAGATGCAGGCGCAGTTCGTGTTCAACAATCCGAACCAGATCAGCGCCTGCGGCTGCGGCGAGTCGGTTCAGCTCAAGCCGGCCGAGGTCTGATCGTCCGCTTTCAGCCAGGGCGGCACCGGAGCTGTCGCGTTCCGGACATTGACACGCGCCACCCTCTCGACCGAAAACTCCAGGCGGGCAACTGGGGCGTTGGCGAGAGCTGGTGCGATGGACCGCGAATTCCTGATCGATCTGTTCGCCGGTTTCGGTCCGGTCACGATCCGGCGGATGTTCTCCGGCTTCGGCATCTCCGCCGACGGCATCAACTTCGCGCTTGCGCTGCGCAGCGGCCTTTATCTCCGTGCTGATGAAACCAGCTTTGCCAGGTTCGAGGAGGCCGGATCCAAGCCGTTCTCCTACGAGACCCGCGCGCGGACCATGACGGTGCGCTCGTATTGGCAAGTGCCGGCGCATCTGTTCGACGACTCCGACGAGTTCGCGATATGGGCCAGAGATGCGTTTGCAGCGGCGCAAAGAGCGGCCCTGAGCAAGCAGACCAGGAAGCGGGCGGCATCTCGCCGCGGGCGCGAGCAGGGTCCGGCACGTGGCGGGGTGCAGCCCGGTGCGACCAAGCCAGCGGCGAAAACGGCCAAGCCGGCCAAGACGCGGAAGGTCGCCAAGACGATCCGCAAAGCGCCCGCGGCAGGTCGCAAGACGCGCAGTGCGACAGCAGCGTCGGGCCGACAGAAATCCCGCACGCCATCATCGCGGACGCGTTGATGCTGCTGCCGGGGCAACGCCGGCACCGTCCAGTCAGGCCACCCGACCTCGCGTCGTCGTCGCGTATTCGGGATCGTTCTCGCACACCACCTTGTTGCGCCCGTTGCGTTTGGCGGCATAGAGGCAGGCGTCGGCGCGTTCGATCAGCGTATCGGTATCGTCGCCGGCCCGCAGCAGCGACACGCCGACCGAGATCGTCACACGTCCCAGGATCTCCCCGGTCGACTTCTTCTTCAGCTCCTTCGCCGTCACGGCGCGGCGGATGTGATCGGCGACGGTCAGCGCGTGCTGCAGCGAGGTGTTCGGCAGCACGACGGCGAATTCCTCGCCGCCGTAGCGCGCCGCGATGTCCTGCCCCTTGATGGCGTGCTTCAGGGTCATCCCGACCAGGCGCAGCACCTGGTCTCCGGTGAGATGTCCGTAGGAATCGTTGAAGGACTTGAAATGGTCGATGTCGAACATCAGCAGCGACAGCGGCTGTTGGGTCGCGAGCCCCGATTGCACCGTCGTTTCGATCATCCGGTCGAAATATTTGCGATTGCCGAGGCCGGTGAGCGGATCGGTCAGGCTCTCGGCCCGGATCACCTCCAGGCTATGCTGCAGCCCGCTGATCTCGTCCTTCGACAGCGTCAACCGCTCTTCGAGGATCCGGTTGGTCTCGCGCATCTGCCTGGTCGAATCGGTGAGCGCCTCGATGATGTCCACCAATTGCTCGCGGCTGGTCGCCGACGCGAGCCGCTGATCGGCGCCCGCGAGGCTCGCATCGTAGCTCGCCGTTCTGCCGAGAGCATCGGTGAGCATGTTCACCAGGTCGTCGATCTCGCCGACGACGCGCGCGCCGACCTTGTCGATGCGATCCGACGTCTTGAGCTGCGCGAGGTAGGAGTCGTACAGCTGATCGAGATCGGACTGCGACAGCTTGCCGTTGCGCGACAGCGTCTCGTTGATGATCTCGTTCAGCGGTGCGTTGTAGCCCGTCGCGTAGACGTACCAGACCTCGTAATTGCGCGGATTGGCCGAATGGCGAAGCGTTCTGATCTGGCTGAGCGCGACTTCGGCGAAGCCTATCGTGCGTTCGTGTTCGTCAAGCGCATTGACCACCACAGGTTCTCCCCAATCGCCCGCGTCGCCGTCGTCACAGCAATGAAATAAACAATGCCGGCCAAGCTAAAGGACGTTTGTGAACCAGGGGTAAATACGGCCGTAGTATCCCGGATACACCCAAGCCACGCATACGGGAAAGGCACCTCATATGTTCAATGAGCTACATAGGATGCTTCTGGGAACTTGCTGAAGCGGGCTGGAGCTGTTCGCTCGGGTGTGCGCCTCGCTGATAGCTCCAGCGCTGTCGTCGACTTAAGTCTCATGTCTGACGGAAGCGGCAGCTGATCTTTTTGCGGACGCGACGTTCCGGGCGACCACATTTGGAACAGCCCGGAATCTTGCTTGCTCAGGGAAGCGGTGCCCTCACCGGGCGAAGCAGGAACGCCGGCAGATGTGAGTGATCAGCGGGCTCGTTGTCGAGGTCGCGCCGCGGCCGCCGCGCTTCATTGCGAGGCTGTTCGTTACGAGGCTGTTCCTTGCGAGCGCTCGGCGCGGCAGGCCGAGGAGAATTTGCCTGTGCGGCGCGCGGCGCTGCCGCCCGCGGCTCACGCTCGCGCGGGGCTGCATCACGCTCGCGAGGGGCCGCATCGCGCTCCCGCGCCTTGCCGCGGCTGCCGCGACGCGCGGCGTCACGCGGACGGCGCTCACGCGTGTCCTCGTCGCCCGAGGATTCCTGCACCTCGTAGTCGCCCTCGATCGTCGGAATGCCCTGTCCGATCAGCTTCTCGATGGCGACCATCGACTTCTGGTCGGCCGGGGCCACGATCGAGATTGCGGTGCCGGTCCGTCCGGCACGGCCGGTGCGGCCGATGCGGTGAACGTAGTCGTCGGAATGATGCGGCACGTCGAAATTGAAGACGTGGCTGACTTCCGGAATGTCGAGGCCGCGTGCGGCGACGTCGGAGGCGACGAGCAAGGGCAGTTCACCCTTGCGGAATTGATCGAGCGCGGCCGTGCGGGCCGACTGGTCCATGTCGCCGTGCAGGGCGCCAACACTGAAGCCGTGCTTCTGCAGCGACTTGTGAACGATGGCGACGTCGCGCTTGCGGTTGCAGAAGATGATCGCGTTGTTGAGATCCTTGGCGTTCCGCAACAGCCTGCGCAGCACCTCGCGCTTCTGATGCGCCTCGCGTCCGGATGGGACCTGCAACTGGGTCACGGTGACGGCGGTCGTGGCCGGCTTGGAGACCTCGACCTTCTGCGGGTTGTGCAGGAAGGCTTCGGTGATGCGCCGGATTTCCGGCGGCATGGTTGCTGTGAAGAACAGCGTCTGGCGGGTGAAGGGGACGAGCTTGCAGATGCGCTCGATGTCCGGGATGAAGCCCATGTCGAGCATGCGATCGGCTTCGTCGATGACCAGGAGCTCGACCCCGGTGAGCAGCAATCCGCCGCGCTCGGTATGGTCGAGCAGGCGGCCCGGCGTGGCGATCAGCACGTCGACCCCGCGGGTCAGCTTGGCGTCCTGGTCGCCGAAGGAGACGCCGCCGATGAGGAGCGCGACATTGAGCTTCTGCCCGGCACCATAGCGATCGAAATTCTCCTTGACCTGGGCGGCCAGCTCGCGGGTCGGCTCCAGGATCAGGGTGCGCGGCATTCGTGCGCGGGCGCGGCCCTTCTCGAGGATCGTGAGCATCGGCAGGACGAACGCGGCGGTCTTGCCGGTGCCGGTCTGGGCGATGCCGAGCACGTCGCGGCGCGCCAGGACGTGAGGAATCGCTTGTTCCTGAATGGGCGTGGGGGTGGTGTAACCGGTGGCCGCAACTGCAGCCAACACCTTGTCGGACAAGCCGAGATTGGAAAAAGACATCGAGCCTCTATGTCACGCGCCGATAGGCACGGGGCCTCTGTTCGACGCCGCCGTTAGGAATCGAGGGGTAAAAGGCTGTGGTCGCGCTCAACCCCGAAACGGCATGCTCTAAGGAAGCTGGGGGTTTTCTGACTAACGCCGACCCGCGGTCAATCTCTCAGGAATCGGATGCGATCCGGCCGCGCTGCTGCGGAAGATAGGGGCGAATCCTGCAAAGTCAATGGAAGAGGGGAACGAAGTACCGAAAAAGCTTAATGTTTTTGCATTATTTGCGGGCAACCTGTCGTCGAGCTGTCGTATTCGGCTGCTCCGAAGCTCTGGCCGGCCGTTGGCGGAAAGCGCTCTGGTCGAATTGTCGACGGAATTGCGGCGTGTGTTCGGCAGGGAGTTGGAGCGGCCCGCGGGCGCCTCGGAGATGAACCGGTGGCGGCGTGCCGCCGACTATCGATGGCGGCAGCCCACGCAATGAAGGCAGGGACGGACGATGAGATCGATGCGGACGTGGCTGGCGTGCGGGCTGGCGATGGCGGCGGTGGTTCTGGCGCCGGCCGCCGCGCATGCCGAGAAGCGCGTTGCGCTCGTGATCGGCAACAACGACTACCGCTACGTTCCGAAGCTGCAGAAGGCCGTCAACGACGCGCGCACGATGGGCGACACGCTGAAGCAGCTCGGCTTCAATGTCATGGTCGCGGAGAATCTCAGTCGCCAGCAGTTCAGCCAGACGCTGCTGGCGTTCGACAATGCCGTCGAGCCGGGCGACACCGCGTTCTTCTTCTATGCCGGCCACGGCTTCGAGATTGCCGGTCAGAACTTCCTGCTGCCGACCGACGTGCCGGCGGCGACCGAAGGGCAGGAGGAGCTGGTGCGCGACGCCTCGATCCTCGCGGACCGCGTCATCGAGCGGCTGCAGAACAAGAAGGCGCGCACCTCGATCCTGGTGTTCGACGCCTGCCGCAACAATCCGTTCGAGCGCTCGGGCACCCGCGCGGTGGCGGGCGGGGGTGGCCTGGCCCCGATGACGCAGTTGCCCGAAGGCGTATTCTCGGTGTTCTCGGCCGGTCCGCGCCAGACCGCGCTCGATCGGCTCTCC
This sequence comes from Bradyrhizobium sp. SZCCHNPS1003, assembly GCF_032381555.1. Taxonomy (NCBI): domain Bacteria; kingdom Pseudomonadati; phylum Pseudomonadota; class Alphaproteobacteria; order Hyphomicrobiales; family Nitrobacteraceae; genus Bradyrhizobium; species Bradyrhizobium sp. SZCCHNPS1003. The sequence goes on from NZ_JAUHIU010000004.1 coordinate 346,034, forward strand.
AACGATGACGCCAATCCGAACTCGGTGTTCACGCGCACCTTCGCCAAGGAGCTGACGCAGCCCGGCGTCAATCTGGTGCAGGTCGCACAGCGCACCCGCCGTCTGGTCAGCGAACTCGCCGAGACCGTGCGGCACAAGCAGATTCCGGTCTATTTCGACCAGATGGTCGACGATGTGTTTCTCAACGGCATGGCGAAGGGCCCGGCCGCGGCCGACAAGCCGGCCGAGCCGCAGCCGAAGCTCGCGGCGCTGCCTCCCGTCTCTGCGCCACGCATCCCTCCGGCGAACGAGAGCTTGAACGCGCCGATTGCGATGTTCTCGCGCCACAATGGCGGCTGGACCGTCACGTTCTCGATCGCCGATCCGACGCTCGGTATTTCCTGGCGCATGGGTGAGGCAGGGGAGTTTCGCGAGACCGGCTTCATGGACGTGCTCGATCCGCGCACGCGCAAGCGCATGCCCAATCCTTCGATCCAGCTGTCGGCGGATGCGCCCGCGGGCACCATCCAGGTCCGCTATGTCGATGCGACGGGCGAGATGCAGGGGCCGTTCCCGATCCGGTTCGAGCCGGAGGCCGCGCTGGTGCGTGACCAGCGCAAGATCCTCGACATGACGGCGACCAGCTGGCTGTCGTTCCGCGAGTTCAACGGTCTCCTGGTCTACTACACGCACCTGATGTCGTATCGCTGCGCGATCCGCGAGGTCCGCATCGGCGTCGACACGGCCGTGCCGGACAAGGTCCTGAACATGCCCGGCTGTGACATGCGCGATCCCATCGCGATTCCATCCAACGCCACGCCCTATTTGAAATTGCCGCCGGCGACGAAGTTCGTCTCGGTGGAGTTGACCTATCGTGACGGCAGCGTTTCCGAGATCAAGAGCTTTCGTCGCTGAGGCCTTGGCTACGCCATGATCGAATAGCCGCCGTCGACGGGAATGGCTGTGCCGGTGACGAAGTCCGAGGCCGATGAGCTCAGAAACGTGGCGATGCCGGCGAAGTCGTCGATGTCGCCCCACCGTGCCGCGGGCGTGCGCGCCAGCACGCGGTCGTGCAGGCCGTCGATCTGGCTGCGCGCCGCGCGCGTCAGGTCGGTGTCGATCCAGCCCGGCAATATCGCGTTCACCTGGATGTTGTCGGGCGCCCAGGCGCAGGCACAGGCGCGCGTGTACTGCACGATTCCGCCTTTGCTGGCTGCATAGGCCGGCGCGAAGCTGGCGCCGAAGATCGACAGCATCGAGCCGATGTTGATGATCTTGCCGCCGCCGTTCGCCTTGAGGGCCGGGTAGGCGGCCTTCGAGCACAGGAAGGCGCTGGTGAGATTGGTGTCGATCACCTGCTGCCACTCCTCCAGTTCGAGCACGTGCGGCGGCTTGCGGATGCTCATGCCGGCATTGTTGATGAGGATGTCGATGCGACCGAGCTCGCCGGTCACGCGCGCGACCATGGCGGTGACGTCGTCCTTGTTGCTGACGTCGGCCGTGACGGCGATGGCGTTGACGCCGCGCGCCGCCAGATCGGCAACTGCCGCCTGCGACTTGGCTTCGTTGCGGGCGACCACGGCGATGTCAGCGCCGGCATCGGCAAGCCCGCGTGCCATCCCCAGGCCAATTCCGCCGTTGCCGCCCGTCACGATCGCAACCTTGCCCCTCAGGTCGAAACGGCCCGCCATGCAGTGTCTCCATTGTTGTGGTCAGAGATCAGCAGGTGCCCTGCCAGATCATCACCAGGCCGAGCGCACCCATGCCGACGCCGTAGCCTGCCCACTGCAGCTGGTTGATCATGAAGCTCGTCCGCGGCCATGCCACCACCCCGGTGCCCTGACCGACCCAGAGCAGGCCGATGGCGAGCAGAAGCAGGCCGCCGATCATCAGGAATTTCCGCATGGCCACTTCCTCCCTCATCGACCGCGTCACAGCATCGGAAACGCTGCTGCCGTCTTTTTTGTGAAGTTTTGTGACGAGGAGGCTAGCGGCCGGCGCGGCAGATGACCAGCCGCTCCAGCCGCCAATATCCGAGCCAAAAACAAAAAGCCCCGGTTCAACCGGGGCTTTTCGCAGTCTTATTGAAAGACCGAGTGCGTTCGGCTCAGTACTTGACGACCGGGCCGGTCCAATTGAAGCGGTAGACCAGCGAGGTGCTGATGGTCTGCACCCACGGCTTGAAGCTGACCGAGTCCGTGCTCAGAGCATTGGTGCCATCGAAGCGGACGGCAATGTCCTTGCGGTCGTAATAGGCCGCGCGATATTCGGTCTTCATGAACCAGCCCGGCGCCGAGATGCCGAAGATGTTCAGGTTGTTCTCGACGCCGCCGCCGACGAACCAGCCGTTCCGGTTGAACGAGTCGGTATGCAAGCCCGAGGCAGCACCGGTGAGGGTGGTCAGACCAGTGCCCGACCAATGCGAACCAGAGTAGCCGGCGTTGACGTAGGACAGGACATTCGGAGCAACCAAATAGCCAATGCGAGCGCCCGCGGCCCAGGCATCCTGCATCTTGATGCGGCCAGTGAGGGCCGGCGCAATCTGGTCCTGCACGGTGCCGCGCATGCTGCCGAACTGACCATCGGCGAACACACCGAAGACCCAGGACGGATTGAACTGCCAGTCGTAGCCGGCGCCGACGGTGCCGAACCAGCCGTCGCCGCCGACGCGCTGATCGATCGTCACCGGCACGCCGTTGAAGTTGGTGTGCGAGTCTGCATCCCAGATGCCGCCGCCGGCACCACCGAAGATGTAGAAGCCGGTCCAGCTCGGCGCCACCGGCATCATCGGAGCCTTCACATAGGGGCGAGCCGCCAGATCAGCAGCCGAAGCGGCACCCGTGATCGCAACCAGCGCAGTGGCAGCAAGCAAAAGCTTTTTCATATTCAATTCCCCAAGATCGTCATGTCGCAGGTGCCGGGTTGCGGCGGCGATTCCCTCGCCAGATGTGCCCGAACTATAGCCGATTGGTGCCCAAAAGCTGTTGCCGGTTGACCACACCGGAGGGGAAAGTGCGGTGCGGGACGCCTTAGCTTTCTGTAAACAACTGAAACAGAAAGAGAAAAGCAGGCCCAGGCGAGCGAATGGAACCTGCAATCGAGGCGTGAAATCGGGTCAAAAGCTAGACGTCGAGCAGCTCGTCGCTGGCGAATTCGGCCTTTTCCGAAATGAAGGCGAAGCGGGCCTCTGCCTTGGTCCCCATCAGCCGCTCGACCGAGTCGGCGGTGCCGTCGCGATCCTCGGCCAGCAGAACCACGCGCAGCAGGGTGCGCTTGGCCGGATCCATGGTGGTTTCCTTGAGCTGGGCCGGCATCATCTCGCCGAGACCTTTGAAGCGGCCGATCTCGACCTTGGCGTTGGCATTGAACTCGCGCTTCAGGAGCTCGTCCCGATGGGCATCGTCGCGCGCGTAGAACGTCTTGCTGCCATGGGTGAGCCGGTAGAGCGGCGGCACGGCGAGGTAGAGATGCCCTTCGTCGATCAGCGGCCGCATCTGCCGGTAGAAGAAGGTGATCAGCAGCGAGGCGATGTGGGCGCCGTCGACGTCGGCGTCGGTCATGATGATGATGCGCTGGTAGCGCAGATCCTCTTCGCGATACGACGTGCCGGTGCCGGCGCCGATCGCAATCACGAGATCGGCGAGCTGGGCGTTGGCGGTCAGCTTGTCCTTGCCGGCCGAGGCCACGTTGAGGATCTTGCCGCGCAGCGGCAGCACCGCCTGCTTCTTGCGGTCGCGCGCCTGCTTGGCGCTGCCGCCGGCCGAATCGCCCTCGACAATGAACAGCTCGGAGCCCTCGGTGCCCGCGTCGGTGCAGTCGGCGAGCTTGCCGGGCAGGCGCAGCTTCTTGGTCGCGGTCTTGCGCGCCGTCTCCTTTTCCTGACGGCGGCGGATACGCTCCTCGGCGCGCTCGATGACGAAGTCGAGCAGGCGATTCGCCTGCACCGGGTTGCCGGACAGCCAGTGATCGAACGGGTCCTTGACGGCCTGCTCGACGATGCGCTGAGCCTCTGCGGTGGCGAGGCGGTCCTTGGTCTGGCCCTGGAATTCCGGCTCGCGCACGAACACCGAGAGCATGATGGCGGCGCCCGCCATGATGTCCTCGGAGGTGATGTTGGCCGAGCGCTTGCCCTGGCCGACGCGCTCGGCGTGGTCCTTCAGGCCACGCAGCAGCGCGCTGCGGATGCCGGATTCGTGCGTGCCGCCGTCGGGCGTCGGAATCGTGTTGCAATAGGAGGACAGGAATCCGTCGGCGTCCGCGGTCCAGGCGACCGCCCATTCGCAGCCGCCATGGCCACCGGTGCGGCCCGACTTGCCGGCGAAGATATCCGGATGGACCAGCGTGTCGGCATGGATCGCGGCGGCCAGATAGTCCTTCAGGCCGCCGGGGAAGTGGAAGGTCGCCTCGGGCTGAACGTCCTCGATGCCCTTCAGCAGCGACGGATCGCACTTCCAGCGGATCTCGACGCCGCCGAACAGATAGGCCTTCGAGCGCGCCATCTTGAACAGGCGCTGCGGCTTGAACGTCGCCTTGGCGCCGAAGATGGTTGGGTCGGGTTGGAAACGCACCCGTGTGCCGCGCCGGTTGGCGACCTTGCCGACCTCCTCGAGCTTGCCCTTCGGGTGGCCTCGCTCGAACACCATGCGGTAGAGCTTCTGGTTGCGGGCAACCTCGACCTCGAGCCGGGTCGACAGCGCGTTCACCACGGAGATGCCGACGCCGTGCAGGCCGCCCGAGGTCTCGTAGACCTTGGAGTCGAATTTGCCGCCCGCGTGCAGGGTGCACATGATGATCTCGAGCGCCGACTTCTTCGGAAACTTCGGATGCGGATCGATGGGGATGCCGCGGCCGTTGTCGGTCACGGTGAGGAAGCCTTCGGCATCGAGCTCGACCTCGATGAAGGTGGCATGGCCGGCCAGCGCCTCGTCCATCGAGTTGTCGATGACCTCGGCAAACAGATGATGCAGCGCCTTCTCGTCGGTGCCGCCGATATACATGCCGGGGCGGCGCCGCACCGGCTCCAGGCCCTCGAGGACCTCGATGTCACGGGCGGTGTAATCGCCCTCGGCACCCGCCGAGCGGGCGGTTGGCTTGGCCGGAGCCTTGCCCTTTGCGGCGAACGCCGCCAACGGGTCCGTGACGCCCTTGGCCTTGGCTTTTGCAGCTGATTTCAACGGCTTACCCATGGAATCTGATGTTGCGTGTGCGCAAGATGGAACGAATCGTTGGGCCTGACTATGCCATGGACCGGCATAAAACAATGACCCGGGAAACAACGACGTTCACCGGCCCGCCACGTCTTGGCCGGTTCCGATCGCCGGATCGACGCTGTTCACGCGGTTCAGCCGGTTGTTGTGACTTGAAGTGGGCGGGTTCGGTGGCGTACCAGTCTGCGCCAGGGAACCGCGAAGGCCTTCAAGCACTTAAGCGCCCCGGAGCAGAAAGGCGTCGAGCAGATGGAAGATTTTGGCCGCGCGGTTGCCGACTTCGTGCGCGACCATCAGGCCTGGGCTGCTCCGATCGTCCTGCTGCTTGCCTTTGGCGAGTCCCTGGCCTTTGTCTCACTCCTGATTCCCGCCTGGGGCGCCCTGGTCGCGATCGGCGCCCTGATCGGCGCCACCGGGATCAGCTTCTGGCCGATATGGCTGGCCGGGGGCATCGGCGCCGCGCTCGGCGACTGGCTCTCCTATTGGTTCGGCTACCGCTACAAGGATCGTGTCGCCCAGATGTGGCCACTGTCGCGCTACCCAGAGATGCTTCCGCGCGGCGAGGCCTTCGTGCGCGATTGGGGCGTGCCGAGCATCTTCATCGGCCGGTTCTTCGGCCCGTTGCGTGCATCGGTGCCGCTGGCGGCGGGCATTTTCGAGATGCCCTACATGGTGTTCCAGATCGCCAACTTCGTGTCGGCGCTGGTGTGGTCGGCGGTGCTGCTGCTGTTCGGCGACATCATCGGGCGCATCATGGAATGGCTGTGGCATGCGGTCTGATGCCAGCCCTAAAAACGGGAACCGGGCCGACTTGCGAGCTTGACGCAGGAACCCGGCGGCCTTATAGGCCTGCCCCCATGATCAACGCAGCGACCAACATGATCGCCGAAATGCGCCGTCGTACCCCCGCGGTACGGGCGATGATCTGCGTCTAGATCACAGCCCCTGCCGCCGGATCCGAATCCCGCGGCAGACTTTCTCCTTGCAGCGCGATTGATCAGGCGGCTCCTTCGTCCAGCAGGAGTTTCCGATGTACACGCCACCACCCTTCAAGCCCGATCGCGCCGCGAGCCTCGGCTTTGCAGACGCGCGCGGCTTCGGCACGGTGTGCGCGTCGGACGGCACCAAGCCGATCGCGTCCTCCGTGCCGTTTCATCTCGGGGCGCTCAACGACGGCACGCCGCAGGCGTTCTTCCACGTCGCCCGCGGCAATCCGCTGGCGAAGCTCGCCGACGGCGCGACGCCGTGGCTGCTCGCCGTCAACGGCGCCGATGCCTATGTGTCGGCCGACTGGTACGTCTCGCCCGATCAGGTGCCGACCTGGCTTTATCAGGCAGTACATCTGACCGGCCCGGCACGCATCCTGTCGGAGGCGGAACTCGCAGAGCAGGTGGATGCGGTCAGTGCCAAGTTCGAGCAAAGGCTGTTGCCGAAAACGCCGTGGACCTCGGACAAGATGAGCGCTGGCCGGCTTGAGGCGATGCGCAAGGCGATCGTCGGCATCGTGATGACGATCGACCAGGTCGAAGGCAGTTTCAAGCTCAACCAGCACAAGTCCGAAGCCGACTATGCGGCGGTCGCAACCCGGCTCGGCGAGCGGCCCGACATCGGCTCGCAACAGATATCGTCTCTCATGCGGCAGGCGCGGCCCCAGGCCTTTGCCGGCGAAACCCACCCCTCAAGGAGCGTGTCATGACCGTGATCGATAGCAACTTGCCGAAAGCTCACACCGCCTCCGGGGCTGCGGCGCGCGCCGTGTTCGTCGACGGCGGCTCGGGCACGACCGGCTTGGGAATCGCCGAGCGGCTCCGGCACCAGCCGGACATCGTCGTGAAGACGATCGCCGAGGACAAGCGCAAGGATCCAGCGGCCAAGCGGGCGCTGATGGCGGAGGTCGATCTCGTCATCCTCTGCCTGCCGGATGATGCGGCCAAGGAGACGGTGGCGCTGATCGACGGCATGGGAAATGCCGCGCCGAAGGTGCTGGACGCGTCGACCGCGTATCGGGTCGCGCCGGACTGGGCCTATGGCTTCCCCGAACTGGCCGCCGACCAGGCCGACAAGATCCGGAATGCGCGCAAGGTCTCCAATCCCGGCTGTTATCCCACCGGCGGCATCGCGCTGCTGCGGCCGCTGGTCGATGCCGGACTGATGCCGCAGGACTATCCGGTCACGGTGAACGCGGTGAGCGGCTATTCCGGCGGCGGCAAGACGATGATCGCGGCCTTTGAGAATGGCACCGCGCCGAACTTCGAGCTGTACGGCCTCAGCCTCGAGCACAAGCATCTGCCCGAATTGCAGCTCTATTCGCGGCTGACCCGGCGGCCGATCTTCATTCCCTCGGTCGGCAACTACCGGCAGGGCATGCTGGTCTCCGTGCCGCTGCAGCTCGACACGCTGCCGGGCAAGCCGTCTGGCTCAGACCTGCAGGCCGCCCTGGCGAAGCACTATGCCGGCAGCCAATACGTCTCGGTGATGCCGCTCGATGGTGCGGCGGCCAAGAGCGGCCGGCTGGAGCCGGAGGCGCTCAACGAGACCAACAAGCTCGAGCTCTACGTCTTCGCCAGCGACAAGCATCACCAGGCGGTGCTGGTGGCGCGGCTCGACAATCTCGGCAAGGGCGCGTCGGGCGCGGCCGTGCAGAACATGCGGCTGATGCTCGGGCTGCCCGATCTCGGCAGCTAAGATCGATCTGGATCATCCGGTCGCGGAAGCGCCCGGCACGATCGGCAACATCATGCGACGGCCGGCGTTCCGCCGGCCGCGCTGTGCAACGACGCACGCTGAGGAATGGGCAGACCCATGACCCCCACCGATCTGAATGCGCTGGCCGTCACCGTGAGCGATGTGCGAGCCGCCGCGGCGACCATCCACGGCGCCGTACTCGCGACCGCCTGCAACCAGAGCCGGACGCTCGGCGAGATCTGCGGATGCAACATCTGGCTGAAATTCGAGAACCTGCAGTTCACGTCCTCGTTCAAGGAGCGCGGCGCGCTGAACCGGCTGAATGCGCTGTCCGCCGAGCAGCGCGAACGCGGCGTGATCGCGATGTCGGCCGGTAACCACGCGCAGGGTGTCGCCTACAACGCGCGGCGTCTCGGGATTCCCGCGACCATCGTGATGCCGGTGGGCACGCCGATGGTGAAGGTGGAGAACACCAGGCGGCACGGCGCCGAGGTCGTGATTTTCGGCGCCACCTTGGAGGAGGCGGGCGCGTTCGCCAGGGAGCACGGCGCGGCTCACGGCATGACCATGATCCATCCTTACGACGATCCGCTGATCATCGCGGGGCAGGGCACGGTGGCGCTGGAGATGCTCGCGGTGGTCCCCGAGCTCGATACGCTCGTGGTGCCGATCGGCGGCGGCGGGCTGATTTCCGGCATGGCGGTCGCGGCGCGCGCGATCAAGCCGGGCTTGCGCATCGTCGGCGTTCAGGCCGAGCTCTATCCGTCGATGTACAACGCCATCCGCGGCAGTCAGCTGCCGATGCGCGGCGACACGCTCGCCGAGGGCATCGCGGTGAAATCGCCGGGCCGGATCACGACCGAGATCATCCGCCATCTCGTCGACGACATCCTGCTCGTCACCGAACCGCAGATCGAGCGGGCGCTTGCCACCCTGATCTCGATCGAGAAGACGGTCGTCGAAGGCGCCGGCGCCGCCGGTCTCGCGGCCGTGCTCGCGCACCCCGCGCAGTTTGCCGGACGCAATGTCGGGCTTGTGCTGAGCGGCGGCAACATCGACACCCGGCTGATCGCCTCGGTCCTCACCCGCGAGCTGGCGCGCGAGGGGCGGCTGACGCAGCTGTCGATCGACATCGTCGATCGTCCCGGACAGCTCGCTGCCGTCTCGACCCTGCTCGCCGATGCCGGCGCCAACATCATCGAGGTGTCGCATCAGCGCACGTTCTCCGACCTGCCGGCGAAGGCGACCTTGCTGGAGCTGGTGATCGAGACGCGCGACCAGGCGCATCTCAACGACGTGATGGCAAAACTGGTGGCTGCCGATTTCAAGGCGCGCTGCACCTGAGCGCCAGGCGATCTCCAGCAGATCCTTCGCGGTGCGGCAGACGTCCGCTCCGCATTTTCCAGGCGAAAGGCGCGTGCGGCTGCCCGCCGATTCTTGCTCAGCCCAATTAGCAATCTCTCTGTCTGCTCGTGAAGCTGTTCGCAAATGCGAACACGTTTGAGGTTTGCTCGGTCAGAATTTCAGTTGCGTACCTCAAAAAATGAGGACAGGATTACCGCAACAAAAAAGACGGTTGGGAGGATTTCTGATGAGACTGCTCGCGAAGCTGGGACTCGCCGCTGCCGCATGCCTGCTCTGGGCCAACGCCGCGAGCGCCGATACGACCGTGAAATGGCTGCATATCGAGGTCAATCCGGCCCAGGTGAAGATCTGGGAGGAGGTGGCCCGCGCCTATGAGGCGTCGCATCCGGGCGTCAAGATCGAGATGCAGTTCCTCGAGAACGAGGCCTACAAGGCCAAGCTGCCGACTATCCTGCAATCCAAGGACCGGCCGAACATCATCTACAGCTGGGCTGGCGGTGTCCTGAAGGCGCAGATCGAGGCTGGCGTGCTCGAGGACATCACTGAGCAGGTGAAAGGCTACAGCGACAGCGTGACTCCGGCGGCGCTCGCGGCATTCACCGACAGCGGCCACGTCTACGGCTTGCCGATCTCGCTGTCGCAGGTCGGCTTCGTCTGCAACAAGGAGCTGATGGCCAAGGCGAAGGTCGATCCCACGGCGATCAAGAGCTGGAACGATCTGCTGAGCGCCGTGAAGACGTTGAAGGCGGCCGGCGTGACCCCGATCGTGGTCGGCGGCGCCGACAAATGGCCGCTGCATTTCTACTGGACGCATCTTGCGGTGCGGATCGGCGGTAAGCCGGCATTCGACGCGGCGCTGCGTGGCGAGAATGGCGGCTTTGCCGGCGACACCTTCGTCAAATCAGGCGAGCTGTTCAAGCAGCTCGTCGATTTGCAGCCGTTCCAGAACGGCTTTCTTGGCTTCAAGAATCCGCAGGCGGTCGGTTATTTCGGCGATGGCAAGGCGGCGATGACGCTGGCGATCAGCTCGGTCTACAATCTCCAGCGCGCGCTCGCTGCCGATAAGGTCGGGTTGAGCGAGGACAAGATCTGCTGGTTCGATTTTCCCACCGTGGCCGGCGGCAAGGGCGCGCCGACTGATACGCTCGGCGGCATCACCGGCTGGCTGGTCACCAAGGGCTCGCCGAAGGAAGCGGTCGATTTCCTGAAGTACTTCATCTCGAAAGATGTGCAGACACGGCTGGCGGCAGGGAATTTCGTCATCCCGGTGGTGCAGGGCGCGGAGGCAGGCCTCAACAACTCCTTCATGAAGCTGATCGCCGCCAATCTGGCGAAATCGAACTATCACCAGAACTTTTATGACCAGAGCCTCGGCCCCTCGGTCGGTCGCGTCGTCAACGACGTCTCCGCGGAGATCGCGGGTGGCAGCATGAGCCCGCAGGACGCCGCCAAGGCGATCGAGGCGGCGCGGAAGCAGGGCAACTGACGTGGCAAGGCCATTCGCGGGCTCGCCGGCGATGGATGTGTCGCCGGCATCGCTCTCGTCACGCGCGGTGCGTGGCCCGAGCTGGGACGGCCGCTTCACCGTCCTGATCCTGTTCTTGCCGCCGGCGCTGCTGCTGTTCACGCTGTTCGTGGTGCTGCCGATCGGCGAGGCCGCCTGGTACTCGGGCTTCAACTGGAATGGGTTCGGCAGGCCGACCCATTGGATCGGCTTCGACAATTATCGCTTCGTGCTGGAGACACGGGCGTTCTGGCTCGCGCTTCGCAACAATGGTCTGATCGTCGCGGTCTCGCTTTGTGTCCAGCTGCCGCTTGCGCTGACGCTGGCCTTGATGCTTGCGGAGCGGTTCCGCGGCGCAGTGGCGCTGCGGATGCTGTTCTTCATGCCCTATATCCTCGCCGAGATCGCGACCGGGCTGATCTTCAGCTTCGTCTATGACGGCGATTACGGCCTGGTCGCCTCGATCTGGCGCAGCTTTGGCGCCGACCCGCCGCATCTCCTGGCCTCGACCGACACGGCGATGCTGGCAGTGCTGATCGTGATCGTCTGGAAGTATTTCGGCTTCCACATGATGCTGTTCATCGCCGCGCTCCAGAGCATCGACAAGAGCCTGATCGAGGCCGCCCGGATCGACGGTGCGACGCGGTCGCAGAGCCTGCGCCACGTCGTCATTCCCTTGCTCCATCCGACGATCCGGCTCTCGGTGTTCTTCGCCATTGTCGGCTCGCTGCAGCTGTTCGACCTGGTCATGCCGCTGACGCGCGGAGGGCCCGCCGACTCCTCGAATACGATGGTGAGCTTTCTCTACAACAACGGCATCTCCCGCATGCGGGTCGGCTACGGCAGCGCCATCGGCGTCATCCTGTTCGTGATCTGCGTGACCTTTGCCTTCACCTACAAGCGATGGTTCATGCGCGATGAATAGTGCCGAGGCCACCAGGGCGCCGTTCGATCCTGCCGTGCTGTTCAAGGCAGCGTTCCTCGCCATCGTCGCCATCTTCGTGCTGGTGCCGCTGCTCGCGACGCTGCTCGGTGGCTTCAAGTCGCTCGGGGAGCTGCGCGTCAATCCGTTCGGCCTGCCGCAGCACTGGGAGTGGCAGAACTATGCCGACATCCTGTTCTCCGGGCGCTACTGGCAGCTGCTGCGCAATTCGCTGATCATCTCGACGCTGACGGTCGTCCTGACTCTTATCGTCGCCTCGATGGCGGCCTTCACCTTTGCCCATGTCCGATTCTACGGCAGCTCGATGCTGCTGAACTATTTGACGCTCGGCCTGCTGTTTCCGGCGGCGACCGCGGTGTTGCCGCTGTTCATCAAGGTGCGCGATCTCGGGCTGCTCGACACCTATTTCGGCGTCGCGCTGCCGCAGGTCGCCTTCAGCCTCGCCATGAGCGTGCTGCTGCTGCGCCGCTTCTTCAAGGACATCCCCTACGAGCTGCTCGAGGCCGCGCTGGTCGACGGCTGCAGCTATATCAAATTCTTCCGCTACGTGACGTTGCCATTGTCGCGCCCGATCCTGGCGACGGTCGGCACCATCACCTTCGTCAACAGCTGGAACGCCTATCTGCTGCCGCTCGTGATGCTCAACACCGATGCGCTGTATCCATGGCCGCTCGGCATCATGGTCTATCAGGGCGAGTATTCGTCCGAGTGGCACCTGATCCTCGCCTTCATCACCCTGACCATCCTGCCCACCATCATTCTGTTCCTCCTGGCGCAGAAGCACATCGTTGCTGGCCTGACATCGGGCGCGGTCAAGGGATGAACGGGACCTCACGGAGACCACAATGAGAAAAGTCGGCATCGGCATCATCGGCTGCGGCAACATCAGCACCGCCTATCTGAAGGCAGCCCAGCGCTTCCCCGTTCTGGACATCAAGGCGCTCGCCGACATGCGCAGCGACGCAGCCGAGCGACAGGGCGCAGCCTTCGGCCTGCCGGCGATGCGGGTTGATCAATTGCTGAAGCGCGATGACGTCGAGATCGTCATCAATCTCACCGTGCCGCTCGCCCATACCGACGTCAGTCTCGCCGTGCTGAATGCCGGCAAGCACGTGCATTCCGAGAAGCCGCTCGGCATCGACGTCGCGGAAGCCCGTAAGGTGATCGAGCTTGCCGCGCAGAAGAACCTGCGGGTCGGCTGCGCGCCCGACACGTTCCTTGGCGGCGGCCACCAGACCGCGCGCAAGCTGATCGACGACGGCGCGATCGGCAGGCCTGTGGCGGGCAGCGCGTTCTTCGGCTGTCCCGGCCATGAGCGCTGGCATCCGGCGCCGGGCTTCTATTACCTGCGCGGCGGCGGGCCGATGCTCGACATGGGCCCGTACTACATCACCAATCTCGTGCAACTGCTCGGCCCGGTCGCGAGCGTCATGGGCTCCACGGCGCGCCCGCGATCAGAGCGCCTTGTCACCAGCCAGCCGATGAACGGCACGCTGATCCCGGTCGAGGTAGCGACCCACGTCGCGGGCACGCTGGAGTTCGAGAGCGGGGCGGTGGTCTCGGTCACGATGAGCTTCGACGTTCCGAAGCACCGGCACGCGCCCATCGAGATCTATGGCGCCGAGGGTAGCATGCTGGTGCCGGACCCCAACCGCTTCGGTGGAGAGGTCCAGGTCGCCAAGACCGGCGGCGACTGGCAGACGATGCCGTTGACGCATGGTCACGTCGACGGCGAGTTCCGCTCCATCGGTGTCGCCGACATGGCGACCGCGATCCTGCACGACCGGCCGCATCGGGCCAGCGGTGCGCTCGCCTTCCACGTGCTGGAGGTCATGGAGGCGTTCCAGACCTCCGCAAACGAAGGCCGGCGGGTCAGGATCGAGAGCCGCGTGGAGCGGCCGGCGATGTTGCCTGTTGGACGCGACACCGGACAGATCGACTGAGGACAGAGACATGCGCAAGGCAATGATTGTATGGGGCGGCTGGCCAGGACATGACCCCGATCTGTGCGCCTCGATGATCCGCGGCTGGCTGAAGGCGGAAGGCTTCGAGGTGCGGATCGAGACCACGACGGCCGCGTTCGCAGATCCTGCGATCCACGATCTGTCGCTAATCATTCCAATCTACACGATGTCCAAGATCGAGAAGGCGGAAGCGCTCAATCTCTGCGCGGCGGTGCGCAGCGGGGTCGGGCTCGCCGGCCATCATGGCGGCATGTGCGATGCCTTCCGCGATTCGGTCGACTACCAGTTCCTGTGCGGCGGGCAATGGGTCGCCCATCCCGGCAACATCATCGACTACCGGGTCGACTTGACCAGGCCGGACGATCCCATCATGAAGGGCCTGACAAGTTTCGAGCACCGTTCCGAGCAGTATTACATGCATGTCGATCCGGCCAACGAGGTGTTGGCGACCACGACCTTCACCGGAGAGCACGCCCCATGGATCGAGGGCGTGGTGATGCCGGTGGTCTGGAAGAAGCGTTACGGCGCGGGCAGGGTATTCTATTCTTCGCTCGGCCACCGCGCCTACGAGCTCGACGTGCCGGAGATCCGGACGTTGATGACCCGCGGCATGCTATGGGCGGCGCGCGAGTGACGGCTGACGCGAACCCGTTACCGGTCCGGGCCACGCTGGAGGACGTCGCGCGGACGGCGGGCGTGTCGCTCGCCACCGTCGACCGCGTCATCAACCGGCGCGAGGGCGTGCGTGCCAAGACCGTTGCCCGGGTGGAGGCCGCTGTTGCCAAGCTGGGCTATCGCGCCGACGTCGCAGCGGCACGGCTCGCGCGCGGCCAGAGCTTCCGCTTTGCCTTCGTGCTGCCGACCGGTGGCAACAGCTTCATGACCATCCTGACCGAGCAGGTCCAGCGTACGGCGGAGTGGCTGGCCGGCCAGCGCGGCTTCATCGATATCCTCCACGTCGACGTGTTCGATCCTGACGTGCTGGCCGGTGCGCTGGAGAACCTGTCGCCGGCCTATCAGGGCGTTGCGGTCATCGCGCTGGATCACCCCAGAGTGCGCGCCGCGATCGACGAGCTCACCGCGCGCGGCGTCGCGGTGGTGACCCTGGTCTCGGATGCCCCGAGCTCGCGCCGCCTGCACTATGTCGGCATCGACAACCCTGCCGCGGGACGGACGGCGGCCACGCTGATGGGGCGCTACCTCGGCGGCCGCGAGGGGACGGTTGCCGTGATCGCGGGATCATTGTCGCTGCGCGATCACGCCGAGCGGCAATTCGGCTTTCACCAGATCCTGTCCAGCGAGTACCCGAACCTGCTCGCGCTTCCGGCCATCGAGGGCCGCGATGAGAGCGAGCGCACGCGGGAGCTGACCGCCGCGCTGCTCGCCCGCCATCCGGATCTGCGCGGCATCTACTGCTGCGGCGCCGGCAACCGTGGCATCGCCGACGCGCTCGAGGCATCCGGCCGCGCCCGGGATGTGGTCTGGATCACCCATGAGCTGACCCAGCACACGCGGCGGTTCCTGGTCCGCGGAACGCTGGACGCCATCATCAACCAGGACCCCGGCCACGAGGCGCGCTCGGCGGCGCGCATTCTGCTCGCGCACTGCTCGGGGGAGCCGATCAGTCCAGACCAGGAGCGCATCCGCATCGATATCTTTCTGCGGGACAATCTGCCCTAGCAGATCGGCCTAGAGCCAGCCGAAGATGGCGAGCGCCAGGATGGCCTGGGCGATGAAGCCGACCACGAACGCTAGCGTCCGGAACACGGGCAGGCCGATCGCGTAGACGATGACGTGGGCCACCCGCGACCAGAAATAGACGGCGCAGGCGAGCACGGTCCATTTGGTCGAATAGTCGATCGCGTTGAGGATCAGCACCAGCGGCGCGAAGATCACGAGGTTCTCGACCGCATTGTCGTGCGCGAACATCAGCCGCGTTGCCCACGGCGCGTGCGGCTTGTCGTTGCGGGAAGGGTTGGCCATCGCGCCCGTGAGGCCGCGGACCTGGCAGCGGTTCAGGATGTAGGGAACCCACAGCAGGCCGGTCAGAATGACCGTGAGCGTCAGCCAGAACAGTTCGCGCGTCATCGAGATCCCCTCAACTGATTCCCGTCCCGTCCCGGCGGGACGGAGCGGTTATAGTCAATCGCGGCGGATCACGCTATGCGCGGACGCGGACATAGGAGCCCGGCGCATCCTCGATCGGTGGATAGGCCTCGCTGCCGACGCCGCGCGCGGGAACCTCTTCCGGATCGAGCTGGCTCAGCCATTCGCGCCAGTCCGGCCACCAGGAGCCCTTGTGCTCCTGCGCGCCCTTGATCCAGTCCTTCAGCGAGATGTCGTGGATCTGGTCGTTGGTCCAGTACTGATACTTGCCGGAGGAGGGCGGGTTGACGACGCCGGCGATGTGGCCGGAGCCCGACAGCACGTACTTCACCGGCCCGCCGAAGAATTGCGAGCCGTACAGCACGGAGTCGGCCGGCGCGATGTGGTCCTCGCGGGTGGCGAGGTTGTAGACCGGCACCTTCACCTTGGAGAGATCCAGCAGCGTGTTATCCAGCACCATCGTGCCCTGCGTCAGCCGGTTCTCCAGATAGCAGTTGCGCAGGTAGTAGGAATGGTTCGCCGCCGACATCCGCGTGGCGTCCGAGTTCCAGTGCAGCAGGTCGAACGCCTGCGGCGCCTGGCCTTTCAGGTAATTGTTGACGACATAGGACCAGATCAGGTCGTTCGAACGCAGCATGTTGAAGGCCATCGCCATCTTGCTGCCCTCGAGCACGCCCGACGCCTGCATGTCGCGCTCCAGCGCCGAGATCTGGGTCTCGTCGACGAACACCAGCAGATCGCCGGCATGGGTGAAGTCGACCTGTGCGGCAAGGAACGTCGCCGAGGTCACGCGCTGGCGGCGCTTGTCGGCGAGCCAGGCGAGCGTGGTCGCGAGCATGGTGCCGCCGACACAGTAGCCGAGCGTGTGCACCTTCATCTCGCCCGTCACCTTCTCGATGACGTCCATCGCGGTGAGCGGGCCTTCCTTCATGTAGTCATCCCAGGTCTTGGTCCCAAGCTTTTTGTCGGGATTGACCCAGGAGATCACGAACACCGTGAGGCCCTGATCGACGCACCATTTGATGAAGGATTTCTCGGGGCGCAGATCGAGGATGTAGAACTTGTTGATCCAGGGCGGCACGATCAGCAGCGGCGTGCGCAGCACGTTCTCGGTCGTCGGCGCGTACTGGATCAACTGCATCATCTCGTTCTGGAAGATCACCTTGCCCGGCGTCGTCGCCATGTTGACGCCGACCTCGAGATTGCCCGGGTCGGACTGGCGGATCTTCAGCGAGCCCTTGCCGGCTTCGATGTCCTCCGCGAGCATCTGCATGCCGCGCACCAGATTGTCGCCGCTCGACGCCACCGTCTGCCGCAGCACCTCCGGATTGGTCAGGACGAAATTCGAGGGCGCCAGCGCATTGATGATCTGGTTGACGTAGAACTCGGCCTTCTTGCGCGTGTGCGGATCGAGGCCTTCGGCATTGTGGACCAGGTCCTGGGCCCACTGCGTCGTCAGCAGATAGGCCTGCATCACGAAATCGAAGAACTGGTTCGACTTCCATTCCGGATCGGCGAAGCGCTTGTCGCGCGGGGAGGGCGAAATGGCCGGGGGTGCGTCTTCGCCGGCGAGACGGCGCGAGGCCGAGCCCCACAAATCGAGATAGCCCTTGGCGATCTTGGTCTGGATGTCGCTGGCGCGCTCCTTGTCCGACAGCCAGTAGTCGGCGACGGCGGTGAAGGATTTGACGACCTCGGTCAATTCGGTCGGTGGCCGGTCCTGAACTTCGCCTGTCTCGCGCGGCTTCAGATAGGCCGAGAGCGCCTTGCCGCTGCTTTCCATGGCTTTCGCGATGTTCATCGCGAACGCTTCCGCATCGAATGTTTTTTCTGGATTGCTGCTGTTCTGAACGTCGGTCATGGCTCGATCACACTATCGCGTCGGGACCGTCTCGTCACCGCGCGAGATCAATAATCCGCGAGTTTGCGACAAATTCGATTTCTGATTGTTGCGTTGCGAAGAAATCTCTCGCTTCCGACATGTTGATCACGTAGCTGGATGAAATTCCTGTTCAAGCCGGTAACGTTTCGAGTGACAATTGGTTGTACTGCGGCAAAATGCGCCGCGCTGCGGTCGGACTGGGGACCGTTGACTGGATCTTGGGGACCGAGGGACGTGCGCGTGGGGACGCAGGGGCGAGGCTGGAGGTCGGAACGGCGCGCCCTTGTTGCGGGGCTCGTTGTGTTCGGCGCGCTCGCGCTTGCCGGGTGCTCCAGTCCAATCGCGGACATGCCGTCGCTCGACGCGGATGCGGTCGCCCGACCCAAGGAGCCGGGCGGGTATCTGCCCGTCAACGACGTGCCGCGCGACCGCGATGCGCCGATCATTTCGCCGCAGGAGCGCGCCAAGATCGAAAAGGAGTTGCTCGCGGCGCGTGACCGCCAGGCTTCGGCGGGCACCAGCACCAGGCCCAAATGATCGGCCAGGCGACCAAGGGCTGGGAGATCGGCCGCTCTGAGCGGCGTAATTGTCTGGCGTGGCGCGGCGGCCATGATAAAACACCGCAATCAACACCTCCGCGTGTCGTTGCCAGCCAAGCCGCGAGCCCGTGCTAAACTCCTGATCCAGCACCGGTTTCAATGCATGGCCCGCGTCGCCGCAGCGCCAGCTCTGCTGGCGAATCCGCCCCCGGTTGCCGGAGCCGAGAGACCCATGGAAGATTTCTATCGCATCCGCCGTCTGCCGCCTTACGTGTTCGAGCAGGTCAACCGGGCCAAGGCGGCCGCGCGGAACGCCGGGGCCGACATCATCGATCTCGGCATGGGCAATCCGGATCTGCCGGCGCCGCCGCACGTGCTGGAGAAGCTCAAGGAGACCCTGGGCAAGCCGCGGACCGACCGCTATTCGGCCTCGCGCGGCATCGTCGGACTGCGTCGGGCGCAGGCCGCCTATTACGATCGCCGTTTCGGGGTGAAGCTCAATCCCGACACCCAGATCGTGGCGACGCTCGGCTCCAAGGAAGGCTTTGCCAACGTGGCGCAGGCGATCACCGCGCCGGGCGATGTCATTCTCTGTCCCAATCCGAGCTATCCGATCCACGCCTTCGGGTTCCTGATGGCGGGCGGCGTGATCCGCTCGGTGCCGTCGGAACCGACGCCGCAGTTCTTCGAGGCGGCCGAGCGCGCGATCATTCACTCGATCCCGAAGCCGCTCGCGCTGATCGTCTGCTATCCGAGCAACCCGACCGCCTATGTCGCGAGCCTCGACTTCTATCGCGACCTCGTCGCATTCGCGAAGAAGCACGAGATCCTCATCCTGTCGGACCTCGCTTATGCCGAGGTGTATTTCGACGACAAGAACCCGCCGCCGTCGGTGCTGCAGGTGCCCGGCGCGATGGACGTCGCGGTCGAGTTCACCTCGATGTCCAAGACCTATTCGATGGCCGGCTGGCGCATGGGCTTTGCCGTCGGCAACGAGCGCATCATCGCAGCGCTCGCCCGCGTGAAATCGTATCTCGACTACGGCGCGTTCACCCCGGTGCAGGTCGCGGCCACGGCTGCCCTGAACGGTCCCGACGACTGCATCCGCGAGATGCGCGATGTCTATCGCAAGCGCCGCGACACGCTGGTCGAGGCGTTCGGCCGGGCCGGCTGGGAGATCCCGTCGCCTGAGGCCTCGATGTTCGCCTGGGCGCCTTTGCCGGAGAAGTTCAAGAGCCTCGGCAGCATGCAGTTCGCGACGCTCATGGTCGAGAAGTCCGGCGTGGCGGTGTCGCCGGGCGTCGGCTTCGGCGAGCATGGCGAGGGCTATGTCCGCATCGCGATGGTCGAGAACGAGCAGCGCATCCGGCAGGCCGCGCGCGGCGTCCGCCGCTTCCTTGAAAGCGGGATCGAAACGTTGCACAACGTCGTTCCCATCGCCAACCGGCGCTGAGCCCTCCCGTATTTTCCTTTCGACAGGTTCTTTGATTCCATGGTCGCACCCCTGAGAGTGGGCATCGCGGGCCTCGGCACCGTGGGTGTCGAGGTCGTTCGTCTCATCGAGCGTCAGGGGCGCGTGCTCACCGAGCGGACGGGACGCCCGGTGAAGGTCGTCGCCGTGACGGCGCGGTCGAAGGCCAAGAAGCGCGGCATCGATCTGTCCGGGATCAAATGGGCCAAGGATCCGATCGCACTGGCTGGTGATCCCGAAATCGACTGCCTGGTCGAGCTGATGGGGGGCGCGGGTGATCCCGCGCTGTCGGCGATCGACACCGCGCTCAAGGCCGGCAAGTCGGTGGTGACCGCCAACAAGGCACTGATTGCGAAGCATGGCCTGAAGCTCGCCAAGGCGGCCGAGAAGCATGGTGGCGCGCTGAACTTCGAAGCGGCCGTCGGTGCCGCCATTCCGGTGATCAAGACCCTGCGCGAGGGGCTTGCCGGCACCGGCATCAACCGCGTCTATGGAATCCTGAATGGCACCTGCAACTACATCCTGACGCGGATGGAGCAGGAGGGGCTGTCGTTCGACGAGTGCCTCAAGGATGCCCAGCGCCTGGGCTATGCCGAGGCTGACCCGTCGTTCGACATCCACGGCCATGACACCGCACAGAAGCTTGCGATTCTCGCGAGCCTCGCCTTCGGCACCCAGGTGGCGCAGAACTCCGTCTATGTCGAAGGCATCTCCTCGATCGCGCCGGAGGACCTGCGCGCGGCCGCTGAGCTCGGCTACCGCGTCAAGCTGCTTGGCGTTGCCGTGCGCACCGCCAAGGGCATCGAGCAGCGGGTGCACCCGACGATGGTGCCGAAATCCTCCTCGATCGCCCAGGTCATGGGCGTGACCAACGCGGTCACGATCGACGGCGACGGTATCCCGCCGATCACGCTGGTCGGTCCGGGAGCAGGGGGCGCCGCCACGGCCTCCGCGGTCGTCGCCGACATCGCCGATGTCGCGCGCGGTATCCGCGCGGCGCCGTTCGGACGGCCGGTCGATAAGCTGCAGGCGACCGAGAAGGCCCCGATGGAGCGGCACGAGGGCGGCTACTACATCCGCCTGATGGCGCGCGACCATGCCGGCACGGCAGCGACCATCGCGACCCGGCTCGCCGAGCAGAAGATCTCGATCGAATCGATCGTGCAGCGGCATCCCAACGGCAGCGAGCCGGCGAAGACCGCCGGCAAGTCCGCGCCGGTCCCGGTGATCCTGATCACCTACGCGACCCACGAGGACGCCGTGCATCGCGCGCTCCAGGCGGTGCAGCGCGACAAGGTCATCAGCGGCAAGCCCCAGGTGATCCGGATCGAGAAGAACTAGCGCATGATGCACAGGGAACCGCTTGTCCCTGCTCAAACAAACGCGTGGCGTTTGGTATAGGTTCATGCTCAAACCGGGAGAGTAGACAGGCGGGGAACGGCCATTCGTGCCGACCGCCTGGCCCGGCTGCCGCCCAGGGGGGGCGGCGTGCGAGCGGTAGATTTTGATGGCGGATGTCCGCCGTGACGTCTTGAGGAGTTGACCGATGTCGACGCAGATTTCTGTCCCGCAACAATTGCTGCTCGAGCGCATCCTGACGCTGGAGCTGGTGCGCGTGACCGAACGGGCGGCGGTATCGGCGGCGCGGCTGCGCGGCCACGGCCAGGAGAAGCCTGCCGACCAGGCCGCCGTGGATGCGATGCGCCGCGAGCTCAACAAGCTGCCGATCGAAGGCACGGTCGTGATCGGCGAGGGTGAGCGCGACGAGGCGCCGATGCTCTATATCGGCGAGAAGGTCGGCCTCAATGCCGGCCCCAGGGTCGACATCGCGGTCGACCCGCTCGAGGGCACCACCCTGTGCGCCAAGAACATGCCCGGCGCGATCGCGACCATGGCGATGGCCGATGGCGGCACGCTCCTCCATGCTCCCGACGTCTACATGCAGAAGATCGCGGTCGGCCCCGGCTACGCCAAGGGCGTCGTCGACATCGACGCGACGCCTGCCGACAACGTCCGCCGGCTCGCCAAGGCCAAGGGCGTCGAGCCGGGCGCGATCACGGTGCTGGTGCTGGACCGCCCGCGCCATGCCGATATCATCCAGGGCGTGCGCTCGACCGGCGCCGCCGTGCGCCTGATCACCGACGGCGACGTCGCCGGCGTGATCCACTGCGCCGATCCCGACAACACCGGCGTCGACATGTATCTCGGCACCGGCGGCGCGCCGGAGGGCGTGCTGGCCGCGGTAGCGCTGCGCTGCATCGGCGGCCAGATGCAGTGCCGCCTGATCCTCGACACCGAGGAGAAGCGCGAGCGCGCCCACAAGATGGGCGTCGGTGATCCCAAGATGATCTACGGCATCGAGGACATGGCCCGGGGCGACTGTCTGTTCGCGGCCACCGGCGTCACCACCGGCTCGCTGCTCTCCGGCGTCAAGTTCCGCAAGGACGGCGTCATCGAGACCGAGACCGTCGTGATGCGCTCGGTCACCGGCACGGTGCGCTACATCCGCGCCGAGCACCGCCAGCTGGCGAAATTCCACCTCGACTGATCCAGCACAGTCGTTCCGGGGCACGCGGAGCGTGAACCCGGAATCTCGAGACCGTGGCGCGAGATTCCGGGTCTGCGCGCTGTGCGCGCATCCCGGAATGACGAAATTGGAGAGCGGCTCAGCATGTCCGATCTGTCCATGGTCAAGGCGCTGGTGTTCGACGTGTTCGGCACCGTCGTCGACTGGCGCACCAGCCTGATCAACGACTTCACCGCGTGGTCGAAGACCCGCGGCATCCAGGGCGACTGGACCGCGCTGGTCGATGGCTGGCGCGGGCTCTATGTCGGCTCGATGGATGAGGTCCGGAGGCATCCGGAGCGCGGCTACGTCATCCTCGACGTGCTGCACCGGCGCTCGCTGGAGACGCTGGTCGCGCAGCTCGGCATCACCGGCCTCACCGAAGCCGATCTCGATCATCTCACCCGCGGCTGGCACCGGCTGCATCCGTGGCCCGACAGTGTCGCCGGGCTGACCCGGTTGAAGTCCAAATACATCATCGCGCCGCTCTCCAACGGCAATGTCGCGCTGCTCACCAACATGGCGAAGTTTGCGGGTCTGCCCTGGGACCTCGTGCTCTCCGCAGAGCTGTTCGCGCACTACAAGCCCGATCCCGAGACCTATCTCGGCGCCGCGCGTCTGCTTGGTCTTGCGCCCGCTGAGGTCATGATGGTCGCCGCGCACAACAATGATCTCGAGGCG
Source organism: Bradyrhizobium sp. SZCCHNPS1003 (assembly GCF_032381555.1). Taxonomy (NCBI): domain Bacteria; kingdom Pseudomonadati; phylum Pseudomonadota; class Alphaproteobacteria; order Hyphomicrobiales; family Nitrobacteraceae; genus Bradyrhizobium; species Bradyrhizobium sp. SZCCHNPS1003. The sequence goes on from NZ_JAUHIU010000004.1 coordinate 368,926, forward strand.
GCGCAACGCTACGGCCTCAAGACCGCCTTCGTCGCTCGCCCCACCGAATACGGCCCGCTGCAGAGCCGCGACTTCGAGGCCACCGGCGCCTGGGACATCGTTGCCGATGATTTCGGCGGCATCGCCGACCGGCTCGGCTGCTGATCCTCCTGCCTCACGCACCCGACACGATCACGCCGTACCAGCCGAGACCCTTGTAGGTCTCGTAGCCGGGCGTCGCGTGGAACGCGACCATGCGCCCGGAGATGTCCTGATAGAAGCCGCTGCGTTTGCCATCGAGCTTCAGCGACACCCGCTCGCTGAGAATGCCCTGGCCGTCCGAGGACGCGATGACGCGCAGATTCGAATCCACCAGCAGCACGCGCGCCTTGTCGCTTTCGCTGACGCGGACGCCCTGCACGATCGCGCGCGCCTGAGCCTCCCAGTCGAAATGAATGGCGAGCACGCCGAGCGGCTTGCCATGGGCCTTGCCGTCCTCGCGGACCGAGGCGCAATAGGTCGCGACCTGGGCGTTGCCGAGCAGCGGCTGGCACTCGACGTCGCCGGCGACGTAGTCGTCGCCCGAGCGCAGTCCGCGCGCCTCGCGAAACCATTTGGTGTCGGCGACGCTCTGGCCGACGACGTTGAAGCGGTCGGCGCGGCCGTTGGCGATCACCTTGCCGCTCGGATCGCACAGCCACAGATCGAGATAGACGGTGTAGGCCGACAGAATCACCGCGAGCCGATCGGAGACATGGGCGACGCGTGCGGCGTCTGGGTCCGCCGCGCAATCGACCACGGCCGAATCGGTCGCCCACCAGCGCACGTCGCAGGTCCGCTCGTAGAGATTGCGGTCGATCAGCTCGATCGCATTCAGCGCCAGATCGACCATGCGCTCGCCGCGCGCCCGCTCGGTCATGCGTTCGATCGAGCTCTTCAGATTGCCGGTGCGGGTCGTGAGCTGGCCTTCCAGCTCGCGCGCGATGGTCTCGACGAGCTGTCCGACGGCGCGGACCTCCTGGGCCACCACGGCGAAGCCCGCGCCCTGGGCGCCGACCCGCGAGCTCTCGATCAGCGCGTTCAGCGCCAGCATCTTCATCTGGTTGGTGATCTGCTGGATCGACTTGGTCTTCTCGCAGGCGATCTGATTGACCTCGCCGGTGAGCCGGGCGATCAGCGCCGAGACGTCGGTCTCGTCATCCTTGGGAGTCGTTTGTGCCGGAGCGGCGGAGGGCTGCGTCTTCAACTCGGGCGCGGTCAGCATCGGCAATGAACTCCATGTTGCCGCGCCTCCTGGTCGGCACGAAGAGGGCGGACAAATCGGATGTAATAATTGATTGAAATGTTACGGAGTTCGCCTAACGGCTGTTTAATGCACTCCATTGAACGCAGCTCGAATTTTAGGCAACCAGCCGTATATGGGCGGCATTTCCCTGATTTCCTGTGAGTTCCGCCAAGTTCTGGGACGATTCTGGTGGGTTTCATGGATGGAACCTGCTGAGGCAGGCCAGTTGCTGTAGATTCGACGGCGTCCGTTTCGAATCGCTGCGCTGCAAGCGAGGCCCCGCGCGTCATGGCACCATCCGCCCTTGCACTGCCCCTGAGCGCCCCGCAGGCGTTCCTGGGCGTGCGGCTGTCGCTGACCAACAAATTGTGGCGCGACCGGCTGGATGCGCGCGGCGCGGCGCGCGCGCTTGCGATGGTGCAGCGCTATCAACTGCCGGAGATGCTGGCCCGGGTTCTGGCGGGGCGTGAGGTCGAGCTCGATCAAGTCAACGACTTCCTCGATCCCACCATCCGCAAGCTGATGCCGGATCCGTTCACGGTGACGCAGATGGAGGCGGCGGCCGAGCGCATTGCCGACGCAGCGGTCAAGGGCGAGAAGGTCGCGATCTTCGGCGACTACGATGTCGACGGCGCAACCTCGGCGGCGCTGCTCGCCTGGCATCTGCGCCATTGCGGGCTCGATCCGCTGATCCACATTCCCGACCGCATCTTCGAAGGCTACGGCCCGAACGTCGATGCCATCCGCGCGCTCGCGGCCAAGGGCGCGACGCTGCTCGTCACGGTCGACTGCGGCACCACCAGCCTCGAGCCGCTGGCGGAGGCGCGGCGGCTCGGCATGTCCGTGGTGGTGATCGATCACCATCAATGCGGCGAGGAACTGCCCGAGGTCGACGCGCTGGTGAATCCGAACCGGCCCGACGATCTCTCCGGCCTCGGCTATCTCGCCGCGGTCGGGCTGACGCTGGTCACGCTGGTTGCGGTCAATCGCGAGCTGCGCGGCCGCGGCTTCTGGAGCAGCACGCGCCCGGAGCCGGATCTGCTCAGCATGCTGCATCACGTCGCGCTCGGCACCGTCGCCGACGTCGCGCCGCTGATCGCGCTCAACCGCGCGTTCGTCGCCAAGGGCCTGATCGCGATGCGCCGGCGCGACCATGTTGGGCACACCGCGCTGATGGATGTCGCCCGGCTCAACGGTCCGCCCGAAGCCTGGCATCTCGGCTTCATGCTGGGACCGCGCATCAATGCCGGCGGGCGCATCGGCCGCGCCGATCTCGGCGTGCGGCTGCTGTTGGAAAGCGATATCTCCGAAGCCGCGCGCATCGCGGCCGAGCTCGACCGCCTCAACAGCGAGCGCCGCGTCATCGAGCAGCAGGCCGAAGCGCAGGCCGAGGCCGAGGCGCTGGCCTCGCTCGGCCTGGAGGACAAGGGCGCCGTCATCGTGACGGCGTCCGAAGGCTGGCATCCGGGCGTCGTGGGTCTCGTCGCCTCGCGGCTGAAGGAAAAGTTTGCCCGTCCGGCGTTTGCGATCGCGCTCGAGCCCGGCGGCATCGGCACCGGGTCGGGCCGTTCGATTCCCGGAGTCGATCTCGGCAAGGCCGTCCGCCATGCCGTGGAGCAGGGCATCCTGATGAAGGGCGGCGGGCACGCGATGGCCGCCGGCGTCACCTTGCGCAAGGAGCGGTTGGCCGAGTTTCGCGCCTTTCTCGAAAGCGCGCTCGCCGCCGACGTCGCCGACGCACGGCACGTCAACGAGATCCTGATCGACGGCGCCATCAGCGCGCGCGCCGCGACGCCGGAGCTGGTGGCGACCCTCAATCGCGCCGGTCCCTTCGGCAGCGGCAATCCGGAGCCGATCGTGGCGCTGCCGTCGCATCAACTGGTCTATGCCGACGAGGTCGGGCAGGCGCATCTGAAGCTGCGCTTCAAATCCGGCGACGGCGCCATGGTGAACGCGATCGCGTTCCGCTCCGTCGGCCAGAAGCTCGGCAACGCGCTGGTTCAGCATCGCGGCCAGATCCTGCATGTCGCCGGCACGCTCACCGTCGACCGCTACCAGGGAGTCGAGCGCGTGCAACTGCGCGTGCTCGATGTCGCCGTGCCGGATCATGGACCGGCGATGATCAGGTAGCAGCCCCAACACCGCTGTCGCCCCGGACAAGCTTCGGCGACGCTCGCGTCGGCGAAGCGCCGATCCAGGATCCATACGCAGCAGCAGATGTTGTGAGGACGAGATGGCCACTCCGATCGTGCCTCAAACGGCTCCCTGTGGGTATGGGTCCCGGCGCGGAGGCCGGGACGACAGCGGAGTGCGGGGTGGCCGTCGCGTGTCTCATTGCAGGGCAAGTCTTTGTAATCTCGCCGCGCATCTGCGCTCGAGTGATGCTGGATCAAGACCCTCATCAGAGAAGAGAGGGCGCAGGGAATGCCGGGTGAAGGCCTCACCCATGGCCCGCCTGCAAACAAAAAGCAGGCGGCAGTCACCACAGGCAAAGCCGTTTCAACCGGCATTCCCTGCGCGGAGGTCTTAACGGTAGAGTCGAGGAAGGGCGCGGTGGCTTGGGCCATTCGGCAACGCCCCGTTTCCCTTCCCCGCTCATCGAACCG